>CAIYDQ010000001.1 GCA_903925075.1 uncultured Geobacter sp.
GCAAAACGCGCCCGTGCCGGTGCCCAAGGATGCCAAGTGCCCGGTTTGCGGAATGTTCGTCGCCAAGTTTCCGGACTGGAGCGCCTACGTCGTCTACAAGGACGGCACGAAGATCTATTTCGACGGACCGAAGGACCTCTTCAAATACTACCTCACCCCAAAAAAATACGACCCCGCCAGGAAGCGAGCCGACATAGCCTTCATCGGCGTAAAGGACTACTACTCCCTTACCCTCATCGAGGGAAGACGGGCGTACTTCGTCGTCGGCAGCAACGTATACGGACCGATGGGCAATGAGCCGATACCGTTTGCCAAAAAAGCCGACGCGGAGGGCTTCATGATGGATCATCAGGGCCGGAGGTTAATCCGTTTCGAGGAGGTAACGCAGGCGCTCCTGAAAACGATGGAATAGCGGCGGCACCGCTCCATAAATCGAGAAAATCCTACAGAGGAACCCCGCCCGTGCGCAATTCAACATGGTTTTTAACGCTTATCGGCACCCTGCTGGCAATCTCTTCGCTCCTGGTTCTTCACGCAGCCATAAGCCGCGCCGGTGGCGGAGCGCGTCTCGCCTCCAACCGGGAACTGCTACGCAGGCTCAAGCTCAGCGACTTGTGCCTCTTTACCGAGGCTCGCTACACGAGGCACCCGGCCATGGCCGACCGCCACGCCGCCTTCCAGGACCATCCCATGGCGCTGGAACATTTCCCTTCAGGAAGCCTCATGTCGCCGCCCGACTTTCGCCGCGAGGCGCCATGAACCGCCGCATCGAACGACATCGAAACATACTCGACTTCGCTATTTCCTCATTGCTACGGCGCAAGGGGAAAAACCTGTCGCTCCTTGCCGTATACGCGTTCATAGTCTTCATCATCGCGTCCATCGTTTTCTTCACCCAGGCGCTCAAACGCGAGGCAACCCTGCTGCTGGAGGGGGCGCCCGACCTCGTGGTGCAGCGGATGGTGGCAGGGAGGCACGACCCGATTCCGATCACTTACGGCGATAAAATAGCCGCCATCAGGGGGGTTAGCGCGGTGAGCCCGCGGTTATGGGGCTATTACTACGATCCGTTCACCGGGGCCAACTTTACGCTGGTGGCCTCCGACGACGATCCGCCAGCCAAGGAGTCGATTTACATCGGGAGCGGCGTGGCGAGGATCATGCGCCTCACCACGGGGGTGCATTGGTCGCTTCGGGGTGCGAAAGGAACCCCGGCGGTTTTTTCGGTGCAGAAGATACTGCCCGGCAATTCCGAACTGGTGGCCTCAGACTTGATACAGATAAGGGAAGACGATTTTCGCGCACTCTTCGATTTCCCGCTTGGGCGCGCCACCGACCTCGCCGTCGTCGTCGGGAACAAGGTTGAAGTGCCCACCATTGCCGCCAAAATCTCGCGGCAGTTCCCCGACACCAGACCGATCCTGAAAAGCGAGATGTTGAGGACCTACGATTCCGTCTTCGACTGGCGCGGCGGCATGGTGCTCGTCATACTCTCGGTGGCGGTGCTCTCATTCGTCCTCTTCGCATGGGATAAGGCGACCGCTCTTTCCGCCGAGGAGCGCAAAGAAATAGGCATCCTGAAATCCATCGGCTGGGAAACGGGCGACGTGCTGCTGCTGAAATCGTTCGAAGGGATGGTAATCTCGCTTACCGCTTACCTCGTCGGAGTAAGCGTCGCCTACCTGCACGTATTTTTCTTTTCGGCTTCGCTCTTCGAACATGCGCTGAAGGGGTGGAGCGTGCTCTATCCGCGATTCGGGCTGACGCCGGTCATCGACCCGTACCAGTTATGCGTGCTGTTCTTTCTTACTGTCGGTCCCTACACCGTAGCCACCATCGTCCCGTCCTGGCTCGCAGCCACGGTGGACCCCGATGCAGCCATGAGGTCCTGACAGTGATCGAACTTATCGAGGTTAGCAAAAACTTCAACGCAGGGAGAGCGAACCAGTTCACCGCCGTGGATCGGGTGAGTTGCAGCATCGGCTTAGGCGAGGTGACCATCCTGAAGGGGCCGAGCGGCTCGGGAAAGACGACGCTCTTGACGCTTATCGGCTGCATGGCCAGACCCACATCGGGACGCATACTCTTGCACGGGATCGGAAAGGGATGCCTGCCGGGCTCGCCAGTCGACGACTCGATCGAAATTACGAGCCTTCCCGAGCGATTTCTCACCGGGATCAGGCGCGGCACCTTCGGCTTCATCTTCCAGCATTTCAATCTGGTTCACGGTATCACCGTGCTGGAGAACGTCATGCTTCCCGCCTACCCGACGGGCGAGAGCGTGCCCGAGTTGCGTCACAGGGCACGGGAGCTTTTAGAGCTTTTCAGCGTCTCGCGCCACGCCGCCGCCCGGATCGAGCAGCTCTCCGGAGGCGAGATGCAGAGGGTCGCCATCGCCCGCGCCCTGATCAACGATCCCGCGGTGATCATCGCCGACGAACCGACCGCACATCTCGACAGCAAACTGTCGTGCGAATTTATGGAGATCATTGGGGGGTTCAAGGGGCAAGGAAAGAGCGTCCTGATCGCCAGCCACGATCCGATCGTCTACGATACGGCGCTAGCGGATGCGGTCATCGAGATGCGCGACGGTCGCATAATCGGCGCCGGGACTTCACCATGATCCTGCACCCCGCCGTTTTGGCCCTGCTCACCGGGGCACTCCTGACCTGTCTCATGATGCTCTATGCGGGGTGGTACGGGGTGCGCATCCTGCGCAACTGGGACCTGCAAAGCGGCAGCGAACTGCAACTCGAACTTGAAAAGCGCACCTATCTGATCTCTACCCTGATAAGTTACGCGCTTGCCTTCGAACTTGTCTCCTTGTTCCTGTTCGTCTACACCGCGGACCGGCTGCACCTGCTCTTCACCGGCGCCATGTGCGCAGCGGGGACCCTTAACGCCCACGGATTCGGCTATCCTCTGTTGCTCCTGAAAATCGTGGATTTTCTCCTCGCGGGGGTGTGGCTCATAGTCAACCATGCCGACAACATGGGCCACGATTATCCGCTCATCAGAATCAAGTATGCGGGTCTCGTCGCCATCGCGCCCCTATCGCTGTTCGAGTTCTACTATCTGTACCGCTATTTCTCCGGGTTGCACGCCGACGTCATCACCTCGTGCTGCGGCAGCCTGTTCAGTGTGGATAGACCCGGCATCTCAGGCGACCTCGCCTCACTGCCGAGTGCCCCGATGCTGATCGTCTTTTATGCGGTAATGACCGCGACGCTGCTCAGCGGTGCGTTTTATTACCGCAAAGGGCGCGGAGGCTATCTGTTTTCGGCACTGGGGTGCGCGGCTTTTGTCGTCGGGCTCGCCTCGATCGTGTCAGTCGTAAGTCTCTACATCTACGAGATTCCGACCCACCATTGCCCCTTCGACATACTCCAGAAGGAGTACGGCTACATCGGTTATCCCATGTATGCCTCGCAATTCGGCGCTGCGGTGGCGGCGTTGGGTGTCGGGGTGCTGACGCCGTTTCGCTCCCACGGCAGCATGTCCCGGGTTATTCCAGCCTTCACGCGCCGGCTCACGGCAATCGCCCTGATACTTTATCTACTGTTCACCCTGATCGTTTCCTACAAAATCGTATTCTCGCCCTTCAGGCTCGGCGGCTAGTCAAAGCGAATCGTTCGTAATTTTTAATAATTTTATCTTAAATAAACTTTCTTTTTCCGGGGGTCATGATAATCTTCGTTGCGGTTCGCCGGTAACGACCACATGTCACCAACCAAAGGAGGCAACCCCCATGCATATTTTTCTGTTCGATTATTCAGGTAAAGACTCCCTTCTGCTTGCCAGGATACTCGTCTTTCTCAAGGCCCTGTTCGCCATGGAACTGTTTAAAACCAGGCCGGATCAGCTTTCGCAGGATCTGATTCAGCAGTCGTACGACAGATACGTGCAAGCGTACGAAGGAGGGAAATACGGGGATCGAAACCAGATCGCCCTCAGAAAGTTGGCTCGACAAGACCTGGTCGAGAAATGCCAGAAGATCATCCACTTCCTCGAATCTGTGGCCAACGAGAGCGATCTCACCTTGCTGCAGAATGCGGGGATCAAGCTGCGCAAGCCTACCCGGAAGAAAGCCGCCAGCGCCCCCAAAGTTGTTCTCGCCGTCGCTGGTGGAGTCAACGACGGCAATTAGCCGATCATAGCCGCATCATGAAAAAATCGCGCAGTCAGCAACGGCGCGATACGAGGTCCATTTCAGGCAGCAGGGATTGTATAGAGCGTTACCGGCGCCAGTCGATCTCCCTCCCCCTTGTCCGACCTCACGCTGTTTCAGCCGTATCCGACAAGCCCCGGCGAATTGCAGACATCCGACACGGAGTCTGTAATTCGCCGGGGCGTCTTTGTTTTATCGGAAGCCTCTGAAGGGGTGCTTCAACATGTCGCACAACTTCAACTGCAAATCCTCAATACGCAACGGAGGGTTAAACTTTCGTCGAGCGAGGATCGTTGATTGTTAGATGCTCCCCATCGCGGAGCATACCATGCCCCGCTTTGCTTGCGAGAGGGAGATTCATTTACCAACCACATCCCTATCGGCAGACGAGACGATCATCCTTTTACCAACCACATCCCTATCGGAACACGAGACGATCATCCGTTTACCAATCACGTCCGTATCGGTTAAAGTGATGATCATCAATTCAACCGATCATGACCCTCCCGGCTAAAGCGCCGATCAACCGTTTACCCATCAAGGTCCCTCTCGGCTTACGAGACGATCTTCCGTTTACCAATCGCGCCTGTATCGGTTAAAGTTATGATCATCAATTTAACCGATCATGACCCTCCCGGCTAAAGCGCCGATCAACCGTTTACCCAACAAGGTCCCTCTCGGCTTACGAGACGATCATCCTTTTACCAATCGCGCCCGTCTCCGCTAAAGTGATGATCATCAATTTAACCGATCATGACCCTCTCGGCTAAAGCGCCGATCAACCGTTTACCCATCAAGGTCCCTCTCCGCTTACGAGACGATCTTCCGTTTACTTGTCGCGCCCGTCTCGGCTAAAGTGATGGTCATCAATTTAGCCGATCAGTGCGGACAGGGGGCAGGGGGGCCTGCCGCAAAGTTAATCCTCGTCAACTCTTCCCCTTCCCAACCTCTCCTCGCTGAGGAAAGAAGCGAATCGTCAACTCAGCCGGGGTTAAGAAGGGGGATTTACCACTGCCTCAATTCGATGCCGAAGCCGTCGGCGTCGCGGATCTCCGCTCTTTTCGAGCTCCCCAGGTTAACGGGACCCCAGGTCACCGCCACCCCCTTGCCGGCCAGATATTCGATCGCCTGATCCATGTTCTCGACCTCAATCGCCATCATCCGGTAACCGGAGGCCCAGGGATCGGCCGCCACCACGGCGGCATCGGCCACCCGCATCAGTTCCAGCACGGTATCGCCCAGTTGCAGATAGGCGATCTCCTGCAAAGGAGGGGCCGCCACCGCCATCCGCTCTTTGACCGTGAAGCCGAGCACCTCCGTGTAGAATGCGATGGAGCCTTCGAAATCGCGGGTGATGATTTCCACGTGGTCGATTCGTTTGAACATGTTGCCTCCTTTTGTCTTATGAATCCAGCTTCTATGCGGCGACGACGGCCGGCGCGACTTGATCAACCTTCTTTGGCACCCGCATCCACTGGGCCGCCACCAGCGACACCACACCCAGGGCGCTGCCGGCGACAAAGGGGATGCGGTAATCCATCATCCAGAAATAACCTCCCAAAGCCGGCAGGAAAACGGCCGCTATGTGATTGATGGTGAAGCCGACGGACATGGAAGAGGCGATATCGGCGGGATCGGCCACCTTTTGGAAATAGGTGCGGATCGAGACGTCGAAATTGTAAAGGATGTTGTCGATGACGTACATGAACATCACCAGGTTCTTCGAGGTGCTGTAGGCATAGACCAGAAAGACCACGATCACGCCGCTGTACTCGATGGAGGAGATGAACCTCTCGCCGAACCGGTTGATCGCCTTGCCGATCAGGGAGTTCAGCACGTAGCCGACCACGTTGTTGACGATGAAGAGCAGCGTCATGTCGCGCACCGAAAAATGGAAAACCTGCACCAGCAGCAGGATGGAGAAGACCACGAAAATCTGCCTGCGCGCTCCGGACAAAAAGGTCAAAAAGTAAAAGAGCGAATATCTGCGGCGCAGGAACATCTTCTTTCGCTGCGGGATGACTCCCGCGTGAGTCGGATTCTTGAACATCCCCCAGACGCCGGCGATGAAGACCAGCGCCCCGATCACCAGATACATTTCCCGGTAGTGAACGAACGAGCTGAGGCAGTAAACGATGAGACCGGCGACAACGCTGGAGACCGCCGCCAGGGCGCGCAGTCTGCCGAAGATGAGCGGAGAGACCGCCGTGGAAAAATACTGCAGGGTGAGCGATTGGTTGGTGCTCTCGTAGTAGTGAAAACCAAAGCTCATCACGACGGTGGTGAAGATCAGCCAGCCATAGGAA
>CAIYDQ010000002.1 GCA_903925075.1 uncultured Geobacter sp.
GGCTGTGGCTAATTAGCATCTAGTCCGGCTATCCTTAAAAAAAGTTGGCCACAAAAATGCACAAAAAGCACAAAAAAAATCTGGGTTGTTACGTCAATAGAGCGCACTAACGAAAATGGTTCCAAATGCTTTTACTATAAGATCCCGTTTTTTGTGACTTTTGTGCCTTTTTGTGGCAATGAACTGCCATGTTTAGGGTTATAGACTTCGGCGATTAATCGGCTCTGCCAGCCGACTTCAACTATCCCGCTTTGCCGGCTTTTCACCCTCTCCCCGAGCCCTCCCCCATCAAGGGGGAGGGGGCTTCATCTCTCATCTACTGCTTCGCCCGCTCGTACTGTGACGGCCAGCTCACGTCTACGCCGAGGGCTTTGGCGGCGTGCAACGGCCAGTAAGGGTCCCTCAGCATGGCGCGCGCCAGGAACACGGCATCCGCCAGTCCGGTGGCGACGATCTGCTCGGCTTGGGCCGCTTCGGTGATGAAACCGACGGCGCCGGTGGCAAGGCCTAGTTCCCGTTTGACGGCGCTGGCAAATGGGGTCTGAAAACCGGGGCCAAACGGCGGGGCCGCCTCGGGAACCAGCCCGCCGCTGGAACAATCGATCAGGTCGATGCCTATGGCCTGCAAGCCCCGGCACAACTCCAGCGACTGCGGCAGATCCCACCCCCCCGCCATCCAGTCGGAAGCCGAGATGCGCACGAATACCGGAAGGTGCTCGGGCCAGATATCGCGCACGGCCTTGGCCACCCGAAGCGGAAAGCGGAGCCTGTTTTCCAGGGAGCCGCCGAAATCGTCGCTGCGCTGGTTGGAGAGCGGCGATAGAAATTCGTGCAGCAGGTAGCCATGCGCCATGTGGATCTCGACGACTTCGAAACCGGCCTCGAAACTGCGCCGCGCGGCGGCGGCGAACTGGCCAAGGATAATCTCCAGGTCCTGCAAGGTTGCCTCGCGCGGCGCCGGGAAACCGGCCGCGAAGGGAAGCGCGCTTGCCGCCAGGGTCTGCCAACCGCCATGTTTGGCGTCGAGCGGACCGCTCCCTTTCCAGGGGATATCGGTCGACGCCTTGCGCCCGGCGTGCGCGAGTTGGATGGCGGGTACCGCACCCTGTTCACGAATGAAACGGGCAACGGGCGCCAGCGCCTTGGCTTGGTCGCTGTTCCAGATGCCGCTGTCTTCGGGGGTGATCCGGCCTTGAGCGGAGACGGCGCTCGCCTCCACCATAACTAAACCGGCGCCGCCGACGGCGCGGCTCCCCAAGTGGACCAAGTGCCAGTCGGAGGGCATGCCGTCGCGACTGGAGTACTGGCACATGGGAGAGACGAAGATCCGGTTTTTGATGTCCAGTTCGCGCAGGTTTAGCGGAGAGAATAAATGGCTCATGTCGGTTGGCCTCCCGGGAGTAACCGTGGCTGTGTGATGGCGGCAGTGCGCCTTGGGTTAGTGTTGGCAGTTGGGGCAGAAAAATGTGGAGCGGTTGCCGAATCGGCCGCGCCTTATCTTCCCGCCGCACTCTCGGCAAGGCTCGCCTTCGCGGTCGTAGACGCCGAGTGTCTGGGGAAAGTAGGCGAGTTTACCATCTTCCCGGCAAAAATCCATGCTGGAACTGCCGGTGGCGATGGAGCGGGAGAGGACCTCCTTGATGGCTGCGGCAAGCTTCGCACAGTCCGCAGCCGAGAGGCTCCCTGCCGGGGTGGTCGGCAACACGCCGCAGGCAAAGAGCGATTCGGCGGCGTAGATGTTTCCGACGCCTGCCACCACGGCGCTGTTCATGATGAACGGCTGCACCGCGACTTTTCTGCCCCGACTCTTCTGGTAGAGGTACTCTGCGCTGAAGGCGCCGGTCAAAGGCTCGGGACCTATCCCCGACAGCAGCTTGTGTTTGGCTGGATCGGCGGCGGTCCAATGAAGGGAGCCGAATCGACGCACGTCGTTCAAACGCAGGAGCACCCCGGAAGCAAAGAGTAGATCGAAATGGTCGTGCGGTCCGGCCGCCCTCCCCCCGGCGACGATGCGCAGGTGGCCGGTCATGCCGAGATGCACCAGCAGCGAACCGGCGGAGCATTTGAGGATCAGGTATTTGCCGCGCCGCTCCACGGATTGAATTTTCTGCCCGGTGAGCACGCCGGCGAGTTCAGGAGGCACCATGGAGCGAAGTTTCGCGCTGTGAACGCAGACGCCGACCACCTTGTTGCCGACCAGGTGGCCGGAAATGCCCAGGCGGGTCACTTCGACTTCGGGTAATTCAGGCATCGACTGCTCCTTAAACCATTTGCCACGGAGAAAATCTGAGAAAATCGGAGGAAAGAAAGAATTACAACGAGGTAAAATCGACACCTGGCAGCTTTTCAGTCTTGGCAGCAGATTTTCCAAAAAAAGTTACTGATGTCCTCAGATTGGCTCAGATTTTCTCCGTGGCCAATGGTTCGTTTCGACCTGGCCTAGAGCGGCACGGGAGCGCAGACGTTCTCTGCGGAATTTGCCTCCGCGCCGCAGGTAAAACAGGCTACCGTGGGCTTGTCCGTGATGTGAGCCAGCTCTTCGGTCAGTCCTTTGCTCTTCAGCATGCAGATGTGTCCGGTGTGTTTGGCCCCGCAGTTGCAGGTGGTGCTGGATTCCATGGATAGATCTCCCTGTTGGTGCATCGGATGACAACTTTCGCACTACTTTATCACTTCGACTCGGCAAATATCAAGTCATACGACTGCGTTTGTCTAAAAGCGTTCACGATGTTGTCTTAAGGCCTCGAAAACAAACGGCGCCAACCACAAAGGCACAGAGTAAATCAAACATTGTTCGCCACTGCCGGTGTTCTGCGATTAAAAGGTACCCTGCTCTTGTCTAAATTCCCTCTGCGCGCCTCTAGCACCACGGTGGTCCACAACTTTTGTCCTGTATTCCCTCACTTTTATGAAAAAATGTATACCAATTCGCAAAACTATGTTTTATGATGCTGGGCGTGGCAAGCAATCCTTTCCTGAACGCAGCGGGATGGGATGGGTTGGCTCCCAAGTCGGCGACTTGTTTTAAGCTAGAGGTGAGAGGAGTTGTATGAAGAGAACCCACGAAATGGTCGAAAAGGCGCTGGTTGGCGGTTTGCTGAAGGGAGAGCCCAAGCCGGGATGCCACCTGGAGAGCGAGCGCGACCTGGCGGCTCGCTTTTCAGTGAGCAGGGCAACGGTCAGGGAAGCTTTGCTGAAGCTGCAGAATTCGGGCTGGATCTCCGTGAAGGAGCGGCACGCGACGGTGGTCAACGATTTCTGGGCTCATGGAGATTTGGAACTGCTCTCCTCGATCACCAGAAACATCGATCCGTTCCCTTTCGATCTGGCTTCGCATCTGCTGGAACTGAGGATTCAGCTGGCGCCGGATTACGCGCGCAGGGCCGTGGAGAACGACGCTACGCAGCTGGCGCAGTGCCTGGGGAGCTCCGTCAAGCTGCGCAACTGCTCCAGCACCATCGAGCGCTTCGACTGGCAGTTGCACATGACCATGGCCGTTTTGTCCGGCAACAAGATCTACCCGCTGATCATGAACAGTTTCGCCGATCTCTATGCGCGGCTTAGGGGAGAGTTTTTCTCCAACGACGAGCACAGGACTCAGGCGCGGATTTTTTACCGGGATCTGTCGCAGGCTGCCTGCGTCGGCAACGCCGACCAGGCGGAGAGTATTACTCGGGCGGCCATGAAGCTGAGATTGGAAAACTTCAAACGCCAGCCGGCGGTGGCGGCAAGCCTGGGGCTGATCGGCTAGCTTTTGTCAGCGGCAATCGGGAAGGGTGAAAAAAATGGTGGTTCCGCTGTCCACCATGGCGTCGGCCCAGACCTTTCCCCCGTGCCGATGGATGATCCGCTGCACCGTGGCAAGCCCGACCCCCCTCCCCTCGAACTCGCTGTCGACGTGCATGCGCTGAAATGGCGCAAAGAGCTTGTCCGCATAGCGCAGGTCGAAGCCCGCGCCGTTGTCGCGCAGGTAAAACACCGAAGTGTCCCCTTCCTGCTTTCGATCGAACTCGATCTGGGTCAGCTCTCTTTTAGCCGTGTACTTCCAGGCGTTGTCGAAAAGGTGGTTCAGTGCAACCCTCAGCAAGGCGGCGTCTCCGCGCACGGACAGGTTATCGGCGATCTTGAAAACGGCACGGCGCTCAGGGGCCGACTCCTTTAGCAAGGCTGCGCATTCGCGGGCGCTCCGACTCAAGTCTACGGAGGCGAGGTTCAACTCCTGCCGGGTCACCCGGGAGAGGTTGAGCAGCGACTCGATCATGCTTTCCATCTTGCGCCCCGCCCTGCCGATGCAGTCCAGGTAGGATTGCGACGTGCCGTCCAGTTGCTGACCTAGTTGCTCGGCCAGCGCGTCGCTGAAGCCGAGCACGTGCCTGAGCGGGGCTCGCAGATCGTGGGAGACGGCGAAGGCGAAGGATTCCAACTCGTGGCTGACCACCTCAAGGGCGTTGGCTTGCCGAACCAGCTTCTCGTTCAGTTGCTTGATCTCCTGCCGGTCCTCGGCCCTTTTTCGCATTTCCCATTTCAGCTCTTCATCGGTGGCCGCCAGTTCCTCCTTGCTCTCGGTCAAACGGCGCTCCAGCACGGCGTTCAGTCGATGCAACTCTTCTTCGACGCGCCTTCGCTCGTGCAACTCGGCTTGCAACTGACCAAGCGCCGAATCCGGCTCCGCTTCGTTTAGCGGGGCGCCCGCGGCGGCGGTAGCGGTCAGGCAGGAAAGCGTTTCCATGTCCTCTCCCTAAAAGATGTATCTCTCCGCTTCGATGGCGGCGGCGGCCAGGGTGCGCTTGGCCTGCAACAGGCCGGTGGCGTCGTACTTGGTGAAGCGCCTGATCCCCGACAGCATCATGGCGAGGGGGTCCCCCTCTTCTATGTAGAAGGCGGCCTTGCGGGCGGCCCCGGCGGTTTTTTCGGTCGCGGTAAAGGCGAAGGAGGTGACCGCCGCGACCAGCGCCTCTTTTTTCGAGGCGCTCAGGCCGGGGAGCATCTTCTCGGCGCGCAACACGGAGCTCTCGAGGGCGAAGATGTTGATGGCTATATCCGCCACCGCCAGCAGGATCTCCTGCTCGTCCTTGATCCCGGCCATGAATTTCTGGACGCCCCGCCCGGCCACCACCAGGAACGCCTGCTTCAGGTTGGCGATCAGCGCCTTTTCGGCGGCAAAGGGGACGCTTTCGTCCAATGCGTCGAAAGACGGGGAGAGCAGGGACTCGAAGGCCTTCATCGCCTCCGACTGCAGCGGGATCTCGCCCTTCATGGCGCGGGTCAGCAGGATTCCCGGGATAAGCAGCCGGTTGATCTCGTTGGTCCCCTCGAAGATCCGGTTGATCCTCTCGTCGCGGTAGTAGCGCTCAGCCGGATATTCTT
This sequence comes from uncultured Geobacter sp., assembly GCA_903925075.1. Taxonomy (GTDB): domain Bacteria; phylum Desulfobacterota; class Desulfuromonadia; order Geobacterales; family Geobacteraceae; genus Geomonas. Next base: position 5,368 of record CAIYDQ010000002.1, read on the forward strand.
GGACGAAGCCGTAGCCGCCATGGATCTGCACCACCTCGTCGACCACGTCCGCCAGCACCTCGCTGCAAAAGACCTTGGCTATGGCGCACTCGATGGAGTACTCCTCGATGCCGCGCTGGTAGGCCTGGTAATAGTCGGCGGTCTCTTTGGGGATGGTGGCGAGCCGGTCGTCGATCAGCCCGGCCAGGCGGTAGACAAGGGATTCGGAGGCGAAGATCTCGGCGGTGAGGTCGGCGATTTTTTCCTTGATGGCGCCGAAGCTGGCGATGGGCTGGCCGAACTGTTTGCGCAGGTTGGCGTACTTGATCCCCTCCGCGAGCGCGCCTTTGGCGGCCCCGGTTACGCCGGCGCCCAGTTTGAACCGGCCGACGTTCAAGACGTTGAAGGCGATCTTGTGTCCCTTGCCGATCTCGCCCAAGAGGTTTTCCACCGGCACCTTGGCGTTTTCCAGGACCACTTGGGTGGTGGAGGAGCCTTTTATCCCCAGCTTCTTTTCCTCGGGTCCGACACTCAGCCCTTCGGTGCCGCGCTCCACCAGGAAGGCGCTGAAATGCTCCTTGTCTATCTTGGCGAAGATGGTGTAGAGGCTGGCGATGGAACCGTTGGTGGTGAACTGCTTGGTGCCGTTCAAAAGGTAGTGGGTCCCGTCGGCGGAGAGCGTGGCCGAGGCCCTGGCGCCGAGCGCGTCGCTCCCCGAGTCGGGCTCGGTGAGGCAATAGGCGGCCACCCATTCGCCGCTGATCAACTTGCCGAGGTACTTCTGCTTTTGCTCCTTGCTGCCGTAGTAGACGAGCGGCAGCGTGCCGATGCCGGTGTGGGCCGCGTAGGCGACGGAAAAGGAGCCGGAGGTGGAGATCTTCTCGGCCGCCAGCATGCTGGTCGCCTTGTCGAGTTCCAGGCCGCCGTACTCCTCGGGCGCGTCCATCATCAACAGGCCGAGTTCGCCGCACCTCTTCATCAGCTTCACCACATGCTCGAAGTGCTGATGCTCGATCTCCTCGCGCAGCGGCAGCACCTCGTCGGCGACGAACCGCTCGACGGTCCGGCCGATCGCCCTCTGCTCGTCGCTGAAGTCCTCGGGGGTGAAGACGTCGTCCTTGGAGCTTTCGGTTGTCAGGAATTGCGCCCCTTTGAATACTCTTGCCGCCATAACGCACCTCGTCTGTTTTCCCGGATCCGCGCCGGATTCTTGTCCGCGGCCTGCGCCCCGCCGATCACATCTTTTCGAAGATCCCCGCAGCACCCATGCCGCCGCCGATGCACATGGAGACGCAGCCGTAGCGGAGGTCGCGGCGACGCATCTCGTGCAGGAGCGTCGCCGTGAGCTTGGCGCCGGTGCAGCCCAGCGGATGCCCGAGCGCGATGGCGCCGCCGTTCACGTTGATGCGCTCCGGGTCGAGCCCGAGTTCCCTGATGCAGGCGAGCGACTGGGCGGCGAAGGCCTCGTTCAGCTCGAAAAGCGAAATCTGGTCGCGCCCCAGCCCGGCCAGCTTCAAGGCGGCCGGAATGGCCTCGATGGGGCCGATCCCCATGATCTCCGGGGGAACCCCCTTGACGGCGAAGCCGAGGAAGCGGGCCAGCGGCTTCAGGCCGGTCCTCTGCAAAAACGCCTCGGAGACCACCAGCACCGCGGCTGCGCCGTCGGTCATCTGCGAGGAGTTTCCGGCGGTCACGCTGCCGTTGGCCTTGAAAGCGGGCTTAAGGCCTGCGAGCGCAGCCGCCGTAGTGTCGCCGCGCACCCCGTCGTCTGCCGTGACCAGCTCTTTTTTGCAGGTCATCTTGGCGCCGACGAGGGCGCACTGCTCGGTCTCCACCGGGATGATCTCCTCGGCGAATTTTCCGGAGGCGATGGCCTCGGCCGCCTTTTTATGGCTGGCCGCGGCGAAGGCGTCCTGGTCCTCGCGGGAGATGGCGTACTTGTCGGCCACCAACTCCGCGGTGATCCCCATGGAGGCGAAGGATTCCGGCCAGGAGGCGAGAAGCCCCGGGTTGGCGCTGAACTTGTTCCCCCCCATGGGGATCATGCTCATGCTCTCGGCGCCGCCGGCGACGATGCAGTCGGCGAAGCCCGCCATGATCCGTTCCGCGGCCGAGGCGATGGTCTGCAGCCCCGACGAGCAGAAGCGGTTCACGGTCTGGGCCGGAACCTGATAGGGTATGCCAGCCTTGAGCGCCGCCACGCGGGCCATGTTCATCCCCTGCTCCGCTTCCGGGAAGGCGCAGCCGATGATGACGTCGTCGAGCTGAGCCGGGTCCACCCCGCTTCTTTCCAGCAGCCCTTTGATGGCGGCGCAGGCCAGATCGTCCGGGCGCACCGTTCTCAGTTTGCCTTTGTTGGCCTTGGTGCCGGGGGTGCGGAAGGCTGCCAGAATATATGCGTTCGCCATGGCGATATCTCCTCTCCAAGAAATTGAATCCAATTTTTCCCTGTGGTGAAACTCCTTAGTTGCGCAGCGCCTTCCCCTTTTTCAGCATGTGCTGAATCCGCTCCGCCGTCTTCTTCTGTCCGCAAAAGCGCAGGAAGGTCTCGCGCTCCAGGTCGAGCAGGTGCTCCTCGCTGATCAGCGTTCCCGCCGGCACGTCGCCGCCGGTGATGACGTCGGCGATGCCGGAGGCGAGATACCGGTCGTGGCTGGAGATGAAGCCCCCTTTTTCCAGGTTCCAGAGCTGCGTTTTGATGCTGGCGGCGACGCCGCGTCCGGGCGCCTTGAGTCCGGTGAGGGGTCGGCCGGGGCGATAATTGGCGGCCAGCGCTAGGGCCTTAAGTTTCGCGTCGCCGATGCGCCGGTCGAGGTCCATGCTGACCGAGTCGCCCGGCCGCATCAGTCCCAGCGCCAGCAGTTCGGCCCCGGAGCTGCTCATCTTCGCCATGGCGATATTCTGGTAGTTCCTGACGATAAAGGGGGTCACGTCCGCCCCGTTCTCCTCGGCCAGTTTGATGGCGCGGATCGCCATCTCCTTGGTGCCGCCGCCGGCCGGCATCAGCCCTACCCCGATCTCGACCAGCCCCATGTAGGTCTCGGCATGGGCGTTGATGGCGTCGGCGTGCAGGCAAGTCTCGCAACCGCCTCCCATGGCCAGGGAATGGGGAGCGGCCACCACCGGGATCTTGCAGTACTTGATCGCCATCATCGCCTTCTGGAAGGCCTTGACGGACAGGGAGAGTTCGTCGAAGGCCCCTTCGGCTATGGCCATGGCGATCAGCATCAGGTTGGCGCCCGCGGAGAACATCGCCCCCTCGTTGGCGATCACCAGGGCGACGCCGTCCTGCTCCGCGCGCCTGATCCCCTTGTGGATCATGGAGAGCGTGTCGGCGCCGATGGTGTTCATCTTGGAGTGGAACTCCAGGCAGAAGACGCCGTCGCCCAGATCGACGACCGAGGCGGCGGAGTTTTTTTCGGCCAGGGCGCCGCCGTTTTTCAAAAGGGCGAGCGAGACGCTGCCGGCAGGGCGCGGCACTTCCCGGTATTCCCGCTCCCGGACGCCGTAGTGGAACTGTTTGCCCCCCTCAAGCTTGTAGAAGCTCTCCGCCTCTTTCAAAAGCGCGGGGACCGTCAGGCCGTCCTTTTCCGCGCGCGCGACGAACGCCGCGACGCCCAGCGCGTCCAGGATCTCGAAGGGACCCAGTTCCCAGTTGTATCCCCATTTCATGGCGTTATCGACGTTGACCACGTCGTCGGCGATCTCGGGGATCATCTTGGCGGCATAGATCAGCGTGTCGCGAAGCGTGCTCCAGGCGAAGCGGGCGGCGGCGTCGGAGCCTTCCAGGAGCGTCTTCAGGCGCTGTCCCGGGTCGTCGATCTGCTTGGCGGCGGCGACCGAGGCGAATTTGGGCGAGACGCAGGGCCGGTAGTCGCCGCTTCGGTGATCGTAGCAGAACTTGACGCTGGCCCCTGCCACCGTTTCGCGCTTGTAAAACCCTTTGCCGGCCTTCTTGCCGGTGAGACCCGCCGCGACCATCTGCCGCACGCTCTCCGGCACCGCGAACAGTTCCCGTTCTTCGTCGCCGGCCAGCAGTCGGTAGCCGTTCTCCATGACCCGGACCACCGTGTCGATGCCGACCAGGTCCCAAAGAGCGAAGGTGCCGGTCTTGGGGCGCGCCATGGCGGCCCCGGTGACGGCGTCCACCTCTTCGACGCTGAGGCCCGCCTCCATCATGTGCTTGAAGGTCACGGCGCCGGCATAGGTGCCGATCCGGTTGGCGATGAAATTCGGGGTGTCCTTGGCGTAAACGATCCCCTTGCCGAGACGGTCGCGCAGGAAGGAGGCCATGAATGCCACCGTGGCGGCGTCGGCCTCGACGCAACCGACGATCTCCATCAGGCGCATGTAGCGGGGGGGATTGAAGAAATGGGTCACCAGGAAATTGCGCCGCACGGCCGGCGGCAGCGCCTGAGCCAGGTCGTTCACCGACAGGCCGCTGGTGTTGGTGGAAAGGATCGCGCCCTCCTTCAGGTTGGGCGCCACCTGCTCGCTGAACAGCCGCTTCTTGATCTCCAGGTTCTCGACGACCACCTCGATCACCCAATCGCACTCCTTGAGCCTGGCCATGTCGTCTTCGAAGTTGCCCACCTGGATGTACTGCGCGTAGCCCGGCAGGTAGAGCGCGGCCGGTTTCGCCTTGCTAAGCGCCTCCAGGGCGCGGGCGGCTACCCGGTTGCGGAACTGGCGAGCGGCCGGATCGAGTCCCGCGCTCTTGTCGGCCTCGCTCGGCTCGCTCGGCACCATGTCGAGCAGCAGCACTTCGATGCCGGCGTTGGCTAAGTGCGCGGCGATGGCCGCTCCCATGACGCCTGCCCCAAGGACCGCTACCTTATTGATCTGTCTCATCCCGTCCCCCCGGATTTTCAGGATTTATCGTAAAGCGTCAACTACTCACCGCAAAGACGCGAAGCACGCAAAGAAAACCAAATAGCCCGCGCCTCCCCCCGCTCCTTCCGCCTCAGCTCTCCGCATCGGCGTACATCCGCTCGATCTCTTCCTTGAAATTCTCGGCGATCCGCTTGCGCTTCAGCTTCAGGGTCGGGGTGAGCTCGCCCGCCTCGATGCCGAAGTCGCGCGGCAGCAGCACGAACTTCTTGATGGTTTCGTAGGAGGCAAGCCCGGCGTTTATCTCCTCCAGCCGCTGCGCGTACAGCTTCATGACCGGCTCGTGCACCACCAGATCATTAAGATCATGGTAGTTGATTTCCTTCTCCCGGGCAAACTCTAAAAGCCGCTCGATGGTCGGCACCAGCAACGCGGCCAGGTACGGCCTCCTGTCGCCGTAAACCAAGGCCTGCGAGATGTACTTGTCGCGCTTCAACAGGTTCTCGATCGGCTGGGGCGCGATGTTCTTGCCGCCGGCGGTGACGATCAGCTCCTTCTTCCTGTCGGTGATGTACAGGAAGCGCCCCTCCAGCCGGCCGATGTCGCCGGTCTTGAACCAGCCGTCGCTGATCGCCTCCGCGGTGGCCGCCGCATCCTTGTAATAACCGAGCATCACCTGCGGCCCCCTGACCAGCACCTCGCCGTCGTCGGCGATGGCTATCTCGGTGGATTCCAAAGCGGTGCCGACCGAGCCGAAACGGATCTCCTGGAAGTTGTTGTTGCAGATCACCGGGCTGGTCTCGGTGAGGCCGTATCCCTCCAGTATCGGCACGCCGATGATCCAGAAGAACTCGTTGATGTGCTGGTCCAACGGGGCGCCGCCGCAGCAGCAAAACTTGATGTTCCCCCCGAAGCGCCGACGCAGTTTGCCAAAGACCAGGCGGTCGGCGACGGCGTATTGAAACTTCAGCCAAAACGGCAGCTTCCGGTCTATGTACTTGGCGTAGATGTAGCGCCGCCCGACGGAGAGGGCGTTCCTGAACAGTTTTCTCTTGTAGAGAGCGAGCTGATGCACGTTCTCGTAGATGCGCGAGTAGATCTTCTCGAAGAGCCGGGGGACGCAGACGATGGCGGTGGGCTCCACCTCCACCATGTTTTCCGCTATCTTCTCGATGCTGTCCGCGAAGGCGATCAACCCGCCCAGCATCAGGGGGAGGTAGTAGCCGACCGAGCGCTCGAACACGTGGCTTAGCGGCAAAAAGCTCAGGAACACCTCGTCGCGGTCCAGGATGCGGGTCTTCTTGATGGTGTTCCAGACGTCGAAGAGGATGTTCCCCTGCGAAAGCATCACCCCCTTGGGCACCCCGGTGGTTCCGGAGGTGTAGATCAGGGTCATCAGCGCTTGCGGTTCGATGCCGTCGATCACCGCTTCCAGCTCGGCCCTCTCCTGGTCCATGATCGGATCGTCGATCTCCGAGAGTTGATAGAAGGTGGTCAGCGGGAGCGAAGGCTCGCCCAGAAAGCGCTCGAAGGAGACCACCAACTGCACGGCGGGGATGGCGTCCCTGATCTTCAAAAGTTTCCGGTACTGAGCCTTGCCGGAGACGAAGACCAGCTTGGCCTCGGAATGGTTCAGCATGTATTCGATCTGCTCGGGGGTGTTGGTCGGATAGATCGGAACGGTGACGGCCGCGGCGCACTGGATGCCCATGTCGGCGATGATCCAGCCGGAGCGGTTCTCGGAGAGGATGGCGACCTTGTCGCCCGGCTGAATCAGCGATTTGCGCAGGCCGCGCGCCACCATCAGGGCGCGCTCGTAGAATTGCAGGTAGCTCAGGGTGACCCACTCCCCCTGTTTCCTGAATTTGACGGCGGGCTCCGCCTGGTAGCGGGTGGCGTGCTTCCTGAGCATGTCGGGAATCGACCGGTAGGGGATCTTATCCATGTTCGCACCCGTGGCGTTGCGTCGGCAGACAGTAGGACTGTATCTGGAAGCAAGATATATATCCGCAACTTGCCTGTCAAGTTCAATGTAAATAACGTCAGGATCAAGGCTCGGCGTATTAGCTTTGAAGCCGCCGGGCACGACTGTGCTTTCTATATTTTATACGTACTTGGCCCGACGATAACAGTCATGGCGAATGCATAAGCATGCAAACAGTGGAGGGATCTACTGCAGGAAAAGCAGGTTAAGCGGCAATACCAGTGCAGAGCGTGGATGGATTTCATGCCATCAATCGCTCGAATTGCGGGGGCGTCAGCGGTCTGCCGATCAGATCGCCCTGCACCTCGTCGCAGCCGAAGTCGCGCATCAGCGCCAACTGCGCTTCGGATTCCACCCCGACCGCGTTCGCCGTCATATTCAGGTTGTGGGACATGCAGATGACGGCGCTCACCACCGCGCGGTCGTCGGGGCTGGTCACGATGTGCCGTATGAAGCTGCGGTCGATCTTCAGCCTGCCGATCGGCAGTTGCCTGATCGACTGCAAGGAGGACGCGCCGACGCCGAAATCGTCCACGCAAAACTGCACGCCGAGTTCCCGCAGCCGGTGCATGTTGCCGATGGAGAAGTCGACGTTGTCCATGATCGCCTTCTCGGTGATGTCCAGCTCCAGCGCGCGCGGCGGCAAGCCGGTCAGCTCCAGGGCCCGGCAGGTGGTCTCGTAGAGGCTGGGCTGCTGAAATTGACGGTTGGAGAGGTTGACGGTGACGGAGAAGTCGTAGCCTTTTTCCTGCCACTTTTTCATCTGCTTGCAGGCGCTGTCCAGCACCCACTCACCGATCTGCACGATGACGCCGCTCTCCTCGGCGACGTTGAGAAACTGCGCCGGCAAGAGCAGGCCGTCCTTGGGATGGCGCCAGCGAAGCAGCGCCTCGGCGCCCGCGATCCGGCCGGTATCGAGGCGCAGGCGCGGCTGGAAGAGCAGTTCCAGCTCCTCTTTTTGCACCGCCTCGCGCAGCAGGCGCTCCATCTCCTGGCGCTGTATGGTGCGGCTGTTGATCTCGCCGTTGTGGAACTGGTAGCTGTTGCCGTTCGACTGTTTGGCGACGTACATGGCGCTGTCCGCCTTGTTCACCAGCTCCTCGCAGCTGTCGCCGTCGGCCGGAAACATGCTGATGCCGACGCTGGTGGTGGCGTTGATCTCGACGTTGTCCAAAAGAAACGGCGATTGGAACACCCCCATGATCTTGCGCACCACCGTGCCCACGTCGTCGCTTTGGGTCAGGTCCGGCATCAGCACGTTGAATTCGTCGCCGCCGATGCGCGCCACCGTGTCCGACTCGCGCACGCAGCGCTTGAGACGCTGCGCCACCGCCTGCAGCAGCAGATCTCCCGCCGCGTGCCCCAGCGTGTCGTTGATCTGCTTGAAATGGTCCAGATCCAGGAACAACACCGCCAGATGGCGCCGGTTGCGGCGCGCCTGGGCGAGTTCCAGCGCCAGAAAATCCATGAACAGCTTGCGGTTGGGGAGATCGGTCAGGGTGTCGTGCTGCGCCTGGTGCCTGATGGTCTCCTCCATCCGCTTGCGCTCGGTTATGTCCTTGAACAAGACGAGGATGCACGGCTTGCCGTTCATTTCCATGGATTCCGCCGACACCAGCCCCAACAATTTCCGGCCGTTTTTCGCCCTGAAGGGGACCTCGAAGTCCCGCACCTCGGAGCGCTCCTCCAGTGCCCGAACCAGCTCCTGGCGCTGCCGCTCGTCGACCCAGACGCCAAGCTCCAGGAAGCTGCGCCCGATCACCTCGGCGCGCCGGTACCCCAGCGCCCGCAGGAAGGCATCGTTCACCTCCAGGAGGCTGCCGTCCTTGAGGGCGGTGATGCTCAAAAGGTCGGGGGTCGCCTGGAAGATCTTGGCGAACCTCTGCTCCGAGGCGCGCAGCGCCGCTTCCGCCCACTTCAGTTCGGTCACGTCGTGACAGGTGCCGATCAGCGACGTCTGCTTGCCGACCTCGTCGAACAACAGCTCAAGCTGCCCGCGCACGATGCGGATCGCGCCCTCCGGACGCCTGATGCGGAAGTAATGGGAGGCCGCCGCCTGGCGCTCGTCCAAAGCCTGATGCACGGTCTGCCGAAAGGCCTTGCGGTCCTCGGGATGGACCCTTTGCAGAAAGGCCCGGTAGCCGGCGGGCGAGCTGTCGGGATCCAGACCCAGGATGCGGTACATCTCGTCCGACCAGATCGCCCGCCCGCTGGCCACCTCCCACTCCCAGCTTCCCAGGTGGGTGAGTCTTTGCGCCTCGGAGAGTTGCTGCTCGCGCCTGCGGATCCTCTCCAGTTGCTCCCCCACCAGACGCTTCAAGGAGATCCTTTCCACGATGCGGTCGATCACGCCGAAAAGATCGGCGTAATTCACCGGCTTCAGCACGTAATGGTCGATGCCGATCTCGATGGCGCTCAGCAGATAGTTGGTGTCGCTATGCGCGGTGACGGCGACGATCACCGTCTCCGGCTCGATGAGCTTGATCTCGCGCGCCATGGCGATGCCGTTCATGACCGGCATGTTGATGTCGGTCATGACCACGTCCGGCTGGAGTTCGCGAAAGAGTTGCAGTCCGGCGGCGCCGTTCTCCGCGACCTGAAGCTGCAGGCCCGGGTAATGGAGGGCCAGCATTCGGCTCAGCATCTGCCGCGACTCGGCCTCGTCCTCCACGAAGAGCAGCGATATGTGGGAAGCGTCGCGGGAGCTGTCCATTCAGACCTCGATGCGGAATTCTGCGCCTTCCGCGGTGTTGTGCACGGAGAGCGTGCCGTTCAGGTTCTTCTCGATGATGGTCTTGGACATGAAGAGCCCGATGCCGGTTCCCTTGTCGGGCTCCTTGGTGGTGAAATAGGGATCGAAGATCTTCTCGATGATCTCCGGGGAGATCCCCCCCGCGTTGTCGGCGATGGTCAGCACCGACTTCTCCTGTTCCCTGAAAAGCCTCACGGCGACTTTGGGGTTGAGGATCTTGCGCTCCAAAATGGCGTCCTTGGCGTTCATCAGGATGTTGAGGATCACCTGCGAGAATTCGTTGGGACTGCCGACGATGACGATTTCCGGGTCCGCGCTCACCTCGATCTTCAGGTTGAGTTCGTTGAAGGCCGCCTCCACGATGGCAATCGTTCTGCTCAGCACCTCGCTCGCCCGGAAGGGCTCCTTTTCCTTGTCGGGGCCGAAGAAGTTGCGGAAACCGTCGATGGTCTTCGACATGTAGTTGATAACCTGCATGGCACGGGTCACGCTGGCGTCGAGATACCCCTTGTCCAGCAGGTTTCTTTCGTAGTAGCGGGGAAGTTCCTGAACGATCAGCGCCAGGGTGTTCAGAGGCTGGCGCCACTGATGGGCGATGTTGCCGATCATCTCCCCCATGGCGGCCAAGCGCCCCTGCCTGATCAGCAGTTGCTCCTGCCGCGCCAACTCTTCCACTGCCCGCAGCCGCTCGCTGACCTCCTCCTTGAGGGCGTTTTGGGCCTCGACTATCTCCGAGATGTCGAGGCAGGCACCAAAAAAGGCGCGCGGGTTCCCCCTTTTCGTCGTAGGAGACGCGGCTGCGCATGGTGAGCCAGCGCAACCTGCCGTCCGCGATGCCGACGGTGCGGTATTGCGCGCTGTAGACCCCCGTGCCTCCGGGTCTGGCGGCATCCTTGGCGATCTCGTCCAGACGCCGCCGGTCCTCCGGGTGCACCCCGGCAAGCAGGCTCTCCAGGTCCGGTTCGGCGTCGGGCGGCAGGCCGTAATGACTTTTGGCGATCTCCGACCAGATCCCTTTACCGGTGCGCAGGTCCAGATCGAATATCCCCAGGCCGGTGGTCTCGATGGCGAGCTTCAGGGTCGATTCGCTCTTTTTCAGCGTCTCCTCCGCCTTTTTCAATTCCGTCAGGTCGACGGCGAAGCCGATCCCCTCGGACTCGGAACCGGCCATCCTGGCGGCCACGATCAGCACGAAAACCCTTTCCCCGCGACGGTTTACGAACACCTTTTCGTACGGTTTGCAGATCCCCTTTTTCATGATTTCCCGGACGGCGGCCTGATCCCTGGCGCGAAACTCAGGCGGCGTGACCTCAAGCCAGTTGAGGTTGCCGGCGCTGCACTCGGCGGCTGAATAGCCAAGCAATGCGCAATAGGCCTCGTTAGCCTCCTGGATATTGCCGTCCTTATTCCAGAAGAAAACGGCGACCAGGTTGGATTCGTACAGCCAGCGAAATTTCGCCTCGCTGGCGAGCAACTTATCCTGCGCCTCCCGCAGATCGTTGATGTCGGTCGCCGTGCCGTACCACTTGACCACGGCTCCGCGTTCGTCGCGCTCAGGGATGGCGCGCGCCAGATGCCAGTGATAGGCGCCGTCGAAACGGCGGATGCGGTATTCGGATTGAAAGATCTCGCCCCTGTCGACGGCATGTCGCCAGGCCATCGCAGCCTGCCCGGCGTCATCCGGATGCACAATCTGCGAGATCACCTGTTCAGGTTCGTGCAGATGCTCCCGGATCGGCGCGGAGTTCCTCTCGATGCCGGTGTAGATCTCGAAATGCATGTTGATGTAGTCCACGGTGCCGTCCGCCTCCGCGGTCCAGGCGATCTGCGGCATGGAATCCGCCATCATGCGAAAGCGCTGCTCGCTGCGGCGCAGCGCCCCTTCGGAAGCCTTGCGCTCGCTGACGTCGTAGATGACGCCGATGAAGCGGCAGTCGTTCCCGAAAGCGTCGCAGACGAACCTCCCCTGCACGTTGACCCATACCGGCTGCCGGTTGTCCGCCCTGAGGATGCGATGCTCGGAGCGAAAGAAAGAGGCTTCCTTTTGGGCCCGGGCGAATGCCGCCAACACCTGCGGCCGGTCCTCGGCGTGGATGCGGCTTTGCCACATGTCGGCGTTGGCCGCCCCCGTATCCCCGACCGGCGCGGGGTAGCCCATGATCAGGTAATGCCGCCGCGACCATACCCCGCTGCCGGTGGACATGTCGATGTCGCAGGAACCCATCTCGGCCGCGTCCAGCGCCAGTTTCAGGCGCTGCTCGCTTTCCGAGAGCGCCTTGGCCGCGGCCTTGCTCTGGGTAACGTCGTTGAAGGAGACCAGACCCGAGACGATTTTTCCAAAGGGGTCGCGTATCGGGGTGGCGTTGACGCAGACGAAGCCGCGCGTGCCGTCGCCTCGGCCGATCTGCAGTTCCAGGTCGGCGATCGTCTCACCCCTGAGGGCGCGCGCCAGCGGGTATTGCTCGGCGGGGAGCGGCGAGCCTTCCAGGTCGTAAATCTCCCACTGCCGGTCATCGGCGGGGCTTGCCGCCTTTTTCGCGCCGCTGCGGAAAATCAGCCGCGACTGCACGTTGTCGTAGATCAGCTTCCCCGTGCCGGCCTCGGCGATCATCACCCCGACCGGCATCTGCCTGACCACCGCCTCGAAGCGCGCCCGCTCCAAGGCGAGCGCCTTGATCACCTCTTCGCGCTCCTGCTCGACCCGTTTGCGTCGGCCGATGTCGCGGGCGATGGTCTGGATGGAGGGTTCGCCGTGGTAATCGATCAGCACGGAGGAGGCCTCCACGTCGACCTTGCCGCCGTCGATGCGCAAAAGTCGGTACTCGCGCAGCGGAATCTCCTCGCCTTCCAGCAACTGCCGGATGCGCTCCGACGCCGTTGCGCGCTCGTCGGGATGGATCAGCTCCAGCACCGTCCTTCGCCGCAATTGCTCGAAACTTTGGGCGCCGTAGATGCCGAGCGCCGCGCAGTTGGCGTAGACGAAGCGGCCTTGGTGATGAACCACCACCGCATCCGGCGCCATCTCGACCATGGTGCGGTAGCGTTGTTCGCTTTCCCGAAGCAGTCTCTCCATCTGCATGCGCTCGCTTATGTCGCGGCCGATGGTGGAGACGCCGACAACGGCGCCGTCCGCCCCGAAAATCGGGGAAAGGGAGAGCGACACCCAGATCTCCCTCCCCTCTTTGCTGAGGCGCGTCGTTTCCAGGTGCTCGACGCGCTCTCCACGCAGCACCTTCGCCATGATCTGCCGCAACTCGTCGAGCCGCTCCGGGGGGACCACCAGGGAGATCGGTTTGCCGATCGCTTCCGACGCCGAGTAGCCGTAGAGCCGTTCAGCCCCCTGGTTCCAACTGGTGACGATCCCCTCTGGGGTCTTGCCGATGATGGCGTCGTCGGAGGCATCGGCGATGGCGGCCAGTCGGGACATGGCCTGCCGTTCGGGCCTGAGTTTTTCCGCGCCGTTTGAGTGCGCCATGCGAGCCTCGCCTGTTGCTGGCTGATTTACGGGAAATTTACCGGTTCCGGCTTTTGCTCCAGGGTGAAATAGAAACAGGCCCCCCGGTCCGGCTCGCCCTCGGCCCAGATGCGGCCGCCGTGGCGCAGGATGATGCTGTGCACCGTCGCCAGGCCGATGGCGGTGCCGCTCCAGCTGTATTCGCCCGGGCTGTGGATGGTCTGAAAAGGCTTGAACAGTTTGTCCAAGTACTTCATGTCGAAACCCGCGCCGTTGTCGCGCACGAAATATACCGCGCTCCCCTCCTGCAAGCTGCGGCCGAATTCGATGCGCGCCCTGGCCTTTTTGGCGGTGAACTTCCAGGCGTTGCCGAGCAGATGCTCCAGGGCGGTGCGCAAAAGCTTGGCGTCCCCCTTGACCCGCAGGTCGGCGGCGATGACGAAATCCACCGTCCGCTGCGGCTCGCTTTGCGCGAAGCCGGCGGCGATGTCGCCGACCAGGGAGCTCAGTTCCACGTCCTCTATAGTCAGCCTGCATCTGGCGAAGTGGCTCAGCTGGTTGAAGGCGTCGATGATCTGCTTGATCTGACTCACCACCCGTTCGGCCCGCTCGGCGTACTGTTTACAGCCGCTGCTGGGACAGTTGCTGCAGTCCTCGATCAGCGCCCGGCAGAACCCCTCCAGGCGCGCGACCGGCGCGCGCAGGTCGTGTGAAACCAGATAGCTGAAACTGGCGAGTTCCTTGACGCTCGACTGCAGCATGGAGGTGCGCTGGACCACGCGCCTCTCCAGTTCGTCGGTCAGGATGCGCACCTTGGCCTCGGCCTGCTTCAGCTCGGTGACGTCGAGAGAGGTGCCGAGCATCAATGCCGGTAGGCCGCCGTCGCTTACGGTAACCTCGGCGTCCAGGCGCACGGTGCGCTGGGAGCCGTCGGGTAGGACGATGCGGCAAAAAAGCGAGCCGAACGACTGCCGGTCGTCGATCGCCTCCTGCATCGTTTTTTCCAGGGTGCTCAGATCTTCGGGATGGAAACGATCCAGGAAGCATTGGCGGGAGACGGGGACGGAGGGGTCGAGCCCGCAGATGCGGTACATCTCGGCTGACCAGACCATGCCGCCGTCGGCCAGGTCCCATTGCCAGCTTCCCAAGTGGGCGATGCGCTGGGCGGCGGTCAGTTGCCGCTCGCTTTCCTGGATGCGCCTGTTCTGCTCCCCGACCAGCCGTTTCAGGACGATCTGCTCCAGGATCTTGTCGGTGACGGCGAACAGCTCGTCGTAGTTGATCGGCTTCAGCACGTAGTTGTGGATGCCGATTTCAATCGCGCTCAAAAGGTAGGAGGTGTCGCTGTGAGCGGTAACGGCGATGATCTGGGCATCCGGTTTGATCGACTTGATCTCCCGCGACATGCGGATGCCGTCCAGGACCGGCATGTTGATGTCGGTCACTACCACGTCGGGGAGGTGTGCGCGGTACATCTCCAGACCGACCGCGCCGTTTTCGGCGGAGTAGAGGGTGAGCTTGGGATAATTCATGGCCAGCATCCTGCTCACCATGACGCTGGCGTCCAACTCGTCTTCGACGTACAGCAGGGAGATGCCGGCGATGTCGTAGGCCAGAGGAGCGCTCTGTTTTTCCTGCGCCGGGTTGCCTTCCATTCAAGCGTCCTTCTTTGCGGATAGCACGCGTTGCAGCCGGTCGGCGGTCATAGGCTTGAAGATGTAGTCCAGCACCCCCAGCTCGGCGCACTTTTCCTGGTCGAGGTCGTTGTCCGAGGAGGTCAGCACCGCCACCGGGAGGGTGCGCAGCACCGCGCTCGACCTGATGCTCTGCAACAGGGAGATGCCGTTGATCTTCGGGAGCTTCAGATCGAGAAGCACCAGGCGTATCCGGAGGTAACTGGCGTCCTGCGCCATCTTTTGCAGCAGCTCGTGAGCCTCTTCCCCGTCGCGCGCCACCATGATCCGGTCCGAGCAGACCTTGCCGATGATGCGACTGGCCAAAAAGGCGTCGTCCGGATTATCTTCGATCAGCAAGATATACGACTCTGGCATCGTTTTTCTCCGCGGAGCCCTCTGTTGCCCAATCTCAAAGCCGCGTCCGATCGGCGCCGGCCCTGGCAGGAAGCCCCCTGGCAGGTTCGTGCGAACGGCGCCGGCCTCGCCCGGGTCGAGCGGACACAAAAAATCGGCCGAGCAACCAAAGGTGACTATCTTCGGCAGCCCGGCCGTCTTTCCTCGTATTGTTAGCGCATCGCAGTCACCGTTCTTATTAATCGCAACTTATTCTATCTTGCTCAAAGTTGTTGTCAATTTTTTCAAGTGCTTATTTTAATGCCGTCTTGCGACTGGCGCCGGCCATCGTTTCCGGTGCCCGGCAGCGAAAAAGGGCGTTCGTTGCCGGCAATGGGCGCGCTGTGCTATACCTATAGATAGCGAAGACGCTAATGGTAGGGCACGGCGCGCGCAGCGCCCATAGGCGCGGCATCGACTTCGACCGGGAGGTGAGGCACATGCGACGGACAGGATACCTGATGGAGCACGCAGAAGAAGCCCGGCGCCTGGATCTGAAGACTCAAGCCGGGGCGGTGGAAAAACAGGCCCGCTGGGCGGGAATCCGGCCGGGGATGCGGGTAGCCGATATCGGCTGCGGCTCGGGTAAAACCAGCTTTTTTTTACGGGGTTTGCTGGGACCGGGCGGCACGGTGGTCGGCGTCGACGCCTCCGCGTCGCGCATCCGGCATGCCCGGGAGCAGCACGCAGCCGACGGCATCAGCTTCGTCTGCAGAGACTTTCTGGCCCCGTTGCAGGAGTTGGGTAGCTTCGATTTCATCTGGGTCCGGTTCGTGCTCGAGTACCACCGGTCGAAAAGTCCCGAGATCGTGGCGAATCTGAGCCGGCTGCTGGAGCCGGGGGGGATCTTGTTCTTGGCCGATCTGGACCACAACTGCCTGAACCACTTCGGGCTTTGCGCCAGGCTTTCCCGCGCGCTGCGCGGCATCATGGACAGGCTGGAAGCCGATCACGATTTCGATCCCTATGCGGGGAGAAAGCTCTACTCCTACCTGTACGATGCGGGTTTTGAGGAGATAGCGGTGGACATGGACCATCACCACTTGATCTACGGGGAGTTAAAAGAGACCGACCGTTACAACTGGAACAAGAAACTGGAGATCGCGGCCCGCAACTCCGGCTACGATTTCCCCGAATATGCCGGCGGCTTCGCCGAGTTCGCCAGCGAGTTCAGCCTCTTCTTTGCGGATCCGCGCCGTTTCACCTACACCCCCGTCATCTGCTGCCGCGGGAGAAAACCCGGCTAGCCGGCGTCGGGCGCCTCGATGCGGAATTCCGCGCCGCGCTCGGTGTTTCGTACCGACAGTCTCCCCGGAATGTTCTTTTCGATGATGATCTTCGACATGTAGAGCCCGATGCCGGTCCCCTGCTCGGGCCCTCTGGTGGTGAAATAAGGATCGAAGATCTTCTCCATGATGACCTCGGAAATGCCCCCCGCGTTGTCTGAGATGGTCAGCACCGCCCTCCCCCCATCCTTGAAGACCTTGATCGCCACCTCACGGTCCTTCGCCACCTTGCGATCCAGGAAGGCGTCCCGCGCGTTGAAAAGTATGTTGAGGAGCACTTGCGAGAATTCGTTGGGATGGCCGAAAATGACCGGCCGGCCGTTCCCTTCCACGGTGATGTTTATTTGCAGGCTCTTGAAGCTCTCCTGGATCAGGCCCAGCGTTTTTTCCACCACCTCCTGCAGGACAAACGGGACCGTCTCCTTGTCCGGGCTGAAGAAGTTCCTGAAATCGTCGATGGTTTTCGAGGTGTGGGTCAGTACTTTCATGAACTTGGCCACGCTCGACTTCAAATACTCGCGGCTGAAGTTCCCCCGATCGTACATCATCGGCAGTTCCTGGACGATCAGCCCGAGCTCGTTGAGCGGTTGACGCCATTGATGGGCGATGTTGCTGATCATCTCCCCCAACGCGGCCAAGCGGCTTTGCTGCAGCAACAGGCGCTCCTTTTCGCTCAACTCTTCCAGTGCCCGCAGTCTTTGCGCCGTTTCCTCTTCGAGCTCGAAATACGTCCTCTCCAGTTCTTCGTGCTGCAGCTCCAGTTTTTTCCGGCTTTGTTCCAGATCCGCGGTCCGCGTGGCGACCCGCTGCTCCAACTCCTGCTTTGACTGCTCCATGTCGCCGATCAGTTGGCAATTGCGAATGCTGATGCCGATCACCGACGCCGTTCCCATGATCAGACTGATGTCGCTTTCCACCAGCGGCCTTTTCACCTCGATGTTCTCGACGGCCAGCACCCCCAGCGACTCCTTTTCCCAGAGGATGGGACAACAGATGAAGGCCCTGGTGCCGGTTGTGCGCGCGCAGGCGAGGCTGCGCGGCCCCAGCAGGTGCTCGGCGTGCTCCAGGTCGTTGATCAAAAAGGGATGCTGCTGGCGGTAGGAGTCGACATAAACGTCTCGGGAACCGCCGTTTGCGCCGCCGTTTGCGCCGCTGATTTCGTCTTCGCTTTGGTCGATCCTCAGATCGAGGCCGGTGAGGCAGCGCAGTTCGCTTTCGGTGTAACCGTAGCTGGTGCGCAACTCCAACCTGCTGTTGTCGGGGGTTGCCAGCAAGATCAAGCCGCGGTCGTAGTCGAGCCGGCGCTGCATGATGCGGGCGATGTCCGGCAGCATCTCCCCTATGCGGGTGTAGGAGCCGAGCCTTTGGCCGATCTCCAGGGTCAGCATGGAGTTGTTGTAGTTGAGATCGATCTGGGCCAGCAGGTTGTCCATGGAATCCTTGGTGCTGAAAAGGCTGCTCTTCAGGGCGCTTTTCTCGCTCTTTTCCGCCACCAGCGCCAGGAGCAGGAAGCCGCACAAGGAAACCGGCAGCGTCCCCCGCAGCACGCTCCATTGCCCGGCGACCAGCAGGGTAAGGTTGAAGGCGCCCAGGAAAAAAGCGGCGACGTTGCGGATCCGCTTGAACGAAAGGTAGAGCGTCTTCTCCCAGGTGATGATGTAACGGCAGACCCGTCCCCCCTGGAACATGCACTCGGGATGCTGGATGGTCGGCAGCCGCGAGATTTTGGGGAAATACTGCAGGTCGGTGATCTTGTGATTGAAAATGAGCACGATGGCCTCGAAAAAGCCGATCCTGTTCTCGCACTGGAACTGCTTTTCGAGCCCCTCTTCGATGGGGCTCACCGTTATTTCCACGCTGTTGCCCGAGAGCCTGCGCGACTCGTAGCTGGCCGACCTGGTGAACTTCGCCGTGGTCTTGTTGATGATCTCGAAGGTGCTGGCGGCGTCCACCAGGCCAAGGATGTACTGTCTCATCGCCCCCAGCACATCTGGCGAAGCAGCGTAGCGGCCGGCTTCGCGGGCGATGCCGTGGTTGCCGGTGATCTGCACCAGCCGCTCGTAAAAGCGGTCTACCTGCTCTTGGGTGAACCAATGCGCCTGGTCGGCCACCTCGTATTCCTTCATGCCGGCATGGCTTAGCAGCTCGGCTACGTTGACGTAGCTGTATTTCTGCTTGATCAGCATGACGAAGGAGTTGATGATCCTGCTGTTGTAGAGAGGCGCATCACTTAGTGTTGACGGTTCCATGTCTGCTCTGCTCCCTTGCTCACGCCGTCTTCTTGGGGCTTCTGAATAGACCTGCGCAGTAGTCGAAGTACTCGTCGCTGTGGCCGAGATCCAGTATCCATAACAGGTAGGCCTTGTCGTACGGGATCGACTGCCGCTCCAGGTAGTCGAGCGGGTAGCTCAACACCGGCATCTCCCGGTCTTGGTAGTGGGTCGAGACCCGCTCCAGCGACAGCTTGATCAGTTCGCCGGGCAGGCTCTGGTCGAGGATCAGCAGCGTGACGCAATTGGTGAGATCGGCCATGTTGAAACCGGCGTCCGTGCAGTTCACCAGGATGAACGCCTTGAGGCTCCCCTGCTTGTGAAGCGAATAGCAGTATTTCTCCTTCTTGAACCCCAACCCCCGGTATTCCTCCGCCAGTTGGTCCTGCCGGACCGCTCCCGGTCGCAGGTCGAAGCAGTCGAGCAGCAGTCCGCCCGAAGCGTGGCCGTAGAAGCTGGCCAATTCGGAGAGATCGAAGGGGGTGCTCGGGGTCAGCTCCCAGGACTCGGGCCAAACAGGCGCCTCGGTAAGCGAACCCTGAAAATGCGAGTAGGCGAAAAGATCGAGCGAACAGGCGCGCTGGTCCTGGAGCTGGCGCGCGAAGCCGCCGAACACCCGGCTGGGAAACTTGTTGTCCGGGCGGTAGTAGCAATAGACGAAGCGCAAGTGGGCGAAATAGTAGTTGCCCAGTTCGTTGAGATAATTGCTCACCTGGTCCAGCACCGCCAGCCCGGCCTTGATGGTCACCGCTTTTCTGGCCGCGTGGTGGTGGATCATCCAGGAGTTCTGGTAAAAGCGCACCATGGCCAGGTGCCCCAGGATGATGCCGCGCTCAAGATAAATGAAATGCCGGGCTATCTGGGGGCTGTTGCCGTAGAGCCGCGCGTAGGTGCTCTTGATCTCTTCCTTGTTGGCCTGGAAGTGGGCGTATTTGCCGGGATAGATGAAGCCTGTTTCGAAGAAGAAATCCCACAGGTCGTCCAGGTCCACCTCGGCACCGACGTAGGATTTGGCGTCCGCCGCCTGGTGCAAAACGGCCAGCAACTGCACGTGATCGCGGATATCCATGTCCAGTATCGCCACGCCGCACTTCACCGTCCGCTCGCTTGCGCCGGCGCCCGTGACGTTTCTGGAGAGCACCTGCGCCGTGCAGTTGAGGCTCAAGCCCCGGGCGAAACTGATCTTTAGCCGCGGGATGATCATCCCCGCCATCAGCACCGAATCCCCCTCGCTTTCCTCGGCGCAAAAACCGGTGCCGGACAGATCGGCGAGCTTCAGGTTCACTTTTTTGTCGATCAACGGATGCTGGAAGACCACGTTGGGAGAGGGGAGCAATTGCTGCCGGAGGTTTCGGTGCTTCTTGTTCTTGAACCGGTGGATGGCGCCGTCCAGCTGCCTCAGCACGAAGCAGCGGCCGGTATCGGTCACGCTGCAGGAGACGATCTCGAAGTCGCCGGAATAAAGGACCCGCTCCTTTTGGCAAAGCCTGACGTTGACGGCGGCCTCCGGGTTGATCCACTGGAAGGTCGCCGGCGGATCGGAGTTGCCGGCGGCGCGCAAGGAGAGCGGGGTGAAATCGATCAGCTCGCCGTGGAACAGCGCCCCGTGCTGGTTCAACTCGACGCTGATGCCGGCGCCGGGATGTCTCCTGATCTTTCTGGCGTGGAACTCGCGACAGGTAATCGGCAGGGTGAAGCTCATCCCCTGCTCGTCCATGGTCAGCAGTTCGGGGTTCACCACCAGGTACTTTTTGCCGTCCGGAATCAGCAGATAATCGAAGCGATAGCTCTTCAAGAGCTGGGCGAGGCCGGCGCTCTCGGCCCAGGTGCAATCCAGGCGTTCGCCGGCGCAGGGAAGCGGACGGGCACGCAGCGAGATCGCGTTGTCGTAACAGGGATGGCGCAGATGGACCAGCAAGGTCCGGTCCTGGAAATTCATGTGATTCAGGCGGTTCACCAGGTAGCTTTTGCCGACGCTTTTGCCCCCCTCGGCAAGGTCCTCCTCGGCGCCAACCTCAACCAGGTGCAGTGATTTGTAGGCTTGGTCCATGGTCTTCTCGTGAAAAAGGTGGTCGTCCTTCGCGGCGCCGGCGTCGTCTCGCGGGAGGGTTTAAAGTTCGATCCGGAACTCGGCGCCGCCGCCGACGTTGCGGGCGCTCAGAGTTCCCCCCATGTTTTTTTCGATGATCGTTTTGGCCATGAACAGGCCCAGACCGGTTCCCTTATCGGGCCCTTTGGTGGTGAAGTACGGATCGAATATCCTGTCGATGATCTCTTCCGGGATGCCGCCGGCGTTGTCGGTAATGGTCACCAGACAGCGCCGCTCCAGCTGGTCTATGCTTATTGCTATGCTCGGCTTGGCCACCTTTTTTGCCAGGAAGGCGTCCCTCGCGTTGATCATGACGTTGAGCAGCACCTGGGAGAATTCGTTCGGGTAGCCGTTCACCACCGGATCGTGCTCGGAGACGACCGTGGTCTTGATCATTTGCTGGTTCAAGCTCCCCTCCAAAAGCGAAATCGTCTTTGCCACGATCTCCACGACCCTGAAATCGACCTTCTCCTTGAAAGGCTGGAAGAAATTCCGGAAGTCGTCGATGGTTTGGGACATGTGGCGAATGGTTTTCAGCATCTTCCGGACCGCCTCTTCCAGATAGCCCGGGTCGAAGCCCCCTTTTCGATAGGTCATGGTCAGATCCTGGGCCAAAAGCCCCAGCAGATTGAGGGGCTGCCGCCACTGGTGGGCGATGTTGCCGATCATCTCTCCCATCGCCGCCAAGCGGCTTTGTTGCAGCAGCATCAGTTCCTTTTCGCGCAGTTCCGCCTGCGCGGTGAGTCGCTCCGCGGTCTCCTCTTGCAGCGCCAGCCCCATGCGGATGCGCTCGTCGATCTCGGCCTGCAGCCGCTCGACGCTCCGGCTCAGCTCCGCGTTGCGCTCGGCGACCCTCTGCTGCAGCAGGTCGTTGGCCTGCTGCAGCTCCTCGCGGGCGCGCTTGCGCTCGCCGATGTCGCTTACCAGGCTGAGCAGGTATTTTTCCCCGCGCACCTCGATGACCACGGCCGAATACAGTCCCCAGAAATCCCGGCCCGCTTTGTCCCTCATGGTCATTTCCCGGTCGCGCACCTCGCCCTTGGCAAGGAGTTGGCCCATCACCAGGGCCCGCTCTTCCGGATTCTTCCAGATCTGGAATTCGGACCCGCTGCGGCCGATCACCTCGTCGCGCCGGTAACCGCTCAACCGCTCGCCGGCCTCGTTCAGGTCGACGAATACGCCGTCGGCCAGGGAGCTGATGCTGATGCCGATCGGCGCCAATTGGAACACCTTGGCGAACTTTTCCTCGGATTCCCGCATAAGCTCTTCGGCGCGCATGCGATCGCTTATGTCCTCCACCACCGCGATGAAATATTCGGGCTTGTCGGACCGCCCCCGGACCAAGGTCACGCTCAGATTGACCCAGACGATGGAGCCGTTCTTGTGGAAGTAGCGTTTTTCCGTGTGGTAGGTGGAAATATCTCCGGCCAGCAGGCGGCGGATGCGCGCCAGATGCGGCTCCAGGTCGTCGGGATGGCTGATCTGCGCGACGGTCAAAACCTTCAGCTCCTCAAAGCTGTAACCGAGAATGTCGCAAAGCCTCTGGTTGATCATCATCCAGTTTCCGCTCAAGCTGATCTGGGCGATGCCGACCGCGGCCAGGTTGAAAATGGCCTGGAAGCGCCGCTCGCTTTGTCGTAGCGCCTCCTCGGTGCGTTTGCTCTCGGTGATGTCATGGCACACCACCAATACGTGCAGAACGCCGTTCAGGTCGTACACGGCCCGGGCGGATTCGTCAGCCCAGATGACGCCGCCGTCCTTGTCCATCATGTGGAACTGGCTATGGAACACCCGATGCGGGTTCCGGAAACAAACCCGTAGCTGTTCGGCGGCGGCAGGGACGTCGTCCCGGTGAAACAATTTCAACACCTGCTGCCCCACCAGTTCCTCCGCGCCGAAGCCGAGTTGGCGGACGCAGGTGGCATTGACCGAGATCATGTCGAATGCGCCGTCGATGGTGATGATCATGGTCGGGTTGTCGTCGTACAAGGCCCGGTAGCGCGCCTCGCTTGCCTGCTGCGCGTCCTCCGCCCGTTTGCGCTCGCCGATGTCGCGCACGACGATGGAAAAGCCGCGCAGGTTGCCGATCGCGTCCCGCAACGCGGTGACTATCTCGTCCGCCCAGAACCTGCTCCGGTCCTTGCGCATCCACCAGCCTATTTCCTCTGCTTGCCCCTGCGCCTGGGCTTTTTCCAAAACCCTGGCGGAGGTGCCGGACGGTCGCTGCTCCTCGTCGTAAAAAACAGAGAGCTCCCTGCCAACGATCTCCTCGGCCCGATAGCCGTGCAAGCGCTCCGAGCCTTCGTTCCAGCTAAGGACTCTGCCGTTTGCGTCCAGCATGAAGATCGCATAATCCTGCACGCATTTCATCTGTATGTGGAACAGTTCCTCTATTTGCTGGAGCTCGCTCTCAGCCCGCTTGCGCACCGTGATGTCGCTGACCAGGGCCAGCACCAACATGCCGTTGCCGGCATCCACCAGGCCAAGGCTTATCTCCAGCGGGAACTCGCTGCCGTCCGAACGCAGCCCCGAAACGTCGCGCAGGCGGCCCATCACCCTTATGCTGGGCTCCTTCAAGAACGCCGCCTGGTCCATGCGGTGCGCCTCGCGGAAGCGCTCGGGGATGAGGATCGCATGGGGCTTGCCCACCAGTTCCTGCTGCGCATAACCGAACATCTGCTCGGCCCGGGCGTTGACAAAGATGATGGTGCCGGTCTCGTCGACGACCACCACGCCTTCGGCCATGGACTCCAAAAGCACGTTTGCCGTGACCCCCTTTCCTAAAAGCTTGGCGGCCAGTTTTCGCAGCCGGCTGCGAGACTCCTTATCCTGACCGATCTCCTGGCCTTTCTTTGCCTGGTCGTGGCCGGATATGGGCATAGAGCTCTCCTTTCGACGAATGACTAGGGCCTGGAAACGAAAGGGTTTCCCTTCAGGTAAAAGCGCAAAAGCTGCTGCGCCCAGATCCCGGAGTAGGCGACTCCCACCCTCGGGGCAGCCGCAGTCTCCCCGGCTTCCCTGCCGCCGGGGGGCGCGACGATGAAGAAATCGGCGCTGAGGAGGTCGTGGCCGTTTAGCCGGCCGTCGATCCCCAACGCCCGGCAGAGCAGGCCGGGGCCGCAGGTGCGACCGGGAAGATTTTGCACCGGCTCGACCGCCCGCACCAGCACGGCGCTGGCGTTTCCTTCCCGCTCGGTCACCACGTTCATGCACCAGTGCAGCCCGTAAACGAGATAGACATAGGCGTAACCGGGCGGGCCGAAGAGCACGCGCGTGCGCGGCGTGAGTCCCTCGGAGGAGTGGGCGGCCAAATCGTGTGGACCCAGATAGGCCTCGGTTTCCACGATCCTGCCGATCAACTCCACCCCTGCCACTATGTGAATCAGCCATTTACCGAGCAGTTCCCTGGCGACCAGGGCGGCATCGCGATCGTAGAAGGAGCGGGGCAGCATTTCCCCCGGGTCCGCGAAGGGGCGCTCAAATTCCATGGTTGGGAGAGTCGCTCACCTTCACCCAGCTCTCCGTGCGTTTGACGAGGGAAAGATCGGGGAGCGCGTACGGGTCGTAGTCGAGCGTCAGCGTCAGATCGGAGACGGCCTGGTAGTTGCCGGTCAGCATGGTTGGGGCTTCGCCGGCGCTGAGCGTGAAGGCGCCGCGCCTGCCGTTCAATATGGTGTTGACCGAGGCGCCGAGTTGATAGGAGCCGGAGGAGGTTTGCAGAGCGCCGTCGCCGACGCTCCGCTGGTAGTCATTCTCGAAAAGCCGCAAGGTGCCGGTGGTGTCGCTGCTGAGGCTGGTGGCGCCGTCGGCGGCGGTGACCACCATCGTCGCCGAGAGCAGTCGGTAGGTGCCCCGGGTATCGGCCATCACCGGGGTGACTGCAGCGACAGTTCCCCCCGAACCGCATCCCGTCACAACCAGCAGGCCGATCCAGGCCAGCAGAGCTTTCATGATCTTCCTCCAGGCGGCATGTCCAACAGGGGATGTGATCGCCGCCGCGGGGGCCGTTTCCTTGCCGACCGTCTCGGCTCGGAAAAGCACCGCGGCGGCGACCTGCAGCGGGGATCGCTCCTTCTTCGAAGCGGGTGCTAGATCAGCCCTTGTTTGACCAGGGCCTCGACGACCTTACGGGCCAGATCCTTGCCGACGCTGATGACCTTCTCCGGCTCCGAGCTCTGCAAGGTGGCCGCCCAGAGCAGTTTGCCCGAGGCCGCGTCAAACAGGTTCACCTGCATGGTGGCGATGTCGTAGGTAGAGATGTAGGTGGGACCGTAGAGGGCCATCGAGCCGTAATAGCCGTAGAGGTCCCAGTCGGGAAAGGCCTGCGGATACCAGATGCCCGGATAGACGGTGGGATAACCCGGCTGAATGGAAACCTGCCGTTCCACCTTGATGGTCTGCACGGTCAGCACCGCCTGAGCCGTCGAGCTCTTCATCGCCTTTTCCAATACGCTCCAGTTCCCCCTGCCGTCTTCCGGGATCAAGGTGTGACCGATCACCGCCTCCACCCCATGCCGGGACAGCTCTTCGGCAAGCATCTCCTCGAAGATCTTGCGGCTGGCATCCTTCTTGGTGATGCTCACCACCAGCACCTTCTTTAACGCAGGAGTGCTGACGGCGGGATTGCGCCAGGTGTCCACCACGGAGACCGAGGCGCAGGAACAAAGCAGCGCGGTGAGCAGGGAAAAACCGGCGGTCATACATGCCTTTCTCATGGAATTACCTCCCGTAAACGATGTGGGTACGCACCTTGTCGCGCCCTTTTCATGACCTCTCCGTTAAAAAGACAAAATAGTTATACCAAGTTGCCGCCCATTGGCAATCGTATATACTTGGCAGGATTTTAATCATTAACGCTTCCCCCCGGCCGTTAACATTAAAAGTGCCGGGCGGAGATGGCGCCCATTGGAGAGCCATGGGGCAATAACCGGCAAACGGCGCCGACAACCACCAATCGAGGAGGAATAACCATGGAAAAGATCGAGAGGATTCTTGTGGTTAGCAGAATGACCCAGTATTGCAGGGAGGCGTTACAGGCCGGGATCTCCCTGGCGAAGAAATACGGCGCCCAGGTCCAGGTGCTGCACCTGATCTCCAACCCGGTGGATATGGAAGCGCTGAACGCCCCGCTCCCTTTTGCCAATAGCAGGCACAAGAGCTATGCGAGTCTGCAGGAGGAGGCCAGGATCGAGTTGGAGAAAGTGCTCCGGCATGAACTCGAGTCGGACCCCTCCATCAAGATCACGATCAGAGACGGCAATCCTGCCGATGAAGTGGTCAAAGTGGTCAAGCAGGAAAAGATAGATCTTATGGTGCTGTTCGCCCATCAGGAGGGGCGCCTTGAGCACCTGCTGTTCGATCAGGACAGCACGGCGATCATCCGCAGCATGCCCTGTTCCATCCTGCTGGTGAAGAAAGAGCCGGAATCAGTGAAGTGGTGAAATGGTGACTTGGTGAAGCCGTGAAGTGGTGAAGACATCGAGGGTGTGCCGGGCATGGGTCCGACCACAAGGTGCGCGGATGCTAACGGGGGGATATGGTCATGCAGAGTTGGATGTGTTCCGTTTGCCAGTACGTCTACAACCCCGCCGAGGGCGACCCCGTCAACGAGGTCCCGTCGGAGGTTCCCTTCGAGGACCTGCTTGAAAACTGGTCCTGCCCCACCTGCAAAGCGGGCAAAAGCTTCTTCGTCCCCTTATAAATCGGCATGCGTCCTTCCCGCAGGCGTCAATCTTCCGTTTCGGCTTAACGGAAGATTAGCGCCTATCACATCTTCCTTTGGCAATTGACGGCTAGATGCGCTATCCTGTGCCGCAGGCGATTAAGAATATCGACGAGGTAGAGGCGGGATCTTTTACGGCGCTTCGAAGGCGTGGGCAGTGGGATGCTTGCAGATGTAATCAAATCCCAGCGGCATGGCGTACTTACAATCGGCATTGTCGATCCTGCAATAGTACATCTCGCGGCCTGCTCCCGGTATCGGGGCGCCGACGCTGCCGGTTTTGCATTTTCTAAGGTCCGGGTCCAAGTTCCCGTAGTATTTCTTGACGTCGTACATATGCTCACTCCGGGTCGGTAATTGAGATGCTTGGCAAAGTATAAATACTATTTTTTTAATGTAAACCGGATAATTTATTTCTCACACCCGTGAAAGCCGCAGCTTTTCAGCTATCGGCAGCAGGAATCAGATGACCATCCTTGAGACGCTCGGCATCACCAAAAGCTACCTGATCGGAAACCGCCGAATAAAGGTCCTCGATGCCGTCTCCCTTGCCGTCGCCAAAGGGGAATTCCTGGTGGTCAAGGGGGAAAGCGGCAGCGGCAAATCCACGCTGCTCGCCATTCTCTCCGGGTTGGATCGGCCCGATCAAGGGCGCGTGCTGATCGAAAACCAGGACGTCACCGACCTGGACGAGGACGCGCTGGCTCCGCTGAGAAACGCCACCTTCGGCTTCGTCTTCCAGTCCTTCCACCTGATTCCCTCCTTGAGCGCGCTCGAAAACGTCATGTTTCCGGCCGAGTTGAAGGGAGATCCCGACGCGCGCGGCAAGGCGCTGACGCTGCTTGACCGGGTGGGACTGGGCGAGCGCGCGGCAAGTTTTCCGCACCAACTCTCCGGCGGGGAGAAACAGCGCTGCGCCATCTGCCGCGCGCTCATCAACGAGCCGCGCATCATCTTTGCCGATGAGCCGACCGGCAATCTCGATTCGGTGAACGGCGCCGCCGTGCTCGAATTGCTCCTGGAACTGCAGCGGGAGCGGGAGACCACGCTGCTCATGGTTACCCACAGCCCCGAGATCGCGCTCAGGGCTGATCGCGTGGTGACTCTCAAAGACGGCAGGATGGTCGCGGACGGCGGCCATGCTTAACCTGCGCTTCATCGGACGCCAGATAACCGGCGCCAAGCGCCAGTGTGTGGTCTTCGTCCTCTGCGTCGCCCTCTCCATGGTCACCCTGGTATCGCTGGGGAGCTTCAGCCGCAGCGTGCAGTCATCGCTATTGCGCGACGCCCGGGCGCTGCACGCAGCCGATCTGATCGTCCATGCCCATGCTCCCCTTCCGGCCCCGCTTCAGGGACGGATCGCCTCGCTCGCCGGCCAGGGCGAGCTGTTGAGCGCGCGCTATTGGGACTTCTATTCCGTGGTGCAAAAGGCCACGGGCGAGGGCACGCTCTTGTGCGACTTGAAGGTGGTGGAGCCGGGCTACCCTTTCTACGGCCAACTGCTGCTCGCCTCCGGTCGCCCCTTCAGCCAAGTGCTGACGCCGGGGAGCCTGGTGGTCGAACAGGCGCTTTTGGACCGGTTGCGGTTGCGGGTCGGTGATGCGCTGCGGGTCGGCAACGCCACCCTCACCATCAAGGACGTGCTGCTGCAGGAGCCCGACCGTCCGGTGAACTTCTTCGCGCTGGGACCAAGGGTGTTCATTCCCGCGTCGGACCTGACCTCGCTGGGCCTGCTCGGCAGGGGTAGCCGCGCCGACTACGTAACGCTCATCAAAGTGGCGCATCCCGACCGACTCCAAGCGCTCTTGAGCGCCTTGCGCGGCGCGGCGGGCGACAGCCGCGTGCGGATCGAGAGCTACCGGAGCGCGGACTCGCGAGTGAAGCGTTTCTTCGACAACCTGCTGTTCTTCTTGAACCTAAGCGGCATCTTCACCTTGCTGCTCGCCGGCTTCGGTATCCAGAGCACGCTTTTCGCCCTCCTCAAGGAACAGGAACGAACCATCGCCGTCATGAAGGCCTTGGGCGCCAGGAGCCGTTTCATCATCGGCCATTTTCTGGCCGTCACCCTGGTCCTGGGGTTGCTCGGCACCTTGGCCGGCCTGTCGGCGAGCCTCGCTTTGCAGGGTTTGCTCCCCTGGCTTTTTCGCGGCTTGATCCCCGCCCGGGTGACGCTGGGAGTTTCCGGCTGGGCGGTAGCCGAGGCTGCGCTGATCGGTCTGCTGGTGGTGCTGCTTTTCACCGCCCTCCCCCTCTACCGCCTGAAAGAGGTGAAGCCGCGCGCGATCTTCGGCAAGGAGGAATCCGGCGGTTTTTGGAGCCGTTCCACCTGGGTCATCGCCGGCACCGGCGCCCTCTTTTTCCTCGCCATGGTACTGGTCAGGATCAAGGATCTGAAGACCGGTTCCTATTTCGTGCTGGCGCTGGCGTTGCTCATCCTGGTCGCCTACCTCTTGGCGGTCGGCGTCCTGCGGTTCTTGAAGGGCCGTCAGCCCAAAAATTTGCCGCTGCGACAGGCGCTCAAGGGGCTTTTTCGTCCGGCTAACGCCTCCCGGTCCATCGTGGTCACCCTCTCAGCGGCGCTGGCCGTGATCTTCGCCATCACCCTGGTGGAAAGAAATCTCGACGCCTCCTTCATCGAGTCCTTTCCGCCCGGCGCCCCCAACGTCTTCTTCATCGACATCCAACCCGCACAAAAGGCCGCCTTCGCCGCCAGCCTCGCCGTCAAAGCCGACTATTATCCGATCGTGCGGGGCACGGTGAGCGCCGTCAACGGCCAGCCCGTCGATGCCGAAAAAGAACGGGAGTCGCGCGGCGACAACCTGGCGCGGGAATTCAACCTCACCTACCGGCACGATCTGCTGGCCGACGAACGGATCGTTTCAGGGAAGACCCTGTTTCGGCGCGATTGGCCGCAGGAGCAGGTGTCTGTGCTGGACACCGTGGTGAAGATGCACAAGATGCAAGTAGGAGACTTCATCAGTTTTCGGGTTCAGGGAGTGCCGATCCGGGCGCGCATCGCCAGCGTGCGCACCCGCACAAGCAGCGGACTCGCCCCCTACTTTTATTTCGTATTTCCCGACTCCGTGCTCGCCGACGCCCCCCAGACCCTGTTTTGCGCCGCACGCATCGACAAGCGGCAGATCGGCGCCGTCCAGAACAGGATCGTGGCCGGTTTTCCCAATGTGAGCGTCATCGATCTGACCCAGACCATGACCTTGTTCGGGCAGATCATGGAGCGGCTCTCCACCATCGTGCGGTTTTTCACCTCCTTCAGCATTGCGGCCGGCGTGCTGATCGTCGTCAGTTCGGTATTTGCCACCCGTTATGCCCGATTGCAGGAGGCCGTTTATTTCACCATACTGGGAGCGCGCAGGCGTTTCGTCTTGGCCGTCTTCGCCGCTGAAAACCTGGTATTGGGGGCGGTGAGCGGCGTGATCGCCCTGGTCATCTCCCAGATCGGCAGTCTGGTTATCTGCCGACAGGGGCTCGACATGAGCTATCGTGCCTACCCGGGCCAGAGCCTGCTGTTGGTGTTGGCGACCACCCTGCTTGTCGTCTGCGTCGGCATGGCCGCCTCCTTTTCCATTTTGCGGCAAAAGCCGGTCACCTTCCTACGAGAGCAAGCCGATGAGTAAGAGACAAGCTCCCCATGTTCAGTAGTCCCTTACTTCCCATCACTCCCATAATTCCCACAACCACCATGGAGCACCCTCCCATGACCAAAACCACCCCCCTTTCCCGCCTCCTGCTCCCCCTGTTGGCCATCTCGCTTCTCGCCGGCTGCCAAAAAGAAAAAGAGCCGGCGGCGGAGCTTGCCGTCGCCCCCCCGGCCTACCAGGGCACCGTGGTCGCGGTCGGCGACAGCCTGACCGCCGGCTACGGCGTGCCGGAAGGCGACGCCTACCCGGCCCGACTGGAAGCAAAGCTCAATCAGGCGGGATACCGCTGGCGCGTGGTCAACGCCGGCATCAGCGGCGAGACCAGCTCCGGCGCCCTCTCCCGCATCGACTGGATACTCAGGCTCAAGCCGGACATCGTCATCCTGGAGACCGGCGCCAACGACGGGCTGCGCGGCGTCGATCCGCAGTTGACGCGCCAAAACATCGACCGGATGGCGGCCGAACTGCAGGCGAAGGACGTGCTGGTCGTGCTGGCCGGTATGCAGATGATGAGAAACCTGGGCTCGGACTACGTCGAGCGATTTGCCGCCATCTATCCGGCCGTCGCCGAAAAGCGCCATCTCATCCTGATACCGTTTTTTCTGGCGAACGTGGCCGGCGACGCCGCTCTCAATCAAGCCGACGGCATCCATCCGCTGGCGCAAGGCTACCGGATCGTCGTCGAGACCGTCTATCCCTACCTGATCCAGGCGATCAAGCGGAAAACCGCCGGCAAACAGGGACGCTAGCGCGCGCCCATCTCTCAAAACGTCGCCGCAACCTGCGTCTTCACTTGCCTTTTTAGCGGATTTAATGTAGAGATGGTCTGTTAAAGTGGTGGATGGCGATAAACCGCTGTTTGGGATTTCACTCCCGCCTCCACCATAACCTCACGCCTTGTCCTTCTGCTGCAGCACACCCTAGGCCATCGCAATCCCTGCACATCCGTTGGCAACAGGAGAAGTCCGTTTGAAGCAATTTTCATCCTTCGGCGAGATGACCGTTGATCCTGAAAGACACGAAGGCCTCGGCTCCCGGTCCGCTTCCGCAGGCGCTGCGGCCCTTGACGCGGAAGGCTTGGCGGAGGCGCTAGCCTGCGTGCGCCGCCCCTTGTACCTCGCGCACAGAGACGGCCAGCTCTTCCCGCTCCCAAGCGGCGCCGCCCTGCCGGAAGCGGCGTGCGCCGAAGGGCTCCCCGGCACCTGCTTCGTTCCCTCCTGCCTGCCGGAAAACCTCGGCGACAGCTCCTTTTGCCGGGATCTCGGCATCCGCTTTCCCTACCTTGGCGGCTCGATGGCCAAGGGGATCAGTTCGGCGGCCATGGCCGAGGAACTGGGAAAGGCCGGCATGCTCGGCTTTTTCGGCGCGGCCGGACTGCCGCTCTCCCAAGTCGAGGCCGCCGCCGACCGGCTCGCCGCCTCCCTGGGCGACGCACCCTACGGCTTCAACCTGATCCACTCCCCCCATGAGCCCGACCTGGAAAGAGAGCTTGCCGAGCTTTACATCCGAAAGGGGGTGCGCATCGTCGAGGCCTCCGCCTTTCTGGCGCTCACGCTCCCCCTGGTCCGCTACCGGTTGCACGGCATCAGGCGCGCCCCCGACGGCGAGATCGTCACCCCCAACCGGATCATCGCCAAGGTGTCGCGCGAAGAGCTGGCCGCCAAATTCTTCGCGCCCGCTCCCGAAAAACTGTTGCGCGAGCTGGTGGCAAACGGCTCGCTCAGCGCCGAGCAGGCGGAACTGGCGGCCCTGGTCCCCCTGGCCCAGGACGTGACGGCCGAGGCCGACTCGGGAGGTCACACCGACAACCGCCCTGCCCTCGCCCTCTTTCCGACCATCAATGCGCTGGCCGCCAAGCTTGAGCGCCAGTACGGCTACCGGCATCGGCTGCGGGTAGGGCTCGCGGGCGGCATCTCCACGCCGGCCTCCGCCCTCGCCGCCTTCGCCATGGGTGCCGCCTACATCATGACCGGCTCGGTCAATCAGTCCTGCTGCGAATCCGGTACCTCGGAGGCGGTGCGCGCCCTCTTGGCCGGCACCCGCCAAGCCGACGTCACCATGGCGCCGGCCGCCGACATGTTCGAGATGGGCGTCACCGTGCAGGTGCTGAAGCGCGGCACCATGTTCCCGATGCGCGCCGCGAAGCTCTACGAGCTCTACCGCGCCCACAAGAGCCTGGAGGAGATCCCGGTGGCCGAGCGCGACAAGCTGGAAAAAACCATGTTCCAGGCGCCGATCGAGGAGATCTGGCGCGACACCCGCGCCTACTTCCTGCAGCGCGACCCCGCCCAGGTGGAGCGCAGCGAGCGCGACCCCAAGCACCGGATGGCGCTGGTTTTCCGCTGGTACCTCGGGCAAGCCGCCCATTGGGCCAAGGAGGGCGAGGAGAGCCGCCGCATGGACTACCAGGTCTGGTGCGGGCCCTCCATGGGCGCCTTCAACGAATGGGTCGCCGGCTCCTTTCTGGAGGCCCCGCAGAACCGCCAAGTGGTCACGGTGGCCCTGAACATCCTGCACGGCGCGGCGCAGTACCAGCGCGCCAATTTCCTGCGCAGCCAGGGGATCACCCTGTCGCAGGATCAAGTCGCCTCCCAACCGCTCGAAATCGCCCACATCAAGGAGTACCTTCGTTGAGAAATGACGATAAAACCCCCACCACCTCCGGCAACGGCATGCAATTAGCGATCGTCGGCATCGGCTGCCTTTTCCCGCAGGCGAACGACCAGCAAGCCTATTGGGCCAACATCATGGAAGGGGTCGACGCCATCACCGAGGTGCCCGCTTCGCATTGGCCGGTTGACGAGTACTACGACCAGGATCAGAAGAGTCCCGACCGCACCTACGGCCGCCGCGGCGGTTTCATTTCCCCGGTCGATTTCAACCCGATGGAATTCAACATCCCGCCCAACGTCCTGGAGGCGATCGACACCTCGCAGCTCCTGGGATTGGTGGCCGCAGGCCAGGCGCTGAAGGACGCCGGTTACGGCCCGGAGCGCAGCTTCGACAAGAGCCGCGCCAGCGTCATCCTGGGGGTCACCGGCACGCTGGAACTGGTGATCCCGCTCGGCGCGCGCCTGGGGCACCCGATCTGGCGCTCGGCCTTGAAGGACGCCGGGGTCGACGACGCGGTCGCCAAAGACGTGGTGGAGCGGATCTCGGATGCTTATGTGCCCTGGCAGGAGAACTCCTTTCCCGGGCTTTTGGGCAACGTGGTGGCCGGCAGGATCAGCAAGCACTACGATCTGGGCGGCACCAACTGCGTGGTGGACGCCGCCTGCGCCAGCTCGCTGAGCGCGCTGCACCTGGCCTCGATGGAGTTGGCCTCCGGCAAATCGGACATCGTGGTCACCGGCGGCATCGATACCTTCAACGACATCTTCATGTACATGTGCTTCAGCAAGACCCCGGCGCTCTCCCCCACCGGCAACGCCATGCCGTTCGACGCAAACGCCGACGGCACCATCCTCGGCGAGGGGCTGGGGATCGTGGTGCTGAAGCGCTTGGCCGACGCCGAGCGGGACGGCGACCGGATCTACGCAGTGATCCGCGGGCTGGGCTCTTCCAGCGACGGCAAAGGCGACGCCATCTACGCGCCCAGCGCCAAAGGGCAGAAGAAGGCGCTCAGAAACGCCTACGAAAACGCCGGCGTCACCCCCCGGAGCATCGGGCTTTTGGAGGCACACGGCACCGGCACCAGGGTGGGCGACGCGGTCGAAGTCAGCGCGCTGCGCGAGGTGTACGGCGACGCCCAGAATCCGTGGTGCTGCCTGGGGTCGGTCAAGTCACAGATCGGCCACGCCAAGGCCGCCGCCGGCGCCGCCGGTCTGATCAAGGCCGCGCTGGCGCTGCATCACAAGGTGATACCGCCGACCATCAAGGTGCAAAACCCGCAAAAGGAGATCGTCTCCGGCGCGACCCCTTTCTACCTTGCTACCGAAAAGCGTCCCTGGTTCCCGCGGGCCGGCATGCCGCGGCGCGCCGGGGTGAGCGCCTTCGGCTTTGGCGGCTCCAATTTCCATGTGGTCCTGGAGGAGTATCGCTCCGCGAAGCAGCAGGCCGACTGGGACGGCAACGTCCAAATCCTCCCCTTCTCCGGCGCGGATGCCGCGGCCCTCGCCTCGTCCTTGGGCACGGTCCCGTTCGACGGCGCCTGGGGCGCGCTGCGCGATCTGGCCGCCGTCTCGCGGGAGAAGTTCGATCCGCTGGCCTCCTGCCGCCTGGCCCTGGTGGTCGAGCGCGACAAGACCAACCTGGCCGGGATGCTGAAAAACGCCCGCGCCATGCTGGCAAAGCAGCCCAACGCCTCCTGGCAGACCCCGGACGGCGCTTATTTCGCCTGCGGCGGCAGCGCCGGCCGGTTGGGGATGCTCTTCCCGGGGCAGGGTTCCCAGTACACCGGCATGCTCAACGACCTCGCCTGCCGGTTCCCGCAGCTTTTGGAGAGCATCGCCGCCGCCAACGACGGTTTCGCCTCTCCGGACGGCAAACTTCTCTCCGACCTGATCTTTCCCGCCTCGGCCTTCGACGCCGAGACGCGCGCCAGCCAGGACCAGGCGCTGCGCGCCACCCAGGCGGCGCAGCCGGCCATCGGCGCGGCAAGTCTCGGAGCGCTGCGCCTGCTGCAGTCGTTCGGCGTGTCGCCGAGCGCCGTTGCCGGCCACAGCTACGGCGAGCTCACCGCCCTTTGCGCCGCCGGCTGCCTTCAAGAGAGCGAGTTGCACAGCCTGTCGCGCCTGCGCGGACGCCTGATGGGCGACGGCAGCGGCGACAAGGGGAGCATGCTGGCCGTCTCGGCGCCGCTGGCAAAGATCGCCGAGGTCATCACCCAGGAGAAGCTCGACCTGGTGATCGCCAACCGCAACGCGCCGTCGCAGGCCGTTCTTTCCGGCGGCTCCGCCGAGATCGCCCGAGCTAAAGCGCTCTTCTCCTCCCGCGGGCTCGCCTGCAAAGAGCTCCCGGTAGCCGCCGCCTTTCACAGCTCGCTGGTTGCGGACGCGGCGGTCCCTTTCCTGGCGGCCCTCGACAAAATCGAAATGCGGCAGGCGCAGCTCCCGGTGTACGCCAACACCACGGCGGACGTCTATCCGGCGGAGCCGGCTGCGGCCAGGGCGCTGCTGGCGGGCCAACTCGCCAAGCCGGTGGAGTTCGTGGCTGAGATCGAGGCCATGTACGCGGCCGGGGTAACCCAGTTCGTCGAGGTCGGTCCCGGCAACAGGCTGACCGGATTGGTGCAGGCGATCCTGGGCGAGCGCGCCCATTCGGCCATCGCTTTGGACGCCTCTTCGGGAAAGCGCTCCGGCGTGGCCGATTTAGCGCGCACCCTGGCGCAACTGGCCGTGGCCGGGCACGGCGTCAAGCTTTCCGCCTGGGACGAGGGGCATCGACCTGCCATCGCCACCGGCAAAAAGCCGGGCATGACCATCCCGCTTTGCGGCGCCAACTACCAGAAGCCCAAAACGAAAAAGCCGCCCGTTCAGCCTTCGCGAACCGCGGTCGTCGCGGCGCCGGTCCGGCAGGCAGTGCTGACCGCGCCGGTGCCGGCGCCTGCCCCCGAAGTGGCCGCGACCGCCGTCACCGCACCGATGGTCGGGGCTGTCGCTTCCAGGCCGCAGCAGATGCAGGCGGTGTCCAGCGCACCCCGGTCCGCAACGCAAGCAGCCTTGAGCGAGTCGCTGCGCGCCACCCGCGAGAGCATGGCCATGCTGCAAAAGATGCAGGAGGACACGGCCCAGTTGCACCGCCGTTTCCTGGAAAGCCAGGAGACCGCCGCCAGGACCTTCCAGACGCTCTTGGAGCAACAGCAGCAGATGATCGGCAGTGCCGCCTCGGCGCCGGTCTACTACGCGGCGCCCGCGCCTGCGGCGGTGCGACCGGCGGTGCCTGAGCCCGCAGTGCAACAGCCTGCGCCAGTGGCAGTGCAACAGTCGGTGCCAGTGGCAGTGCAACAGTCGGTGGCAGTCGCAGTGCAACAGTCGGTGGCAGTCGCAGTCGCAGCGGTCCCCCCGGCGGCAGCCGCGCCCACCAGTCAGACCAGTCAGACCAGTCAGACCAGTCAGACCAGTCAGACCAGTCAGACCAGTCAGACCAGTCAGACCAGTCAGACCAGTCAGACCAGCGCCGAGCGCATCACCCAGACGCTGCTTGTCGTGGTGAGCGAGAAAACCGGCTATCCGATCGAGATGCTGGAACTGGATATGGGCATGGACTCCGACTTGGGGATCGACTCCATCAAGCGGGTCGAGATCCTTTCCACACTCCAGGAGCGGCTCCCCGGTACGCCCGCCATAGGTCCCGAACACCTGGGCACACTGCGCACACTGGGCGAGATCGCCGCGCACCTCTCGGCCGGCGTCGCCGCCAGCCCCGCCTCGACTTCTATCGCTGCAGTCGCAGCTGCGCCCCAGACTCAGACCAGTCAGACCAGTCAGACCAGTCAGACCAGTCAGACCAGTCAGACCAGTCAGACCAGTCAGACCAGCGCCGAGCGCGTCATTGCGACGCTGCTCGCCGTGGTGAGCGAGAAAACCGGCTATCCCATCGAAATGCTCGAACTGGACATGGGCATGGATTCCGATCTCGGCATCGATTCCATCAAGCGAGTCGAGATCCTCTCCACGCTCCAGGAGCGGCTTCCCGGCACGCCGGCCATCGGCCCCGAGCACCTGGGCACCCTGCGCACGCTGGGCGAGATCGCCGACCACCTCGCGGCCGTGCCCCAGGCTCAGACCAGTCAGACTAGTCAGACCAGTCAGACCAGCGCCGAGCGCGTCACTGCCGCGCTCCTTGCCGTAGTCAGCGAGAAAACCGGCTATCCCATCGAAATGCTGGAACTGGACATGGGCATGGATTCCGATCTCGGCATCGACTCGATCAAACGGGTCGAGATCCTATCCACGCTCCAGGAGAGACTCCCCGGCACGCCCGCCATCGGTCCCGAGCACCTGGGCACCCTGCGGACGCTGGGGGAGATCGCCGCCCACCTCTCGGCCGGCGCCGCTCCCCGCGCCCTGCCGTCTACCGCAGCCGCCGCCCCGATTCAGGCCGCCCAAGCCAGCTCCGGTGCCGACATCACCGCCGTGTTGCTGGAAGTGGTGAGCGAGAAGACGGGATACCCGGTGGAGATGCTGGAACTCGAAATGAGCATGGACGCGGATCTCGGCATCGACTCCATCAAGCGGGTCGAAATCCTCTCCGCGCTCCAGGAAAGGCTTCCCGGCACTAAAGCCATAGGCCCCGAGCATCTCGGCACGCTGCATACCTTGGGCGAGATAGCCAGCCATTTGGGCGCTTCGCCGGCCGCCGCTGCAACCGTGCCCCTTGCCGCCGCCGTCTCCGCGCCTGCGGCAACCGTTGCCGTCTCCGCCGCAGCCCCGCAAACGACCGCTCTCGACATAGCGGGCGAGCTGCTTGCCGTGGTGAGCGAGAAGACCGGCTACCCCGTGGAAATGCTGGAAATGGAAATGGGCATGGATTCCGATCTGGGCATCGACTCCATCAAGCGCGTCGAAATCCTCTCCACCCTCCAGGAGCGGCTCCCCGCCTGCCCGACCATCGGACCCGAGCATCTGGGGACGTTGCGCACCCTGGGCGACATCGCCGGGTTCCTGGCCGGCTCCGGGCAGCAGCCGCCGGTCGCCGGCGGCCAATCGCCGGAGCAGGCATCCCCTCCCCCGGCGGCATCGCAGGCCGATCCGGCAACGACCGCGCCGCCGGCAATCGAGCGCAGCGGCATCGTGCCGGTGCTGATCGACAAGGAGGACGACTCCGAGGCGATCGTGCTGGCCAACGACGGCGAAATCTGGGTTACCGACGACGACTCCCCTTTCACCGCTGAACTTTGCGGCATACTCCTCGACCACGGCTGCACCGTTCGCAAGGTGGACGCCGCGGAGGCCCACCAGATCGTTCCCACCGGCAAGCTCTCCGGCTTGGTGATCTGCGCGCCGGTCGCCGGCACCGACGACCTGTTCCTGGAAAACGCCTTCCAACTGCTGAAAAACGCCGCCGCAGCGCTTGGCCAAGCCGGCAGGGAAGACGGCGCCGTCTGCGTGACCGTTTCCCGGCTGGACGGGGCCTTCGGATTAGCCTCCGGCTCCGCCCTCAAGGACCCGCTCTCGGGAGGACTTGCCGGCCTCGCCAAGACCGCGGCCCGCGAGTGGCCCGAGGTGGCGTGCAAGGCGATCGACCTGGGAGATTTCCCGCATGCAGCAGCGGCCGCCAGCGCCGTGGCCATGGAAATGCTGCGCCGCGGGCCGGTCGAGGTCGGCCTCACCCCCGCCGGGCGTTACGCGTTGAGCCTCACGCCGCTTCCCGCCTCCCCCGCGCCTGTCGAACCGGCCGTCAACCAGGGAGAAGTGGTGGTCATCACCGGCGGCGGACGCGGAGTTACCGCTGCCGCGGCCTTGGCGCTCGCCGAGCAGTATCGTCCCTTCCTGGTCCTGCTCGGGCGCAGCCCCGAACCGCTTGAGGAGCCGGCCTGGCTTAGCTCGTTGAGCGAAGAAAGCGACCTCAAGCGCGCCATCATGCAAAATTCGGTCGGCAAACTCCACCCGCGCGAGATCGAGGAGCGCTACCGGGCGGTGCTCGGCGGGCGGGAGCTGCGCGTCACCCTGGAGCGGATCGCCGCCGCCGGGGGCAACGCCATCTACCGCGCCGTCGACATACGCGATCACAGCGCCATGGAACTCCTGCTGGGCGAGATTCGCCGCGCGCACGGACCGATCCGCGGCATCGTGCACGGCGCCGGGGTGCTGGCCGATCGGTTGATCGCCGACAAGTCGCGTGAGCAGTTCGAACAGGTCTACAGCACCAAGGTTGTCGGCTTGAGATCGCTTTTGAACGCGACCCGCAATGACGAGCTGCGCTTCATCGCCCTCTTCTCCTCCAGCACCGGACGCTTCGGCCGAGTAGGTCAAGTCGACTACGCGGTCGCCAACGAAGTGCTCAACAAGATGGCCCAGAGCGAGGCCAGGCGGCGCAGCGGCTGCCGCGCCGTCAGCATCAACTGGGGTCCCTGGGACGGCGGCATGGTCACGCCCGCTCTGAAGAAGGTGTTTGCCGGCGAGGGGATCGGCGTCATCGGCCTGGCCGAAGGGGGCGCCTTCCTGGCCCGCGAGATCGCCGACGTCGACGCTCCGGTCGAGATCGTCGCTCTGGCCGGATTGAAGCAGGCAAGCGCCGCAGCCGCGCCGGCCAAACCGCAGACGCTCTCGGAGGCTTTCACCCTCGCCCTCACCGTCTCCGATTATCCGTTTCTGCGCTCCCACGTGCTGGACGGCAAGGCGGTGCTCCCCATGGCGATCATCGTCGAGTGGCTGGCCCACGGCGCGCTGCACGGCAATCCCGGCTTCCGCTTCCACGGATTCAACGACCTGCGCATCTGCAAAGGAGTGGTTTTCGAGGACAATACCGCCTTCACCCTGAACGTGATGGCCGGCCGCGCCGTGAAACGGGAGTCCTTTCACCTGGTACCGGTCGAGCTCTCCAGCCGCGGCAACAACGGCAGGACCTTGCTGCACGCGCGCGCCGAGATCGTGCTGGCGACCCGGCTTCCCGAAAGCATCCGTTCGATCACCGAGATTCCCAGCACGCCGTACACCCCGCAAAACGGCATGATTTACAACCGGGAGCGGCTCTTCCACGGACCGGACCTGCACGGCATCGAGCAGGTGGACGGCTGTTCCGCCAAGGGGATCGTCGCCACCGTGAAAGGCGCGCCCGCGCCGGCCAGGTGGATCAAGCAGCCGCTTCGCAGCGTCTGGCTCACCGACCCGCTGGTGATCGACAGCGCCTTCCAGATGATGATCCTCTGGAGCTTCGAGCGTTTCGGGGCCGGCTCGCTCCCCTGCTTCGCCGGCCGCTATCGCCAGTTCCAGGAGGCCTTCCCGCGCGAGGGGGTGCAGGTGGTGATCCGCGTCACCTCGGAAAGCGTCCACGGCGCCAGCGCCGACATGGAGTTCCTGGACCGCCACACCGGCAAGCTGGTGGCGCGCCTGGAGGATTACGAATGCGTCATCGATCCGTCCCTGAAGCAGGCCTTCCAGCGCAACCAGCTGCAGCGGCCCGTTTCCGTTGAGTTGGGGGCGGCTTGACCATGAAGCAGCAGTCCCCATCGGTTGCCATTGTCGGCATCGGCGGAATTTTCCCCGATGCTCCGGAGCTGAACGCATTCTGGGACAACATCCGCTTGGCCAAAAGCGCCGCCCGCGAGGTCCCCGCCGGCAGATGGCAGCTCCGCGCCGACGCCGCCTTCGACCCAGAGGCCGGCAAGGCCGACCACGTCTATTCCCGGCGCGGCTGCTTTATCGAGTCCATTCCTCCTCTGAGCGCGCTCTCCGGCCTCTGCATCGACCCGCAGACCGTGGCCGGTCTCGATCCCCTCTTTCATCTGCTGCTCCACGCAGGCAAGCGCGCCTTCGACGCCGCCGTCACCAAACCGCTGGACCGCTCCCGCATCGGCGTCATCATCGGCAATCTGGCGCTCCCCAGCGAAAAGTCGGCCGAGTTCTCCCGCTCCTTGCTCGGGCGCAGCTTCGAGGAAAAGCTCCTCGGCTGCGCCAAGGAGCCGGACGCGGTGGAGCCGCTGAACCGCTACGTCGCCGGGCTTCCCGCCGGGCTTTTGGCCGCGGCGCTGGGGCTTGGCGGCGGCAGCTGCACCCTGGACGCCGCCTGCGCCTCCTCGCTCTACGCCATTAAACTTGCCGCCGACGAACTGCTCTCGGGTCGGGCCGACGCCATGCTCACCGGCGGGCTCTCCCGCCCGGACCCGCTCTACACCCAGATGGGCTTCTCGCAACTGCGCGCCCTCTCAAGGCGCGGCGTCTGCTCGCCGTTCGACGCCGCCGGCGACGGCCTGGTGGTCGGGGAAGGCGCCGGCATATTCCTGTTGAAGCGAACCGAGGACGCCGTCGCCCACGGCGACCGGATCTACGGGGTGATCAGGGGGATCGGCCTTTCCAACGACGTCGGCGGCAGCCTGTTGGCGCCCCTTGCCGACGGGCAGTTGCGCGCCATGCGCGCCGCCTACGCCAAAGCCGGCTGGTCGCCGCTGGACGTGGACCTGATCGAGTGCCACGCGACCGGCACCCCGGTGGGCGACGCCACCGAAGTCGCCAGTTTGAAAGAGCTTTGGAAAGAAAAGGCAAAGGCCTCGGACCAGTCTGACCGGTCTGACCAGTCTGACTGGTCGAAACCGTCGGACCAGTCGGACCGGTCGGACCGCTGCGTGATCGGGTCGGTGAAATCGAACATCGGGCACACGCTCACCGCGGCGGGCGCGGCGGCTCTCACCAAGGTGCTGCTGGCCATGGCCGCGGAGACCTTGCCGCCGACCGCCAATTTCCAACAGGCCCCGGCCGGCTTCGATCTGGAGCTTAGCCCCTTCCGGGTGCTGCAAGCCGCGACCCCCTGGCCAAGACGCGCCGACGGCGCGCCGCGCCGCTCCGCGGTCAGCGCCTTCGGCTTTGGCGGCATCAACGCGCACCTTTTGGTCGAAGAATGGCTGCCGCTCGATGGCCAACCCCTTCCCCGCCCGCTGTTTCCGCTGCCGGAAGTTGGAGCCGAGACGGGCCCGGCAGGTGCGGGAGCCAGGGCTAAAACGGTCCTTGAGGTGTTTGGCAGCAAGTCGGGCCTTGACGGGAAAAGAGCCGATGCCGACGGCAATGGGGATGGCGCCAAGCCCGCCTCCGTCAAGTCCGGGCCGATCGCCGTGGTCGGCATGGACGCGCGCTTTGGACCCTGGCAGACGCTCGCCTCTTTTCAGGCGCGGGTATTGGGCGGCGACGCCTCGGCCCGACCGACCACCCCCAAAGACTGGTGGGGCGCCGAGAAGAGCGCCTGGTTCGCTAAGGAGAATCTCAAAGACACACCTTTTGCCGGCTTCTACCTCGACGAGTTCGCCCTGGCCGCGGACCTGTTCCGCATCCCGCCGCGCGAGCTGGAGGAGATGCTTCCCCAACAATTGCTGATGCTGCAATCGGCGGCTGCCGCCATGGCGGACGCCGGGCTCGATCGCTCCGACAACCTGCGCGCCGGCGTCTTTATCGGCATCGCGCTCGACTTGAACAGCACCAACTTCAGCTTCCGCTGGTCGCTTGCCGAAAAGGCGGCCCTCTGGGCAAAGGAGTTGGCGCTGGATTTGAGCGAGGAAGAGCTCGCCGCCTGGATCGCAGCGCTGCGCGAGCGGAGCGGGCCTGCGCTCACCGCCAATCGCACCATGGGCGCCTTGGGGAGCGTGGTCGCCAGCCGCATCGCCAGGGAGTTTCGCTGCGGCGGGCCGAGCTTCACCCTGTCGAGCGAGGAGAGTTCCGGCCTGCGAGCGCTGGAAACCGCCGTCCGCCAGTTGCAGGGAGACGAGATCGACCGGGCCATCGTCGGAGCGGTCGATCTGGCCGGCGATCTGCGGGCGGCGCTAGGCCAGCACCTGGGGCGTCCCTTTTCACCCTCCGGATCGGCCTCCCCTTTCGACCAATCCGCCGACGGCAGCATCATCGGCGAAGGCGCAGCCTCGGTGGTCCTGAAGCGGCTGGAAGACGCCGAGCGCGACGGCGACAGGATCTACGCGG
Organism: uncultured Geobacter sp.; assembly: GCA_903925075.1. GTDB lineage: Bacteria > Desulfobacterota > Desulfuromonadia > Geobacterales > Geobacteraceae > Geomonas. The sequence goes on from CAIYDQ010000002.1 coordinate 48,025, forward strand.
TGATCAAAGGGATCGGCGCCGCCAGCGGCGAGCTGCTGCTTCCCGGCGCCGCCGCCTACCGCCGCTCCCTGGAGCGCGCCTACGCCGATGCGGGCGTTGAGCCGGAACGGGTCGACTACTTGGAAGCCCACGGCAGCGGGCACCCGGCCGAGGACCGGATGGAGGCGAGCGTGCTGGCCGATTTCTTCGATCAAGGCGCGGGCGAGGCCGACGGGACCAGCGCCGCTCTGAGCCCAGCCCCCGCGGGAAAACTCGCGGCCCCGCTCAACGCTCTCACGGCTGACGAAGACCAGGCTATCGGCAACCAAGCCGCCGGCAGCAACAGGCGCTGCGCCATAGCCGGCGTCAAGGCCGACATCGGCCACTGCGGGGCCGCCTCCGGGCTCGCCTCCCTGGTGCGCAGCTGCCTCGCGCTCTACCAAGAGATCATCCCCGCCTCCCGCTCGGGCGAGCGCCCGCTGGCCAGGCTCTCCGGCAACGGCGCGCTCTATCTCCCCAACGGTTCGCGCTATTGGCTTCGCAACCGCGCCAACGGTCCGCGCCATGCCGGCGTCAGCGCCTTCGGCGTCGACGGCAGTTGCAGCCACGCGGTCCTGGCCGGCTACGAAAAGATTTCCGCCCGCGCCGCTCAGGAGAGGGTCAACCCTCTGGGCTCCGCGGACGAATTCCTCTTCAGCGTCACCGGCGGCAACCGTCAGGAACTGGCAGAGGGAATAGAACAACTACGCAGCCTCGCCGGCGGATCGCCGCGTCCCGAGTTGCCGGCTCTTTGCCGCGACCTGCTCCTCCGCCACGACGCCTCGGGCATAAAGCCGCTGGCGATCTCTTTGGTGGCGCGCAGCTACGAAGAATTGGATGCGCTTTGCGCTCAGGGCGCGAGGATGCTCGCCGAGGATGCCGCTCAGGGCGACACGCTTTCGCACCCTTCCCTGCGCGACCGACTCTTCTTCTCGCCGCGCCCTCTGGGCAAGACCGGCAAGATAGGCTTTGTCTATCCGGGCTCCGGCAACCATTATCCCGGCATGGGGATGGAGCTTTCGGCGCGCTGGCCGGAGATTTACCGGCGACAGGATGCGGAAAACCTGCGTCTGCGCGATCAGTTCCAACCCGAGCAATTCTGGAACGGCGCGCCGCTGGAGGCGATCAACGACGACCATCTAGCCGTCATCTTCGGACAGGTCGCCACCGGATGCGCCGTCAGCGACCTGGTGCAAAGCTTCGGGGTCAGGCCCGGCGCCGTCATCGGCTACAGCCTGGGGGAATCGGCCGGACTCTTCGCCTCCCGAGCCTGGCGAGAGCGCGACCTGATGCTGGAGCGCATGCAGGCGTCCACGCTCTTCACCCGCGATCTGGCCGGCGAGTGCCGGGCCGCGCGGCGTGCCTGGGGCGAGAGCGAAGGAAAGGAGATCGTCTGGAGCATCGGCGTGATCGACGCGCCGGCGCGCGAGGTGCGCCGGGCATTGAAGAAGACATCGCGGGTCTACCTGCTGATCGTCAATACTCCCGACGAGTGCGTGATCGGCGGCGACGTCAAGTGGGTGAAGCATCTGGTGGCGATGCTCGACTGCCGCTTTTTCCCGCTGCAAGGCGTCACCACGGTGCATTGCGAAGTCGCGCGCCAAGTCGCCAGCGCCTATCGAGACCTGCACCTCTTCAACACCACGGTTCCGGACGGAGTCAGTTTTTACAGCGGCGCCGCCGGCAGTTCGTACCAACTGCACCGTCGCAACGCCGCCGAATCGATTTTGGCCCAGGCCATCGAAGGGATCGATTTCCCCAAGGTGATCGAAGCGGCCTATGCCGACGGCGTGCGCTATTTCCTGGAAATGGGGCCGGGCGCTTCCTGCAGCAGAATGATCGGCCGCATCCTTGCCGGGCGTCCTCACATCGCCAGGTCCGCCTGTCTCCCCGGCGTCGACGCTCATTCAGGGATCTTGCGGCTGCTGGCCCAGTTGACGACGGAGCGCGTCCCTCTCAATCTGGAGCCGCTGGTGACAATCGCGCCGACACGACTGGCTCCGGGAAAAGACGCGCGTCCCGCAGCGGCAACTCTGCTGTTTAGAACCGGCGGCGAGCCGTTTCGCCCGGCGCTGCCGAGCAGCAACGCTGCCGCGGGGCTTCCGGGCAATGCTGCTGCGATGGCTTTGGCTGGCAAAACCGATAATGGGAGTAATGGGAGTAATGGGAGTAATGGGAGTAATGGGAGGAATGGGAGTAATGGGAGTACTGGGACAACTACGGGGACTTTGCCTGGAACAGCGGCTACAGCAGCTTTGACAAGCGGCGTAGCGACAGCGACATTTCCCGGCAATACAGCTACGGCAGCTCCGCCGGCTGCCACCGCTGCCACTGCTGCCACTGCTGCCACTGCTGTCACTGCTGCCACTGCTGCCACTGCTGCCACTGCTGCCACTGCTGCCACTGCTGCCACTGCTGCCACTGCTGCCACTGCTGCCACTGCTGCGCCGAGTAAAGGGTTTCCTTCTGGCTTTCAAGCAGAGTCTCTGCCGGCGTTGCAGTCGCAGGAGGAAAGCCTGGACCCGCTGCTGCACGCCTTTGCCTCTGCTCAACAGGCCCGCCTTCATGCCCACGAGGCGTATCTGCGGGTTGCCGAACAGTTGAACCGGACTCTGGCTGACGCCGTATCGCTGCAAATCTCGCTGCAGCAGCAACTGTCGGCATCGGGAGAGCCGGTCGATGCCCAGCCGGTCGCCACGGTTACTTCAGAACCCGCTTTTACACAGTCTGTTCAGACTCCATTCGGCGCGTCGGCCGCTGCCGGCTCTCCGCTTCCCCCCGCCTTCGACCGCGAGCTGTGCATGCAATTCGCCACAGGTTCGGTCGAGCGCATGTTGGGCGCCGGCTTTGCCGAGGTCGACACCTTCCCGACACGGGTGCGGCTGCCGGACGAGCCGCTGATGCTGGTGGACCGGATCGTGACCCTGGAGGGGGAGCCGAGGTCGATGACCTGCGGCCGGGTGGTGACCGAACATGATGTCCACCCCGGCGCCTGGTACCTGGACGGCGGCCGCATCCCGACCTGCATCGCGGTGGAGGCCGGCCAGGCCGACCTCTTCCTCTCGGGCTATCTCGGCATCGACTTCATCACCCGCGGCATGGCTGTCTACCGACTGCTCGACGCCGTCGTCACCTTTCACCGCGAGCTGCCCGCCCCCGGCGAAACCATCAACTACGACATCCGCATCGAGCGCTTCTTCCGACAAGGCGAAACCTACCTGTTCCGTTTCCATTTCGAGGCGACGGTGAACGGAGAGCGGCTCTTATCCATGCGCAACGGCTGCGCCGGGTTCTTTTCGGAGGCGGAGCTTGCCGCGGGCAAGGGGATCGTGCGCGGCGCGCTGGACTTGCGGGCGCGCTCGGGAAGCCTCCCCGCCGACTGGCAGGAACTGGTCCCCATGTCCCCCGCCGCCTACAACGCTCAGCAGCTCGACGCCCTACGCAACGGCGATCTCGCCGGCTGTTTCGGCCCGCTCTTCGCCGGTTTGAACCTGCGGCAACCCCTGACCATCCCGGGCGGCTCCATGCAACTGGTGCACCGGGTCATGGAGCTGCAACCTAAGGGGGGACGCTACCAGATGGGCTTCATCCGCGCCGAAGCGGATATCCATCCTGACGACTGGTTCATCACCTGCCACTTCGTGGACGACCGGGTCATGCCCGGCACGCTGATGTACGAATGCTGCATGCACACGCTGCGCATCTTCCTGCTCAGGATGGGCTGGGTTGCCGAGACCGAGGGAGCCGTCTGGCAGCCGGTGCCGGGCGTGGCGAGCCAACTCAGTTGCCGCGGCCAGGTGCTGGAGACGACCAAGGTGGTCCGCTACGAGGTGACGGTCCGCGAACTCGGCTACCGCCCCGAGCCTTTCGCCATCGTGGACGCGCTCATGTACGCGGACGGCAGGCCCATCGTCGAAATCACCAGCATGTCGGTGCGCCTGACCGGCAGCAACCGGGAAAGCCTGCTGCGTCTTTGGACGGGAAGAGCCGCAGGCCAAGGCCCCAGCTCTCTACCTCCACAAAAGGAAGAGAAGCCGGCAACGTCGCGTCCCGCGCAGGCGAGTCAACTTTCCCTGTTCGTTCCCCTTGCCGGGGAAGGCCAACCGGAAGCGCTCCCCGCCGCAGTCTATGACCGCAAGCCCGCCTTGTACAGCAAGGAACAGATACTCGCCTACAGCAACGGCAAACCTTCCGAGGGATTCGGCGACAGATACCGGATCTTCGACGCCGAACGCAAGATCGCCCGCCTGCCGGGACCGCCTTTCCAGTTCATGGATCGGATTACCGCCGTAGCCGGCGAACCGTGGCAGATGGTTCCCGGCGCGCTGGCGGAGGCGCAATACGACGCTCCCGCCGACGCCTGGTATTTCGCCGCCGATCGGCAGCCGCGCATGCCGTTTTCGGTGCTTTTGGAAGCGGCCCTGCAACCGTGCGGCTGGCTCGCCGCCTACGTCGGCTCAGCTCTGGCCAGCCCGACCGACATCTCCTTTAGAAACCTCGGCGGCAACGCGGTCCAGCACCGCTCCGTCACCCCCGAAAGCGGCACCCTCACCGCCAGCGCGACCCTGACCAAGGTGGCGACCAGCGGGGGGATGATCATCCAGGAATTCGATTTCTCGGTGGCGGACCGCCGCGGCGTCCTCTACGAGGGGGACACCATGTTCGGCTTCTTCGCCAAGGAGGCGCTGGTGAACCAGGTCGGCATCCGGGACGCCGCCCCTTATCAGCCGAGCGCCGAGGAAGCCGCCCGGGGCTTAAGCCTCCCCTACCCCGAGGCGCGCCCCTTCCCGGAGAGAAAGCTCAGGATGATCGACCGCATCGAGCTGTTCGTCGCCGACGGCGGCCCGGCGGGACTGGGCTATCTCATGGGGAGCAAGCAGGTCGACCCGGACGAGTGGTTCTTCAAGGCGCACTTCTATCAGGACCCGGTGACCCCGGGGTCGCTGGGGCTGGAATCGTTCCTGCAACTTGTTAAGTTCGCAGCCGTGCAGCGCTGGGGGTGGCGCGAGGGAGAGGTCCTTGCCGCCGCGGCACCGGAGCGCCGGCATCGCTGGCTGTATCGCGGCCAGGTTGTGCCGTCCAACAAGCAGGTGACCGTGATCGCCTGGATCACAGCGGTCGACGACGATCTGCGGGTGCTCACCGCCGCCGGATTCCTCTCGGTGGACGGCAGGCCCATCTACCAGATGAACGATTTCACCCTGCAGGTGGAGAAAATATGAAATATTCCAAGGTGTACATCGAGTCGTTCGGCTATGAGCTCGCACCGGTAGTCGTCACCTCGGCGGAGCTGGAGGCGCGCCTGGAGCCCCTCTACAAAACGCTCCACTTCGCGCCGGGACAGTTGCAGGCTCTCACCGGCATCCGGGAGAGGCGCTGGTGGGAACCGGGCTTCGCGCTCTCCAAGGGGGCCGCGGCCGCCGGCAAAAAGGCGCTGGCCGCAGCCGGTGTCTCCCCGAGCGAGATCGGGGCGCTGCTCTATACCGGCGTCTGCCGGGAGCAGTTCGAACCGGCCACCGCCTGCCGGGTGGCGGCCTCGCTCGGCATCTCTGGCAACGCCGCGGTCTTCGACCTTTCCAACGCCTGTCTGGGGGTCCTGAACGGCATGCTGGAGGTGGCGAACCGGATCGAACTCGGCCAGATCCGGGCGGGGCTGGTGGTTTCCTGCGAGAGCGCGCGCGACATCAACGACATCATGATCGCCCGCATGCTTGCGGACCGCAGCATGGAAAATTTTGCCAGCTCGCTCGCCACCCTCACCGGCGGCTCCGGCGCGGTGGCGGTGCTCCTGACCGACGGCTCCTTCTCCAAATCCGGCAGGCGTCGTCTGCTGGGGGGCATGTCTCAGGCAGCGCCGGAACACCACGCCCTCTGCCTGTGGGGCATCACCCCCGACGGCAAGGGAGGCTTCAACCAGTCTATGAGCACCGATGCAGTAAGCGTCATGAATTACGGCGTTGAGCTGGGTCGACGCACCTGGGCCGAATTCCTTCCCGAGGTTGGCTGGGAGAGCGCCGAGGTGGACCGGGTGGTCTGCCACCAGGTGGGGAGCGCGCACCAAAGCGCCATCCTGAAGACCCTCGGCATCGCCCTTGACAAGGATTTCACCACCTACGAATTTCTCGGCAACATGGGAACCGTGTCGCTGCCGCTTACCGCGGCGCTGGCCTGCGAACGGGATATCCTCAGCGCCGGCGAGCGGGTAGCCATGCTCGGCATCGGCAGCGGGCTCAACTGCCTGATGCTGGGGGTCGATTGGTGAGGAAAACGAAAATGACGGTCACGACTAGCGACGATTATCCATTCTCGGGGAAGACCCTGGATCTCGACGGCCTCTCCTATCACTATCTGGACGAGGGCTCCGGAAAACCGGTGGTCATGGTGCACGGCAACCCTTCCTGGTCCTACTATTACCGCAATCTGGTGCTCGCCCTGCGCGGGCGCTACCGCTGCATCGTGCCCGACCATATCGGCTGCGGCCTCTCCGACAAACCGGGCGACAAGCGCTACGACTACACCCTTTCCCGGCGTGTGGACGACCTGGAAAGGTTGATCGACCACCTGGGATTGGAGGAGAAGATCACCCTGGTGCTGCACGACTGGGGCGGCATGATCGGCATGGCCTACGCCTGCCGCCATCCCGAGCGCATCGGCCGGCTGGTGCTGCTCAATACGGCGGCTTTTCATCTCCCCAAGGAGAAGAAGTTCCCGCTCGGCTTGAAGATCTGCCGCGACACGCCGCTTGGCGCCCTGCTGGTGCGCGGCTTCAACGCCTTCAGCGTCGGGGCTTCGCTGGTCGGCTGCAAGAAGCACCCGATGGCCAGGGTCGTCAGCAGGTCCTACCGCGCGCCCTACGACTCCTGGAAAAACAGGATCGCCACCCTGCGCTTCGTGCAGGATATCCCGCTCGTCCCCGGCGACCGCAACTACGCACTGGTGAGCGAGGTCGCGGCCGGTCTCGCGCAGTTCTCGGAGCTCCCCATCGCCATCTTCTGGGGCGAACTCGACTTCGTTTTCGACACAGCCTTTCTGGCTGAATGGATCAGGCGCTACCCGAAAGCCAAGGTGCGCCGCTACCCCGACGCCGGGCATTACATTTTGGAAGACATGAAAGATGAAGTGGTGCCGCTCATCGCCGACTTCTTGAACGACACCGATAAACGATAAAACGGATAAAACCTAACTTCCACTGCTTTTAACAGGGATAAAAACGATGAAAGGGATTTCAACCAAACTACTCACGGCTTTTTTGGGTAAGCCCAAATCTCTTCGCTCTGTTTGGCTTCATCCCCTTTATCCGCTTCATCCCTTCCATCGGCTTCACCAGTCTCCTCCGTTGCCTGAGGCACCAGATGCACAATAGCGAGTTCGTCAATATCGCCGCGCACTTGCCTGACATGGCCAGACGTCAGCCGGACGCCGCCGCCATCATCTTCCCCAAACAAAATCGCCGCATGAGCTTCCTGGAACTCGACCGGCTCAGCGACCGGATCGCCCGCGGCCTGATCGAGGCCGGCATCTGCCGCGGCGTGCGCAGCGTGCTGATGGTCACCCCCAGCCCTGAATTCTTCGCTCTCACCTTCGCCCTCTTCAAGGTCGGCGCGGTGCCGGTGCTGATCGACCCGGGCCTGGGCATCAAAAACTTGAAAAAATGCTTCGCCGAGGCGCAGCCGCACGCCTTCATAGGCATCCCCAAGGCGCACCTGGCCCGCCTCCTTTTTGGCTGGGGCAAAGAGTCGATCCGCACCTGGCTCACCGTCGGCCGACGCCTGTTCTGGGAGGGGAGCACTCTCGCGGAACTCCTCGATCGGCATCCCGAGGAAACCCCCTTCACTCCGGCGCCGACCCAACAGGACGACGTGGCCGCCATCCTTTTCACCAGCGGCAGCACCGGCGCGCCCAAGGGGGCGGTCTACAGCCACGGCAACTTCGCCGCTCAGGTCGAGGCGCTGCGCTCGGTTTACGGCATCGAGCCGGGGGAAATCGATCTCCCCACCTTCCCGCTGTTCGCCCTGTTCGCCCCGGCTCTCGGCATGACGGCCGTCATCCCGGAGATGGACTTCACACGCCCCGGATCGGTCAACGCCGCCAGGATCGTGAACGCCATTCAGCGCTACGGCGTCACCACCATGTTCGGCTCGCCGGCGCTCATCAACCGGGTCGGCCGCTACGGCGCCAAGCACCAGGTCAAGCTCCCCACACTCAGGCGAGCCATCTCCGCCGGCGCTCCGGTGCCGGCCGCGGTCCTTGAGCGCTTCGTCGGACTGCTCAATCCCGGCGTCCAGGTCTTCACCCCCTACGGCGCCACCGAGGCGCTGCCGGTCTGCTCCATCGGCTCCAGCGAGATCCTGGGGAGCACCCGACAGATCACCGACGCTGGCGGCGGGGTCTGCGTGGGGAGGCCGGTCGAGGGCATCCGACTGGAAGTAATCGAGATAACCGACGATCCGATCTGGCAGTGGGACGAATCTCTGCGGGTGCCGACCGGCAAAATAGGCGAGATCGTGGTGCAGGGTGAACAGGTGACCAGGGGATATTACAACCGCCCGGACGCCGACCACCTCTCCAAGATCGCCGATCCCGAGACCGGCTCCTTCTTTCATCGGATGGGAGATCTGGGGGGACGCGACGAGCAGGGGCGGGTCTGGTTCTGCGGCAGAAAGTCGCACCGGGTGGAGACGTCGGCGGGGCTGCTTTTCACCATCCCCTGCGAGGCGGTGTTCAACACGCATCCCCTGGTCTACCGGACGGCGCTGGTGGGGGTCGGCACTCCGGGAGAGCTTACCCCCGTTTTGTGCGTGGAACTGGAGAAAGGGGTCAAGGCGGATCGGAAAACGCTGCGGGAGGAGTTGCTGACAATCGCGCGCGACCACATCCATACCCACGCCATCGAAACCATCCTCTTTCACCCCGCCTTCCCGGTCGATATCCGCCATAACGCCAAGATTTTCCGCGAAAAACTCGCGGTCTGGGCCGAGAGGAAACTGCGATGAGGGCGCTGGTTACCGGGGGCGGCGGCTTCCTGGGGTCCGCCATCGTGCGCCAACTGCGCGCGCGGCGACCAGGTGGTGAGCTTTTCGCGCGCCGAGTATCCCGAGCTGGAAGCTCTTGGCGTGGAACAGCGCCGCGGCGACCTGGCCGACCCGCAGGCGCTGGCGGCGGCCGCGCAAGGCTGCGACGTCGTCTTCCACGTCGCCGCCAAAGCGGGGGTCTGGGGGAGCTTTGAAGAGTACCGCCTGGCGAACCTGGTCGGCACCGAAAACGTCATCGCCGCCTGCCGGCTGCACGCCATCGGCCGGCTGGTCTACACCGGCTCGCCCAGCGTCGTTTTCGACGGCGCCGACGTGGAAGGCGCCGACGAATCGCTCCCCTACCCGGCCCATTTCGAGGCGCACTATCCCCACACCAAAGCGCTTGCCGAGCAGGCAGTGCTGGCCGCCAATGGCCCCGCGCTGGCCACCGTGTCGCTGCGCCCACATCTCATCTGGGGTCCCGGAGACAACCACCTGGCGCCGCGCATCGTCGCCAAGGCGCGCGCCGGCAAGTTGCGGCGCATCGGACGGCGTCCCTGCCTGGTCGATACCGTGTATGTCGACAACGCCGCCGAGGCCCATCTCAACGCCGCCGATCGCCTGGCTCACGGCTCAGCTCCGGCGGGCAAGGCCTATTTCATCTCCAACGGCGAGCCGTTGCCGCTTTGGGAGATGGTGAACCGCATCCTGGCCGCGGCCGGCCTTCCTGCCGAAAACCGTTGCGTATCCCCAAAGCTCGCCTATGCCGCAGGCGTCGTCTGCGAGCAGATCTGGAACCTGCTGCGCCTGGCCGGCGAGCCGCCGATGACCCGCTTCGTCGCCAGGGAACTGGCCACCTCCCACTGGTTCGACATCTCGGCCGCCAAAAGGGACTTGGGATACCGGCCGCGAGTTTCCACCGACGAGGGACTGGCGCGGTTACAGAAGTGGTTCGCCGGTGGCGCGAAATGAGGCAGCAATCCGCGGCTGACATGGGGAAGAGTGCCGAGATTCTGACGCCGCCTGCCGGTTTCGGCAAGGTGCAGCTGCGGCTTGCTTCGCTTGCCTGCACGCAGCAGGAGTTGACGCGCCTTCAGGGGTTTCTTTCCAATGAGGAGTTGCAGCGCGGCAATCGGCTGCTTGATCAAGAGCGGCGTCGGCGTTTCTTCGTCGGCCGGGGGGTAGTGCGCGAGACTTTGGCGGGTTTTCTAGGCGAGGAGCCCCAAGATATCAGGCTTTCGGAAGGGGAATTCGGCAAGCTGCACCTTTCGGATTATCTGCAGTCGGATGCCCTTTGCTTCAACGTGTCGCATGCCGGGGATCTGCTGCTGATGGCGTTTTGCGCAGGAAGCGAGGTCGGCGTGGACATGGAAAAGGTGCGCGCGGATCTCTCCTTCGCCCCCATGGCGAAGCGCTACTTTTCCGACAGGGAAAACAAGGAGTTGTTCGCTCTGCCGCCAAGCGAGCAACTGAGCGCCTTCTACCGGTGCTGGACCCGCAAGGAAGCTTACCTGAAGGGGACCGGCAGCGGTTTTTCCCAGCCCTCCAACGGCTTCGACATCTCGCTGCTCCCCGGCCACCCGCCCGCGTTGTTGGCCCACCGCGGATCTCCAACCCAGACCGGCAGCTGGGTCATCGGGGACGTCGAGACGCCCGCAGGCTACTGCGCCGCGCTGGCCCTTTCGACCGCTTTCCCCTCCCAACTACCCGCTTAATTCGGCATAAAAAGCCAACCTCTTCACCAAAATGTGAACCTCAGGTCAGATCGGTTTGGCAGAACCTGCACTCGGTCTCGCGCCATTTGCTGTATGCACTGCATTTCGGGCATTGCCGATAATGCCCCTGCACCGGGCGAGCCGGTCCCTGGAAAAAGGTCACCATCAGGGTGGGCGGGAAGATGCCGTTCAGCAGGAACCAGGGGAGCGGGTTCTTGCCCTTGGTCCAGGCGACTCGGGCGCCGATGAGCCCCGGCAGCAGGAAAAATACCACGACATAAGCGACCTGCGGTAACTGTTGCAACATGAAGACTCCTTGCGGGGGGATTACTATTTGGCCTGTTCCTCGTTGGAAACCAGCATCTAGTTCCTCGGTTCGATCCTGGTTATGGTGCTGCGCAGATCCAGGTTGAGCAGGTCGGACACCTCATGCATCGCTTTAAGATAGCGCTCTTTAAAGATCGGAAAGGCAGCGGTTGTCTTGCCGTCAACGTCCCAGGGAAACTCGGTTCGCGCCAGAATGATAAGTATCTCTTCCAGCGCATCTTCTTTTTGCCTGAGGTCCGTGATTTCCTGCAACGCATCCTGTAGCAGCTTTACCTTGGCGGCGTCGCTTTCCTCTTTCATCAGTAACTGCAAGTTCTTGATCAAATCGGGCATGATGGCTCCTTAAAAGGTTCAGATTCAGGCATGGTAACAGCGCCATGGTAACGAGTCAACCTCGTTCTCTTACCCGAGGACTAAGAGGTTGCTCTCCATTGGTATGGATAAAGAAATTCTTTTAATTGCCAAATCCGCGCAAAGGTTTTATGATCTGCAACTCAGCTTCCGAACCCACTCAGCAAACACAAAGGACATACCACATGAACAAGCTTGCCACACTGCTCATCGGCTCCTCCCTCGCCACTCTCATTGCCAGTTCGGCGTTTGCGGAGGCCCCCACGGCCGGTCTTTCTCCGGCATCGAAGCCTGCCGCCTCTTCGACGACTCCCGCTCCCGCCGCGTCTACGGCACCCGCATCGGTTGCCGCGACTACACCCGCGCCTGCCGCCGCCTCGAAGCAGGCAACGGCCAAAATCGGCTACATCGACATGTCTAAGATAGCCGCCGAATCCGGCGGCGGCAAAGCCGCGGCAGCGGCGCTTAAGTCCAAATCCGACAAGCTTCGCAGCAAGATCGAGGCGAAACAAAAGCAGCTCGACAAGCAAAAAGAGGCGATACAGGCAAAAATGGCTACCATGTCGGAAAAGGAGCGTACGGCCAAGGGGAAAGAATTCCAGAAAAAGGTGGAAGAATACCAGAAATTGCTGAGGTCGAGCGAAGAAGAAATGCAGCAGATGCAGGAAAAGCTGACCTCGGAACTCTATAAGGTAATCAAAAAGACGGCGACCGACTACGCCACGGCGAACGGCTATCAGGCAGTGGTGGAAGAGAAAGCGATCCTGTACCTGAGCGACCAGTTGGAGTCGAAGGACCTGACCAAGACGATTTCAGCCCTGCTGGAGGAGAAACAGCCGGCGAAAAAGTAGCAGAAAAA
>CAIYDQ010000003.1 GCA_903925075.1 uncultured Geobacter sp.
ATCTTGTCGCGGTTCTCCAGCATCATCGGGATCACGTGCTTGCCGAAATCCAGGTCCTCGTATTTCTTCTTCCCTTCCTGCAGCACCTCGATCAGCTTCTTGGTGGAGAAGATGTAGTTCCCCATGGAGGCGAAGCAGGTCTCCCTGCCGGGGATGGTTTCCGGCTGCTGCGGCTTCTCGGCGAAGGCGGTGACCCGGTAATCGTCATCCACGGAGAAGACGCCGAAGCGCTTGGCCTCCTCGATCGGCACCTCGAGCGCGGCCAGCGTCAGGTCGGCGCGGTTCCTGCGGTGATAATCGATCATCTGGCTGATGTCCATCTTGTAGATGTGGTCCCCCCCGAAAATCGCCACGTAGTCGGCGTCGGAGGATTCGACGAACCTCAGGTACTGCAGGATGGCGTCGGCCGTCCCCTTGAACCACTCCTCGCTTTCGCTTCTGGTCTCCGGGGAGATCGCCACGTAGAATTCGCCCAGGCCGGTCCATTTGCCCCAGGACTCGCGGATGTGCTTGTTGAGCGAGTAGGCCCGATACTGGGTGAGGATGTAGACCTTCTTGATGCCGGAATTGAACAGGTTGCTGAGCACGAAGTCGATGATCTTATACTTGCCTCCGAACATCACGGAGGGCTTGGCCCTTCTGGTGGTGAGCGGGCTCAACCGCTCGCCTTTCCCTCCAGCCAGCACCATGGCTATGGTGTTCCTGCCCACATTGCTCATTGAATACATTCGCTACCTCCTTTTTCCGGCAAAGTGATTCATCAAAATCCAGCTTCTCGTGTTTTGTTTAGTCGCATCTGCGCTACGGCTTGCCGTCCCGGCCGGCCTCGCTCTCCTGGAAGAGCAGCTCCAACTTCAGGGCTTCCCCTTGCCGCTCCAACTGCAGCGAGCTGCGGTCCCCTGCATGCTTTTGCTTCAGGGCGTATACCAGGTCGTAGCCGTCGGCGAGGGGCTGGCCGTCCAAAAAGAGCAGCAGGTCGCCTTCCTTGACGCCGGCGCGCTCGGCGTTGGAGCCGGGGGCGACGCCGTTGACCCGCAGACCGCGCGCCGAGGGGGACGCCTCGAAGACCACTCCCAGCAGCACCCCTTCTTTGGGGAGGTTCTCGTAGGTCAAATAGGCCAGGAAGTCGTAGGCGACCATGGGGAAATCCGGCAGCTGGACGTCCATGGTCTGCGGGACCTTGCCGGGCGCGATCTCCACCTCCTGTCCGCCGATGGTCAGGTAGGAGGCGGGGAGGCGGCGAAAGACGCGGCGCGGTATGCCGAAGCCGTAGCTCACATGGTTGCCGCCGGCCACCACCAACAGCCGCCGGTCTTTCCCTTCCGGGCTTTGCAGGTAGCGCGCCGCCGACTCGGCCATGGTCTCGTCCCACAGGGTCTGGGCGCGCAGGAAATCGTCGATCTGCATGCCGCCGTGGCTATGCCCGCCGAAGATCGCCGTCACCATGCCGCGCTGGTAGGGGTCGCCCTGATCGAATTCCGGCAGCCGGGCTTTGTCCTCGGCGCCAAGCTCGGCCAGCGGCTTGCCGCGCACCGCCTGCACCAGCGCCGGCTCCGCGTTCAGCGCCACGATCGGTATCCGCCGGTCGCGGGCGAAGACCAGCAGTTCGCGGTAATAGCCGAAGTCCATCTTCCAGTTCTCGAACCAGCGCGCCGCCTTGAGAAAACCCTTCTCGTCCAGGCGGCCGGCGACCCACTGGTCCAGGACCGGTTGCTGCGAGCGGTTGAACATCTCCATGCCCAGGGCGACCTTGCCCGGGTGGCGCGCTTCCAGCCCCTGGAGGGTCTGCAACTCCAGGCGATGCGAGGCGGGGTTGTCGTGAGTTTCGCCCACATAGACGACCCGCGCGTCGCCGGCCACGTCCAGCATCTGGGCCAGGCTCACCGCGACGCCGGTCGGCAGGTGCACGATCTCCCCCACCTTGGGCGCCAGGGTGCGCGGATAGGGATCTTGCGGGTTACCCAACAACTGTTTTCCGGCGGGACAGCAGGCGGTCAGGACCAGCAGCGACAGCGCCGCCGCCAGCCGCCGCGGCTGAGGAAATGGTGTCATGTTGCCTCCAGGCAAGGGCCGGCCTGTCGGGCCCGGATGGTGTCGGAGCATATGCCGCCGTCATGCTTGACGCTCTCCCGAAATCTTCCACAGTCAAAGGGATTCCAGTCGGTGCTTGATAAGGCACAATAATCCTCTTTGAACAGTTTGTCGAACAGTCAATTCAATTTTTTCAGGCTTTACATCATACACGCTTGCAGCCGCTTTGTCATAGAGGGGCCAAGTTTTACTCTCCAGCTTTTACTCTGACTCTGGCGGCAGTCATTGGGAGGATCTTGGCCTTGAAAAAAGACGAAAGTCTCGCCGCTGCTTGTGCCGATTGCTTAATTCCCGCCCGATGATATGCTGTCTCCCGGCTGCCTGACAGCTTTTCGGAATGTAGCACATGCGTTCATGAAAATAAACTACTATTTGCCGCGCAGGCAGGTAGCACGCAGATCAAGGAGGAAAGCATGAAGAACGCCGTCTATAGCTTGCTGATATCTATTTCACTGGTGGCGGTCCTGCCGGGCGCCGTCCACGCCTCCGTCACCGACGAGGTGAAGCGGGTGGTCGACCAGGTGGTGCAGGTGGTCGCCGACCCGGAGCTGAAAAAGCCGCAAAAAGAGCAGCAGCGCCGCCAGGCGCTGAGGACCGCCATAGGCAACATCTTCGATTACCAGGAGATGGCCCAGCGCTCTTTGGCGACCCACTGGAAGGAGCGGACCCCGGCGGAGAGGAAAGAATTCGTCTCCCTGTTCCAGACGCTTTTGGAGAATTCCTACGCGGGTAAGATCGAATCCTATCACAACGAGAAGATCGTCTACCTGAGGGAGTCGGTCGACGACCAGTACGCGGAGGTGAAGTCGAAGGTGATCGCCCCCAAAGGGGACGAATATTCCCTGGATTACCGCCTGATGCAAAAGGGGGGCAAGTGGCTGGTGTACGACGTGGTGATCGAGGGGGTGAGCCTGGTTTCCAACTACCGCGGCCAGTTCAACCGGATCATCAACGGCCAGGGATACCCCCAGTTGCTGAAGAAGCTGCGCGCCAAGAGCGAGGAGATCAAGGCGCCTTGAAGCCGGCGTCGATCCCTTGTGCCAGGGCCGTTAAACCGATGTTTAACGGCCTTTTTTATGTTGACAACATGGCGCCCCCGCTAATAGAATCGCAAATTTAATACATCATGGAGGTTTGCGGAATGGGAAAGGTTTTTAAGGTCGCAGTGTTGGCTGGTGACGGCATCGGCCCCGAAGTTATGGCAGAGGCCCTGAACGTGCTGGACGCAGTCGAGAAACGCTACGGCGTCGCTTTCGAGCGCACCCGCGCCAACGTAGGCGGGGCTGGTATCGATCTTGAGGGGCGCGCCCTGCCCGAGACCACCGTCGACATCTGCAAGGCTGCCGACGCCATCCTGTTCGGCTCGGTGGGCGGGCCCAAGTGGGAGACGCTCCCCCCCGACGAGCAGCCCGAGCGCGGCGCCCTGCTGCCGCTCAGAAAAATCTTCGGCCTCTACGCCAACCTGCGTCCGGCCATCATCTTCCCCTCGCTTACCAGCGCCTCCTCGCTCAAGGAAGAGGTGATCGGCGGCGGCTTCGACATCCTGGTGATCCGCGAATTGACCGGCGGCATCTACTTCTCCCAGCCCAAGGGGATCGACGGCGTCGGGCGCGACCGGGTAGGGGTCGACACCATGCGCTACAGCGTGCCCGAGATCGAGCGCATCACCCACGTCGCCTTCCAGGCCGCCCGCAAGCGCGGCAAGAAAGTCTGCTCCATCGACAAGGCCAACGTCCTTTCCACCTCCGTCCTTTGGCGCGAGATCGTGACCGGCATCGCCAAGGAGTATCCGGACGTCGAGCTCTCCCACATGTACGTGGACAACGCCGCCATGCAACTGGTAAAATGGCCCAAGCAATTCGACGTGATCCTTTGCGAGAACATGTTCGGCGACATCCTTTCCGACGAGGCCGCCATGCTGACCGGCTCGCTCGGCATGCTCCCCTCCGCCTCGCTTGCCGAGGGGACCTTCGGCATGTACGAGCCCTCCGGCGGGAGCGCCCCGGACATCGCGGGACAGGGGATCGCCAACCCGATCGCCCAGATCCTTTCCGCCGGCATGATGCTGCGCTACTCCTTCGGCATGATCGAGGCCGCGGACGCCATCGACAACGCCGTCGCCAAGGTGCTGGACCAGGGTTTCCGCACCAGGGACATCTATCAGCAGCAGCCCGGCGAGAAGCTGGTGAACACCAAGGAGATCGGCGCCGCGATCATCGCGAACCTGTAGCCTATTGCGAGGGAGCTGGCCTCCCCGAGAAAAACAAATCCAACAAAAGAGGAAGGTACTATGAAAGTCGGACTTGTCGGTTGGCGTGGCATGGTAGGCTCCGTTCTCCTCCAGCGCATGCAGGAAGAGAACGATTTCGCAGGAGTCGAACCGGTATTCTTCACCACTTCCCAGGCGGGCCAGCCCGCTCCCATGAACGCCGGCACCCTGAAGGACGCTTCCGACATCTCGGAGCTGAAAAAGCTGGACGTGATCATCACCTGCCAGGGTGGGGACTACACCAAGGCGGTGCGCCCCGAACTGCACAAGGCCGGCTGGCAGGGGTACTGGATCGACGCGGCCAGCACGCTGCGCATGGAGTCGGACGCGGTCATCATCCTCGACCCGGTGAACAGGGGGGTGATCGACGCCGCCCTGGCCAAGGGGGTGAAGGATTACATCGGCGGCAACTGTACGGTGAGCCTGATGCTGATGGCCCTGGGCGGACTGTTTCGCGCCGGGGTGGTGGAGTGGATCTCCTCCATGACCTATCAGGCGGCCTCCGGCGCCGGCGCTCCCAACATGCGCGAGCTCCTCTCCCAGATGGGGGTGTTGCAGGGCTCGGTCGCGGAACTCCTGAAGGATCCGGGTTCCGCCATCCTGGACATCGACCGCAAGGTCACCGCCACCCTCAGGGGCGACGCGCTGCCGACCAAGGAATTCGGCTTTCCGCTGGCGGGGAGCGTGCTCCCCTGGATCGACCGCGAAGTCGAAGACGGCCAGAGCCGGGAAGAGTGGAAAGGGTTCGCCGAGACCAACAAGATCCTCGGCACCAGCACCCCGATCCCCGTGGACGGCTTGTGCGTGCGCGTGGGCGCCATGCGCTGCCACAGCCAAGCGCTGACCGTGAAGCTCAACAAGGACCTGCCCATCGCCGACATAGAGGAGATGATCAAGAACGACAACCAGTGGGTGAAGTTCGTGGCCAACAACAAGGCCGACACGCTGGCGCAGCTCACCCCGGCGGCGACCTCCGGTTCGCTGGCCGTGCCCATCGGGCGCGTGCGCAAGATGAAGATGGGGCCGCAGTACCTCTCGGCCTTCACCTGCGGCGATCAGCTCCTGTGGGGCGCGGCCGAGCCGCTGCGCCGCATGCTGCAGATACTGAAGGAACGATGAATCCGAACCGATGAGTCCGTCGGATGCGGTGAACATCGTGAACCGCATCATTTCCGAAACCGATGCGGTTCGCGCCTCACCGCATCCTACGAGCAGGTTTTTTTGGGAATCGTCTAAGCTTCAAGGTGATTCAGTAAGTGACACGGAGCGCGTACCCCAAGTGCAGGATCGGGGGCGCGCTCCTGTTTTTGTCTTTGACGATTGGATATAAAAATCCGGCAGCGGTCGGGTCGGTTCACGCAAGAGGAGAACGGTATGAGCAGGCTTTGGAACGTTGCAGTGGTAGGCGCGACCGGCGCGGTCGGAACCCAGATGATCGAATGCCTGGAGGAACGCAATTTCCCGGTGGGCACGATCAAGTTCCTGGCGAGCGGCCGCAGCGCCGGACAGGTGCTGGAGTTCGCCGGCAAGCCGGTGCAGGTCGAGGAACTGCGCCACGATTCCTTCGAAGGGATCGACATCGCCCTTTTTTCCGCGGGCGGGGCGCGCTCCGAGGAGTTCTGTCCCTCGGCCGCCAAGGCGGGAGCGGTCTGCATCGACAATTCCAGCGCCTGGCGGATGGATCCGGACGTGCCGCTGGTGGTCCCCGAGGTGAACCCGCACGCCATCGCCGGCTACAAGAAGAAAGGGATCATCGCCAACCCCAACTGCTCCACCATCCAGATGGTGGTGGCGCTCAAGCCCTTGCACGATTTCGCCGCCATCCGGCGGATCGTGGTCTCCACCTATCAGGCGGTCTCCGGCACCGGCAAGAAGGCGATCGACGAGCTGCGCATCCAGACCGGCGAGCTTTTGAACGGCCGTCCCAGCAAAAACGAGGTCTATCCGCATCGCATCGCCTTCAACTGCCTGCCGCAGATCGACGCCTTCTGCGACAACGGCTACACCAAGGAAGAGATGAAGATGGCCAACGAGACCGCCAAGATCATGGAGGCGGCTATCAAGACCACCGCCACCTGCGTCCGGGTCCCGGTTTTTTACGGACATTCCGAATCGGTGAACATCGAGACGGCGCAAAAGATCACAGCCGCCAAGGCCAGGGAGCTTTTGCGCGGCGCTCCCGGCGTGGAATTGGTCGACGACCCGATAAGCGGCGACTACCCGATGGCGATCAACGCGGCGGGGGAGGACCTGACCCTGGTCGGCCGCATCCGCGAGGACGACTCCATCGACAACGGCCTGAACCTGTGGATCGTGGCCGATAATATCCGCAAGGGGGCCGCGACCAACGCCGTGCAGATCGCGGAGATACTGATCGCGAAATATCTGAAATAACGATCCGGCCATGCGCAATATCAAACTGATCATCGAATACGACGGCACCGCCTACTGCGGCTGGCAGGTCCAACCAAACGGCGTCACCATCCAGGAGGTCATGGAGGGGGCGCTCTCCCGCATGCTCGGGGAGCCCGGCAAACTCCGCTCCTCGGGGCGGACCGACGCCCGCGTGCATGCCCGCGGCATGGTCGCCTGCTTCACCACGGAAAAGGGGCTGCCGCTGCGCGCCTTCAGGGAAGGGTTGAACACGCTGCTGCCGGACGACATCGCGGTGCGCGACGCCTGCGAGGTGCCGCTGGCCTTCAACCCGCGCGCCGACGCCCTGGCCAAGCACTACCGCTATACCATCCTGTTGGACGAGCTGCGCGCGCCGCTTAGCCGCCGCACCGCCTGGCGCCTCACCGGCAAGCTCGATCTGGACGCCATGCGCGAAGCCTGCGCCCTGTTCGTGGGGGAGCACGACTTCGCCGCCTTCCGCGCCGCCAACTGCGCCGCCAAGACCACCAGGCGCACCATCAATTCACTGGAACTGGTCGAGGACGGCCGCTTCCTCCATCTGGAGGTGAACGGCAGCGGTTTTCTGAAGAACATGGTGCGCATCATCGCCGGCACCTTGCAGGAAGTCGGGCAGGGCAAAAGGGCCCCCAAGGAGGTCGCGAAGCTGCTCCTGGAGGGGAACCGGCAACTGGCCGGCATGACCGCCCCCCCCCACGGGCTCTGCCTGATGCAGGTTTTTTACTCGCCCGAGAGCTTTTTGTCTTGACATGGTGGGGTAAATCGATTAAATTCTCAACTTTCTGTAAGTCCGAGTGCTAATTCCAGCTAGCTGTGAGGTTTCGATGAAGACGACGCAAGTTGCCAAAAAAGAAGATGTAACCAGGGATTGGTATCTGGTTGATGTGGATAGTAAGGTGCTCGGCCGTGTCGCGACCCAGATCGCCAACGTGCTGCGCGGCAAGAACAAGCCGACCTTCACCCCGAGTGTTGATACCGGCGACTTCGTCATCGTGGTCAACGCCGAGAAGATCGCCCTTACCGGCAAGAAATTATCCGACAAGACCTACTACAGCCATTCCGGTTACACCGGCGGGCTGAAAGAGATCTCCGCCGGCAAACTGCTCGACAAGAAGCCCGAAGAGCTCTTGAAGAAGGCCGTCAAGGGGATGCTGCCCAAGAACAAGCTGGCCCGCCACATGCTGAAGAAGCTCAAGATCTATGCCGGCGCCGCCCATCCGCATTCCGCCCAGCAGCCTAAGAGTCTGAACATATAATTCGTTCATCAGGAGATATAAAATGGCAGCAGCAAGTTTTTATGCTACAGGCAAGAGAAAGTCGTCGATCGCGAGGGTCTGGCTCAAGGCCGGCACCGGCGAGATCATTGTAAATACCAAGACCCTCGCCAATTATTTCGGCAGGGAGACCTCCAAGATGGTCGTCATGCAGCCCCTGGAGTTGACGGAGAACGTCGGCAAGTTCGACATCTTCTGCACCGTCAAGGGTGGCGGCGATTCCGGCCAGGCCGGCGCCATCAAGCACGGCATCACCAAGGCGCTGCTCGCCATCGACGCCGACCTGCGCGGCACGCTGAAGAAAGCCGGGTTTATCACCCGC
This sequence comes from uncultured Geobacter sp., assembly GCA_903925075.1. Lineage (GTDB taxonomy): Bacteria > Desulfobacterota > Desulfuromonadia > Geobacterales > Geobacteraceae > Geomonas. The sequence goes on from CAIYDQ010000003.1 coordinate 8,369, forward strand.
GACTCGCGCATCAAGGAAAGAAAGAAGTACGGCAAGAAGGCCGCGCGCGCAAGCTTCCAGTTCTCCAAGCGTTAATCCGCTTTTCCAGAGAGCCGCTCCCGCATTACAAAGGGGGAATCCGCGAGGGTTCCTCCTTTTGCCGTTTCTTCGGCGCCAGCCGCGGCCGCGGTTTGCGGTGGCCGGCTGGCAGGACGAGCCGCGCGGAGCATCAACCAAGGATTCAGGGAGGCGTTCATGTTAAAAGTTGCCATTGTCGGCGCAAGCGGCTACACCGGAGTCGAACTGCTGCGGATTCTTCACTCTCACCCCGAGGTCGCCGTTACCTGCGTCACCTCCGAGCAGAGCGCCGGCCGCCCCGTCAGCGAAATCTTCCCGACCCTGCGCGGCAGGATCGATATCGTGCTGGAAAACCTGGAACCGATCGGCATCGCCGAGAAGGTGGACATCGTCTTCACCGCCCTGCCGCACAAGGCGGCCATGGAGGTGGTGCCGACCTTCCTGAAGATGGGCAAGAACGTGGTGGATCTCTCCGCCGACTACCGTCTGCACGACGCCGACGTCTACAGCCGCTGGTACAGCAAGCACCTGAACCCCGAACTCTTGCAGGAGGCCGTCTACGGCATTCCCGAGCTGCGGCGCGCGGAAATCGCCGGGGCTTCGCTGATCGCCAACCCCGGATGCTACCCGACCAGCGTCATCCTCGGGCTGGCGCCGCTTTTGAAGGGGAAGGTGATAGACGCCGGCTCGATCATCGTGGACGCCAAGTCGGGCGTCTCCGGCGCCGGGCGCGCGGCCAAGGTGGACGGCCTTTACTGCGAGGTCAACGAAGGCTTCAAGGCCTACTCCGTCGGCGGCACGCATCGCCATATCCCAGAGATCGAGCAGGAATTGTCGCTTTTGGCCGGAAAGGACCTCGCCATCTCCTTCACCCCGCACCTGGTGCCGATGGATCGCGGCATCCTTTCCACCATCTACTCCAACCCCCTGGGAAAGGTGACGGCGGCGGACCTGATCACGCTGTACGAGACCTTTTACGACGGAGAGCCGTTCGTGAGGGTGCTCCCCGAAGGAACCTTCCCGTCCACCGCCCACGTCAGGGGTTCGAACTTTTGCGACATCGGCATCGCCGTCGACGAGCGGACCGGCCGGGTGATCGTGGTCTCGGCGATCGACAATCTGGTCAAGGGGGCGTCGGGGCAGGCGGTGCAGAACATGAATCTCATGTGCGGGCTTCCCGAGACCCTCGGCCTCGACTTCCTGCCGATCTTCCCTTGACCCGCCGCCCGCGGCAGGCAGATAATGAGTACAAGGCGAACTTCGGCATGCCGGAGTTCGCCTTCATGTTGTTCCAGGCAAGGTTTTTATGAAACAGGCAAGAAGCGGCAAGCAGCACCCCCCGAAGTTTCTCCCCATGACCAAGTCCGAAGCCGATGCGCGCGGCTGGCGCGAGCTGGACGTGATCTTCGTCAGCGGCGACGCCTACGTCGATCATCCCGCTTTCGGGGTGCCGCTCTTGGCTCGGCTGCTGGAAAGCGCCGGACTCAAGGTGGGCATCATCGCCCAGCCCGACTGGCGCAGCAAGGAGCCGTTCATGGAACTGGGGCGTCCGCGCCTGTTTTTCGCGGTGGCGGCCGGAGCCATGGACTCGATGGTGGCCCATTACACTCCCGCCAGAAAGCTGCGCCGCGACGACGCCTACACCCCCGGAAACCGCCACGGCGCCCGCCCCAACCGCGCCACCATCGTCTACACCTCGCGCCTGAAGGAGGCCTACCGCGACGTGCCGGTGGTGATCGGCGGCATCGAGGCGAGCCTGCGGCGCTTCGCACACTACGATTTTTGGGAGGACAAGGTGCGCCGCTCGGCGCTCCTGGACGCCAAGGCCGATCTGCTGGTCTACGGCATGGGGGAGAGCCCGCTGCTGGAGCTGGTGAAAAGGTTGCAATCGGGCGAGCCCTTCGCCTCGATCAGGGACATCCGCGGCACGGCCTATGCCTCGTCCTCCCTTCCCGACTCCGCGGACGGCCTCTTGGAGCTCCCCAGTTTCGAGGAGGCCGCGGCCGACAAAAAGGTCTATGCCGAATCGTTCCGGCTCTTGTCGGGCGAGCAGAATCCGGGTTGCGCGCGGGTAGTCGCCCAGCGCCACGCCGAGCGCTACCTGGTTTGCAACCCTCCCGCCCAGCCGCTTTCCGAAAAGGCGCTGGACGCCGTCTACGCGCTCCCTTTCCTGAAGGCCCCGCATCCCGGCTATAAGGAGGCGATTCCCGCCTACGAGCAGATCCGCAGTTCCATCACCACCCACCGCGGCTGCTTTGGAGGCTGCGCCTTCTGCGCCATCACCCACCACCAGGGGAAGACCATCCAGTCGAGGAGCGAGGACAGCGTCTTTCAGGAGTTGGAGAGGTTGAGCGCGTTTTCCTGGTTTCGCGGCAGCGTCAGCGACCTCGGCGGGCCGACCGCCAACATGTTCGGCCTCTCCTGTGGAGACCCCGTTGCCGGCTCCGGCTGTCGCCGCGGGAGCTGCCTGTTTCCCAATCCGTGCGCCAACCTGGTCACCGACGACGCCAGGAGCGCGCGCCTTTTGGCCGGCGCGCGCAAGCTCTCCGGCATAAAACACATCGCGGTTTCCTCGGGCGTTCGTTACGACCTGCTGGAGCGCCAGCCCCGGTATCTGCGCGAGTTGGTGGGCCATCACGTGGGGGGGTTGCTGAAAGTCGCGCCCGAGCACCTGACCGACCACGTGACCCAGGTGATGAGAAAGCCGGGTCGCGCCTGTTTCGAGCGTTTCCGGGACGCCTTCCTGAAGGAGAGCTGCCGAGTCGGCAAAAAACAGCACATCGTCCCCTATTTCATCTCGGGGCATCCAGGCTGCACCCTGGCCGACATGGTCGATCTCGCCCTGATGCTGAAGCGCTGGGGGATGCAGGTCGAGCAGGTGCAGGATTTTACTCCCACCCCGGGCACGCTCGCCACCTGCATCTACCACACCGGCATCGATCCCTTGACCGGCGACTCCGTCTACGTGCCGCGCAGCGACCGCGAGAAGGGGTTGCAGAAGTCGCTGCTTCTCTACCACCTGCCGCAGGAGCGCAAGAACTGCCTGCTCGCCCTGAAAGAGTGCGGGCGCGAAGCCGCTGCAGCCGAGCTGTTCGCGGCCACGCCGAGGAGATAGAGAAGGCCCGGGGAGCCCGTAGCCGCAGTAGGAACAACAGGAGGATTGCATTGACTAACACTGCGCCCAAAGACTTCATGGAGCATCAAAAAAACAGGGAACTGTTGGCCCAAATTAACGCCGCTTACTCGGGTGAACCTGACCCGACGGAAGCGACACTTCTCAAGAAAGCGAGCCGTCGTCATCGACGGATGGTTGAGGGCGAGTGGTGATTTAAGAAGGGTCTATTCAGCACCTATTTCCGTAGGTCGCGTTGAGGTACGAAACGCGACGTCGCGGCGCTGCCGCGGTGGCAATGTCGCGTTTCACGATGAAGCCGTTCAACACGACCTACAGATGTACCAAGTTGGTAGCCGATGTAGTGAATAGGTCCTCCCCTGTTTGCAATCCCCACTTTCGTAATCCCCACTTTTGCAATCTCCCCCCGCGCTCGTGACAAACAACCATTTACAGGCATAATTCCATGGGCAAATTTTCATGGGAGCGCCAGCCGCGCCAACCTTAGACAAGGGGGAGCATGCAATGGTCGAGAGATACGAGTTCATGTTCTACGAATTGATGTGGCGCTCCTACCGGCAGAACGCGCCGTACTTCCTGCCGTGGTGGGTGCAGATGTACTTCCGGCGCTGGAGCGACAACTTCGACCAGGGGCTTTTCTCCAGCAAGGAAGGGGCTTTTTGCTCCAATGCCTATTACCGGTACTGGAACATGGTCGGGGTCAAGGACTACACGCAGGAAAGCCTGGTGGGGCAGTGCGGGGAGTTGGAGCCGGTCTACGACGAATACACGCTGCTGCATCTGCTCTTCGACCCCGCCAGCGGCAAGCTTTACTTCCCGCAGGACCCGGCCGCGGGCGGGGTGAAGCAGTCCTTCAAAGACGGCTATCTGCCCATTATCGAAACCAGCTGGGAATCGGCCGCCGGCATCGAGCTGTCTCAGTCGATCCATGCCACAGTGATCGGCGCCTCCCAGCGCAGCGCGGTGCTCAGCGAATATACGCTCTCCAGTGCCGACGGCTCCGAGAAAAAACTCTGGTTCTGCCTGGCGCTCATGCCCTTTGGCCCCACCGGATTCAAGCGCCATGACAGCGCCGGCCGGGACAACATGGATCGCCTGATCAACAAGCTCACCTTCAATCCCGCCGCGAGTCTGTCCGAGCCGCGGCTGTTGGTCAACGACAACACCATCGGGCCGGTCTTCAGCCGCCCTCCCGACCGGTTCGGGTTGTACGGCAACGGCACTTCCTGGGACGATCCCCAGAACTACATCACCAACGGCCCGTTCAACGACCTCGCCGCCCGGGGCGGGCTGAACGGGGCGACGGTAGCGGTGGATTACATCGCCGGCATGTGCACGGCGCTTTTCGCCTGGCAGCTCGATCTGACCGGCGCCGCTCCCTTCCTGCTCGATGTTCGCCTGCCTGTGGACGATTTCCGCAGCCCCGCTGATTTGGCGGCTCTGATCGCCGCGCCGGCCGAGACCTTGAAAAGCGACAACCTCGCCTTTTGGACCGACAAACTGGACCGTCAGGGAGTGCAGATCGCTTTCACGCCGGTCGTTTCCCATCTGTTCGATCTGTTCCGGATCTGCCGGGCGAACATATTGATATTGAGCGACAACGGCGCCATCCATCCCGGCCCGACCATTTACGACGATTTCTGGGTGCGCGACTCTTCGGTGGAAGGGATCGCCGCCGCGCTGGCGGGAGACGGCAACCTGGCGCTCAGGCAGTACGCGGACCACTACCCGACCGTTTTCAACCAGAGTGAGGAGTGGATCGGACCCGTTTCCACCAAGGGGTTCTTCGGCGGCACGCACGAGAAAAACGACTGCGAGTGGGATAGCAACGGAGAGGCGCTCTGGGCGATCGGCAAGTTCGACCGCATCAAGAGCGGCAATTTCGGAACCGGCATGTTCTACCCCTACGTGCTGGACGGCGCCCGCTGGATCAGGGACAACCGCAGCGTCTACGGCCTGCTCAACAGCGGCTGGAGCGCCGAGCACATCGGCGACAAGGACAAGCCGCACTACTGGGACGATTTTTGGGGAATCGCCGGCCTCTATGAGGCGGCCCGGCTCGGGGAGCGCATGGGGGCGCCGGAGACCGGCGAGATCTGGGCGAGCTACCATAGCCTGGCGAGCGCCACGGCGGACTCGATCCGCTGGGTGCTGGGCGAGCAGCGCCGGCTTGGCCAATGGCAGACCTTCATCCCGACGGGACCCGGCGACGTCAACAGGAACGATTCGACCATGGTCGGCGCCCTGGACTATTTTCACCCTTGCCGTCTTTACATGGGCGCGAAGCTCGGCGCCGACATCGACTGGGCCGCCAGGATGACGCTGGAGACGATCTGGGGGGAGATGGTCAAACTGGGCGGCGGCTTCTTCCACGAGTCGGCCTGGAACTGCTTCGGGCCTTACCTCACGCTGCAACTGGCCCATGCCTTCCTCTACATCGGAGACGTGGCGCGCATGGACGCCTGCCTCGCCTGGGCGGTCGGCAACGCGGCCTACGCCAAGGTTTCGCGCGGCGTGGGCGGTGGGGAGTGGGAGGTGGTGCAGGGAGGGTGGAACGAGCAGCACTGCCTGCCGATCGCCACCGATTTCGACTGGTTCCCGGATCGCAGCTGGTACATGGGGGACATCCCGCACGGTTGGGCGTGCGCCGAGTTCATGCTGCTGATCAGGGACCTGCTCTTCTTCGAAGCGGATGAGGACGGCAGCGGACACATCTTCATCGCTCCCGGCGTGCCGGCGCACTGGCTCTTGAGCGGCGGCAACGCCATCAAACTGAGCCAGGCGCCCACCATCTTCGGAGGCGAGTTCGGCTACTCTCTGCAACACGATCCCGTCGCCCGGACCATCGTCATCGAGATAACCAGCGCTCCGCAGCAAAGCGTCTGGTATGGCTTCCGCTCCCCCTTCGGCGGCAAGGTATCGTCCGCGGTCACCACCGGGGGGGCCGGCCAGCCGATAATAAACGGACTCGATCTGGTCCTTCCCGCAGGGATGGATCGCCTCACCTTGACCTATGTCTGAAAGAAAGCTTTTCCTCGGCAACGCGCCGCCCGGCGCGTTGCCAAGCGTCCCCCAGCCCCTCTATATGCGCCGGATCATTGACAAAATCTGATTGACTTGTGTTAGTATTGCCTATATTGTGCCTATGCTGTTGATACTGCTGCTAGTGTCGGAGGATAGGTGCATCCTGTTCTGTACGTGTAGATGATCAAAGGCCGCTCCTTCCGGTTTAATTTGCCGGGGCAGCGGCCTTTTTGCTTGGCGGACCCCGGCTGCTCGGCCCCAGAAACGATAAGAGCTAATGACACAACCTCCTTCAATCCGGAGCACCTTCTCCTGCCATCGCAACCGGAGCGCCTGCCCATGAGAACGAGGTTCGAGCGTATCGCCCGCACCATACTGCTCAGCTTGCTGTTGCTGCCGGCGGCTCTGCCGGCGTCGTCGACCGTCGGACCGCTGTCGGCGCAGGCGCAACCGCTGACGGGAGACGTGCTCATCCTCAATTACTATCAGGCCGGTTACAGTTGGACCGACGACCAGACCACAGGCATCAGGGAAATGCTGCGGACGGGGGGGTATCGGGCCGATCCCATCGTCGAGTACATGGATTGGAAGCGCGCCCCCTCAAAGGAAAACCTGGACGCCCTGTACCGACTCTACCGTCTGAAGTACGCCCGGCGGCCGCTGGCCGTCGTCTTCGTCACCGACAACGCCGCGCTGGATTTCGCGCTTTTGCACCGCAAGGAAATCTTCCCCGGCGCCAAGATCGTCTTTTCCGGCATCAACGGTTACACCGAGAAAACGCTGGCCGGCCAAAAAGAAGTGACCGGCGTGGTCGAAGACGTGGACCCGACCGGCACGGTGGACGTGGCCCTGAAGCTCCATCCTGACGCCAGGGAAGTGCTGGTCATCTTCGACGGCACGGAAAGCGGCCAGGCCGCCAGAAACTCCGTGGCCGCAAAGGTCGCGCAGTACCGGGGCCGGGTCAAGTTCCGTTTCCTGGACGACGCGCTGGTGAGCGAGATCGAGAAGGAGGTGAAAAGGATGTCGCCGGGCAACCTGGTAATCCAGGGGGCCTACAGCAGGGACCGCAACGGCAAGACCTACAATCTGGACGAGGTGGTGAAAATCATCGCCCCCGGCTCGCCGGTGCCGATCTACGGGTTGTGGGAAGCGATGTGCGGCCGGGGGATCGTCGGCGGCAGCCTGCTGAGCGGCCGGATCCAGGGCGAGGAGGCGGCCAGGATGGGGCTGCGCATCCTGGCGGGAGAGGACGTCGCCCGCATACCGGTCGTGGTCAAGCCCCCCATGGTGCTCATGTTCGATTACCGGCAGTTGCAGCGTTTCGGCATCGACAGCCGGCTGCTCCCCGCGCAGAGCATCGTCATCAACCGGCCGGTATCCTTTTACCAAGCCAATAAACAGATTTTCTGGTTTTTCATCGTTGTGATCGGCATCCTTTGCGCCGCCGTCGCGGTGCTGGCCGTGGCCGTAACCGCCAGGCGCAAGGCCGACAAGGCGCTCAAGATCGAAAAGGACTACATAGAACGGATCATATCCATCGCGCCCACCATGATTTGCTCCTTTGCCGACGACGGACGCGTGCTCTCCACCAACCGGGCGGTGCTGAGCATCTCCGGGTACCCCGTCCAAGCGCTGGAGGGGAGTAGCTGGTGGGAAACGTTCAGCGACAAGAGCCGCGAGCAGATCGACCAGCTGCTGTACGCGCTGAGGCAAGGCCCGGTGCTGAATCATGAGATGACCCTCACCACCAATGTGGGGGCAAAGCGCGTCATTTCCTGGCATTTGGTCACCGGCGTCCACGAAGACGCCGTCGGCATGGAAATAATCGGGGTCGGCTCCGACGTCACCGAGCGCAAACTGGCGGAGGAGGAGCGCGAGCAGTTCCTGCGGGAATTGGAGAGCATGAACAAGGAACTGGAAAGCATCGTCTACGTGGCCTCCCACGACCTGCGCTCGCCGCTGGTGAACATCCAGGGGTTCAGCCGCAAGCTCGCCAAGGCTTGCCAAGAGATGAACGCCCTTTTGAGGGACGATCGGGTCCCCGGCGACCTGCAATCGGCTTGCGACTCGATACAGGGAAGCATAGGCAAGTCGCTGCACTTCATCACCTCCAGCGTGGAGAAAATGGACACCCTGCTGGGCGGGCTGTTGCGCCTGTCGCGGCTCGGCAGGAAGGCCCTGAAGCACGACAGGGTGGACATGAACGGCCTGGTCGAAGACGTGGTCAACGCCATGACCTATCAACTGCGGCAGTCCGGAGGCGAGATCGAGGTGGAGCCGTTGCTGCCGTGCCTGGGGGACGCGGTGCAGATAAATCAGGTGTTCTCCAACCTGATCGACAACGCCGTCAAGTACTGCGCCCCGGAGCGGCGGCTGCGCATCGGGATCTCGTCCTGGATGGACGGCGGTCAGGCGGTGTTCCGAATCTCCGACAACGGCATCGGCATACCCTTGGCGCAGCAGGAGAAAATCTGGGAGATCTTTCATCGCCTCAACCCGGGAAGCGATGTGGCGGGCGAAGGGCTGGGGTTGACCGTGGTGCGCCGGATACTGGATCGCAGCGACGGCAAGGTCTGGGTGGAATCGGAATGGGGGAAGGGGAGTTCCTTCTTCGTCTCGCTTCCCCATGGCGATCGGTGAAAAGGAGGAAGCGATGATGACTGACGTCGGGGCGGCCGGAGAACTCACGGTACTGATAGCGGAAGACGACGACGGACATGCCGAGCTGATCATGGACAACCTGCGCGAGGCGGGGGTGCTGAACCGCATGCGGCGCTTCAAGGACGGACAGGAGACGCTGGATTTCTTCTTCGCGCAAGACGCGGAGCGCAAGCGCGAAAAGGGACGCGCCTACCTGCTGTTGCTCGACATCCGGATGCCCAAGGTGGACGGCGTGGAGGTGCTGAGGCGGATCAAGGCGGATCCGGAATTCAGAGACCTCCCCATCGTCATGCTCACCACCACCGACGACCCGCGAGAGATCAAGAACTGCTACAGCCTGGGCTGCAACTGCTACGTCACCAAGCCGGTTCAATACGATCGATTCGCGGAAATGCTGCGTCGCCTGGGGCTCTTCGTCGTCATCGTGCAGGTCCCGGGACTGGAAGGAGAGGCTCTGTGACGGCCAACGGTCGAGGGCGCGGCGAGCGGGGGACGGTGCTGATCGTCGAGGACGACGAGGGCCTCGCCTACCTGATCCGCTCCAGCCTGGAAGAGGACGGCTTCGGCTGCGAACTCGCCGCCACCGGGGAGGGGGCCATGCGACGGCTGCGGGAAGCGTCGCCGGACCTGATGATCCTGGATTATTCGCTGCCGGACATGAACGGCATGGAGCTGGTGACCACTCTTTTGTCCGGCGCTCTCCAACTGCCGCCCTACGTCATGATCACCGGCAGGGAGGACACCCGCCTGGCGGTCAGCATCATGAGGCAGGGCGCACGCGACTATCTGGTGAAGGACGTGGAGTTTCTCGACCGTCTTCCCTCGGTGGTGATGCGCGTCAAGAAGGAGGCGGATACCGAGAGACGGCTGAAGTCGGCGGAAAAGGCGCTGCGCGAAAGCGAGGCGAAGCTGGCCAAGGCCCAGCAACTGGCGCGCATGGGGAGCTGGGAATGGAACCCGCAGACCGGGGAGTTCTCCTGCTCGGACGGCATCGGCCACCTGCTGGGCATTTCGCCGCTCAGGATGAACTCCATCACCGTGGAGCGGCTCTCCCAGTTCGTGCACCCGGCCGACTATGAACAGGTGCGAGAGACCGTCGAGGCCTTCAAGGTAGCCGGCAAGCCGTTCGACATCGAATGCCGCATCGTCTGCGAGGACGGCACGGAGCTGGTGGTGAACGGCCAGGGCGAGATCGAGCCCCAGGCCGACGGCGGCGCCGCGCTTTTTTACGGCACGCTCTTGGACATCACCGAGCGAAAGAGAGCCGAAAGCGTGATTCAGCAGCTGGCCTACTACGACACGCTGACCGGGTTGCCCAACCGGACCCTCTGCCAGGACCGGTTACGGCAGGCGATCGCCCAGGCGCATCGCGAACGGCGGCTGGTGGGGGTGTTGTTCCTGGACCTGGATCGATTCAAGAGCGTCAACGACACCCTCGGGCACCTGTACGGCGACCGCGTGCTCAAGATGGTGGCCGACCGGCTTTGCAGGGTCGTGCGGGAAAGCGACACCGTGGCGAGGCTGGGCGGGGACGAGTTCGTGGTGATACTCACCGCGGTCAACCACACCGACGACATCAACGAGATGGCGGGCAGGATTCTGGCCGATCTGGCGGTCCCGCTGCAACTGGACGCCAACGAACTCTTCACCACCGGCAGCATCGGCGTCGCCATCTATCCGATGGACGGGGACGACGAGCAGACCCTGATGAAAAACGCCGACATCGCCATGTACAAGGCGAAGGAGTTGGACAAGAACAACTACCAGTTCTTCTGCAAGGAGATGAACGTCAAGATCGTGGAGCGGCTCATGTTGGAGGCGAGCCTGCGCAGGGCGCTGGCCAGATCGGAATTCTCCCTGGTCTACCAGCCGCAGATCGACATCAACACCGGCAGCATCATCGCCATGGAAGCCCTGATCCGCTGGTGTCATCCCGATCTGGGTGTCATGCTTCCCGACACCTTCATCTCGGTGGCCGAAGAGACCGGGCTGATTTTGCCGATCGGCGAATGGGTGCTGCGGACGGCCTGCGCGCAGAACAAAGCCTGGCAGGACGCGGGCTACGTGAAACTGAGGGTGGCGGTGAACATCTCGGCCCGCCAATTCAAGCAAAAGGAGTTGCTGCGGACCGTAGCGGCCGTGCTCGACGAGACCGGCCTGGAGCCGAAGTTCCTGGAGTTGGAGCTGACGGAGAGCACGGTGATGACCGATGCGCTGGAGGCGGCCCACACCCTGCGCAAGCTGAAAGGGATGGGAATCTTCCTCGCCATCGACGATTTCGGCACCGGGTACTCGTCGCTTAGCTACCTGAAGCATTTCGCCATGGATCGGCTCAAGATCGACCGCTCCTTCGTGCACGACATCGCCACCAACGCGGATGATTCGGCGATAGCCGAGGCGATCATCGCCATGGGGCACAGCCTCAACCTGAGGGTGGTCGCCGAAGGGGTGGAGTCGAAGAGCCAGTTGGAGTTCCTGCGGGAGCGCAACTGCGATGAAATCCAGGGGTACCTGTTGGGACGGCCGCTGAGCCGTGAGGCCTGCACCGATATGCTGCGCGCGGAGAGCTGTTCTCAGGTCTGAAAGCGCGGCGATTTTCTGTAACTAAAGCCTTGAGGAGGAAACCATGAATGTCAGGACGGCGGGGGCAATGCTGCTGCTCCCGTGCTGTAGCTGCATGTTCGCAGCCGTGCCGAAAGCCGGCGCCGATTTCTACCGCTCTCGGGACGGCAGCGGGGCCGTCTGCATTACCGACAAGCTGCAATCCGTTCCCGCCCAATACCGCGCCGGCATGCAGGTGGCCAAGGACGATGCCGGCGCGCCGACCAAATAAGGATTCTCGCCGCCGTGATCAAGCTCGGGGGCTTGTCAAAGCGGCAGCGCCTCGGACGGTGGCGACCAGCGCCACCAGCAGCAGCGGGTTTTCAATCGGTAATTTAACCACGATCACCTCCGTCCTATGTGCGCCTGCGCCACGGGGTGCTGCCCCGAGCTAGCAAAGCTTGAACTGCCCGACCAGTTTTTGCTGGTCTTCCGCCAGCCGCGAGAGTTGCAGCGCCGAAGTCGCCGATTCCTTGGCGCTTTTGGCGGTGTCCTGGACCACCTCGTTGATGGTTCGGATGTTGTTGCTGATTTCGCCGGTGGTGGCCGTCTGTTCCTCGGCGGCCGTGGCGATCTGGTTCACCTGCAGGGTGACCGAGTTGATCTGCTGCAGGATTTCCTCCAGCGCCGTCCCTGATTTCGCCGCCTCGACCGTTCCCAGCTCCACGCTGCTGACGCCGGACTCCATCACCTTCATGGCGCCCTTTGTTTCCTGCTGAATGTCGTTGATCATCTCGCTGATCTCGCGGGTGGCGCTGCCGGTTCTTATCGCCAGCGCCCGCACTTCGTCGGCGACCACCGCGAATCCGCGCCCCTGTTCGCCGGCGCGGGCCGCCTCAATGGCGGCGTTGAGCGCGAGCAGGTTGGTCTGATCGGCGATGTCCTTGATGGTGTTGACGATTTCGCCGATCTGTTCGGATTTGCAGCCGAGTTTGCCGATGGTGACGGCGGAGTCGCGGACGTTGGCGGCGATCAGGTTCATACCCTGAACGGTGCTCTTGACCACGCCGGCGCCGGTGACGGCGGCGGCGTTGGCCTGCTGCGAGCCTGCCGCCGCCCGCGTGCAGTTGTGGGCGATTTCGTTGGAGGTCGCCGCCATCTGCTCGCTGGCCGTGGCCACCGTGGACGCCTGCCCGGCGACGCGAGTCGCCCCGGAGGCCATCTGCTCGGCCGCGCAGGAGAGCTGGCTGGAGGCCGTGGCGACCTGCTGGGTGTTCTCGGTGACCCGGGAGATCACCTCATGGAAATGAACCACGATGTTGTTGATGCTGTTGCAGATCTCGCCGATCTCGTCGTTGCTGTCGAGTTTGATCCTTTTAGTCAGATTGCCGCCGGCGATCTCCGCGGTGACCAGCTTGGCGTGTCCGAGCGGCCTGGTTATCGAGGAGATGATGCGCAGGCTGATGCCGAGCGAGACCAGCGCCACGGTCAGCGACACCCCGATCATGACGAAGGAGAGCAGGGTGGCGTTGTCCACCGCCTGGCGGACGCCGATCAGGATCTGCTGCTGATTCTCGCCGATGCTCTTCACCTGCTCCTCGCTTCGCTGCGCCTGTTCCCGCGAGATGCCGCGCGCCGAGTCGAGCGCCTTTTGCATCGCCAGATTGCTGCGGATCACGTTCAGTTTGGTCTCCTGGATTTTCTGGATGGAGGCGCCGGCGCGGCGAATGGTTCCCGAAACCTCCGCGATGTTCTGCGCCAGCCCCTTCTGCCCGGACTTGAGCAGCAGTTTTCTCGCGGTGCCGATATTCGCCTCGATCCGCCTCTGCGTCTGCGCCAGCGACTGCGCGAGGGCGCCGACCTCGGCCTCGGTGGTGCTGAGCATGATCTGCCGGACGCCGGCGTTGAGCTCCTTCACGTCCACGCTGATGCCGCTGCCCGCTTCCATGACGCTGCTGGCCGCGCTCTGGAAACCAAGCGAGGAGACCACGTTGCCGCGATCCTTGACGATCTGCAGTTCCAGGGTGTCTATGGTGTTGAAGATCTTGCGGCTGCTTTCCTCCAGAGGCTTCACGATCTCGCGGCTTTTGGCGGTGTACTGTTCGGTTTCCGCCTTGTCCGGGGTGCTGAGGATCTCCAGCCTGAGCGCCACCAGGCCGCCGTTCTCGGCGCCGATCTTGTTCAGGATCTCGGTTGCGACCGCTTTCACCTCCCTGATCGCCGGATCGTCCCCCTTCTCGAATTCTATGTTTCGGGTAAGCTCCACCGTGTTTTTCAGCCGTTCCTTGAGCGGCGCGATCTTGAACTTGTTTTTCACCAGTTCCAGGTCGCTCAGCACGATGTTGATGTCCTTCAGGCGGCTTTGCAGGGTGAGCAGCTTCTTGATGCTGCTGTTTACCTGCAGGTTGGCGGCCTGGGAGGAATTGATCGCGGCCAGCGCGTTGTTGCCCATCTGGCTGATGCTCTTGCGCATGCCCGCCACGCTTGCTTCCCCTTTCTGCAACTCCGAGTTGACGGCGGCGATCTCGCTTTTGAACAACGACATGTCCTTCAAGCGTTGGGAGGCCACCTGCACCACGGTCTTCTCGATGTCGCGCAGCACCTGAGTTTCCACCCCGCTTGAGGAAGAGCCGCCCGCCGCTATCTCCTGGTTCAGCGTCTCCATTCTCTTGATCCGGTTGGTGATGGTCTCGGACAACCGGGACACTTCGACCGGTTCGGTAGTCATCTCCAGCCGCATGAAGTCCGCCGCCACCTTTTCCACCGTTTGCTGCAGCTCAAGCATCTTCAGGTGCAAAGGCGTGGACTTGCCGGTCAGGATCTCGATGCTGGACTTCACCTTGGTTATCGAGAACAGGCCGATTCCGGCGATGACCGAGATGCCGACGATGGTCAACGCGACGTTGCCAAGCAGTTTTCCTTTGACGGTCATGTGAATGCTCCTCGCGGCTAAAGCCGCTGTCATCGTCGCCGGCATACTGCGCACGGCCAAACGCCTGCGGGCATGGTGGCCGTTTCGGCCGCATCGGCTTGATGGAACGCGCGGACCCCGTGGCAGAGGCCCGCGCCAGATGCGTCATCTCTGGATGGATTTAGCGTGATCCGCCGCCTGTCCTGCCGTCGAGCCGATCGGCAGCATGCCGACAAGGAATACGACGCTTTTCATGGCAATCCTCCTTTTCCCTTCAATGTCGGCTTTTCGGCTGGGCTGATCCTTAAGTCGCGAGGCGTCCGATCCCTTGTCTGTCCGTGTCATGAGCCTGTCATTGTGGTTGGCTCATTTGCACAGCTTTAAATAGTACCTGTTAAGTTTTTGGTGGCAAGTGAGGTGACGCGACAAAGGGGAGGCAAATGAGTTGCGGGAGGAGGCTTGATTTGTTGCCGTTTGGGGAGCTGGGTGCGGACGGGGTAAGGCGGCGGCTAGCTCCTCCCCCCGGCGGGGGGAGGTTGGGAGGGGGGAAGAACTGCCGTTAAGTTGCAGGATCGGCGTGAATCAAAAGCCCCCTCCCCCTTGATGGGGGGAGGGTTGGGGAGAGGGTGAAAAGCCCGCGAGAGCTCCCTGCTTGCCGGGTGCTACTCCGGCGGTGGCAACTGAAGCGGGTGCCATGGACGCCGGAGCATCCATGGCCGCGTGCGATTAAAACAGTCGAAGCATTTGTGTTGCCAGCCCTCTATTTAATGGTCCTGATCCATCCGAAGGTGTCGGCGATCTTGCCGGTTTGGATGCCGGTCAAGGTGTCGTACAGCGTCTGGGTATGCTTGCCGACGCCGCCGCCGTTGACTTCCACGCACTCGTTGGCGTAGCACAGGTTGCCGACCGGCGTGACGACCGCGGCGGTGCCGCTGCCGAAGGCCTCGGTGATCTTGCCGCTGCGCAGGTCGTTCATCAGGTCGTTGACGTCGATGCGCCGCTCTTCGACGGTTAGATTCAGCGAGCGGGCCAGCGTGATCACCGAATCCCGCGTCACCCCGTGCAGGATGGTCCCTTCCAGGGGAGCCGTGACGATCCGGTCGCCGTAGGCGAAGAACATGTTCATGGCCCCCACCTCCTCGATGTAGCGCCTATGGACGCCGTCCAGCCAGAGCACCTGATCGAAGCCTTTTTTCTTGGCCTCCAGTCCCGCCTTGAGCGAGCTTGCATAGTTGCCGCCGGTTTTGGCCTCGCCGGTGCCGCCGGGGGTGGCCCGCACGTACTTGTCTTCCACCATGATCCGGATCGGCTTGAAACCCTGCGGATAGTAAGCGCCCACCGGCGACAGGATCACGTAGAAATAGTAATGGTCGGAGGGCTTGATCCCCACCACCGGCTCGACGGCGATCATGGTCGGCCGAATGTACAGGGAAGTCCCTTCCGCGCCGGGAACCCAGTCGCGCTCCAGGGCCACCAGTTGCTCGATCCCCTGCAAAAACAGCTCCTCGGGGATCTCCGGCATGCAGAGCCTCTCGGCGGAGTGGTTGAAACGACGGGCGTTCATCTCGGGGCGGAAGAGCGCGATGGTGCCGTCCTGCCATTTATAGGCCTTCAGCCCCTCGAAGATCTCCTGGGCGTAGTGGAGCACGAGTGCCGCCGGGTCGAGCAGGAACGGCTCGTTCTTCTTGATGCGGGCGTCCACCCACCCCTGATCCAGCTTCCATTCGACCAACAGCATGCGGTCGGTGAAGATTTTCCCGAAGCCAAGCTGCGACTCGTCGGTGAACTTGGTTTTTTTCTCCGCATCGCTCAAAGGAACTATCCGTATCTCCATGTGGCTGAACCTCCCGGTATTTCGGCGCCTAAGCGTCGCTTTTTGTTAGATCTTTTCGTTTATCACATTCGCCAGCGACGGGCAAGCAATTTAACCCCCCGAGCCGGCTGCCGCGGCAATCGGAAAAATTGCTTGACCTATTGATTTTTGCGCAACCGCTTGCTATATTGTTAGCACTCAGAGGAGTGGAGTGCCAACGAGGTTGGCGGAGAAAACAAGAGCGAAGGGAGAAGCAACCGTGAATTATACGATGCCGGTACCCATAGACAGTCTTACCATGTACCTTTCGGAAATCAGCCGTTTCCCGTTGCTGACCGCCGACGAGGAGCACGACTTGGCGTCCAGATTACGCAGAGACGGCGACCTGCAGGCTGCCCACACCCTGATAACGGCGAACCTGCGTTTCGTGGTGAAGGTTGCGGGGGAGTACCGTTCCTACGGCATAAAGATGCTCGACCTGATCCAGGAAGGGAACATCGGGTTGATGATGGCGGTGCGCAAATTCGACCCGGCCAAAGGCGTGCGTCTGATTTCCTACGCGGTCTGGTGGATCAGGGCCTATATCCAGAACCACATCATCTCCGCCTGGAGCCTGTTGAAGATCGGCACCACCCAGGCGCAGAGGAAGCTCTTTTTCAAGTTGAGCCAGGCGAAGCAGGCGATCGTCAGCATGACCGGAGAGGGCGATTTGCATGCGGCCGCCCTTTCGCTGGGGGTTAAGGACGCGGAGGCGCAAGAGATGGAGCAGCGCCTGCGCGGGGAGCTGTCGCTGGACGTCTCCGTGATCGAGGGGGAGGGAGGCACCTTCCTGGAAAGCCTGCCGGACCTGCGCCAGAACCAGGAGGAACTGCTCGCCGACCGTCAGGAAAATGCGATTTTGGAGCAGGGTGTGGCCTCGGCGCTGGAGTGCCTGAACGAGAAAGAGCGTTTCGTGATCGAGCAAAGGGTGACCGCCGAGCAGCCGATGACTCTGCAGGAGATCGCCGATCATTTCTCGCTCTCCAGGGAGCGGGTGCGTCAGATCGAGGACGGCGCGCTGAAGAAGATGAAACGCCTGCTTGCGCCCTTGGTCCTTTCCAGGGAAAGCGCCTGACAGGTTAGGCTCACACATCGCTTGACGAATACCAAAAGGGATGCTCTCAACGGAGTGTCCCTTTTTTCGTGTGCCTGGTGAATCCTCTTAGCAAAAGTAATTTCCCCAAGGCCTGATCTCCTCTCCTGCAAAATTTATCTTTCACCCGCAGCGCAATGGGAGTATTGTATAACGACGTTTTGTCGCTGCCTTGTTGCCGTTATCGATCTGTCCGTGAAAAACCAAATTCCACTCAAGTGCCTTACGTTCCGCCGAGGCGCCATAACGGTTGCTGTCTCGTGCGTAACTGATGAGGCTTTACGCTCACACCCACAAAAGGAGAAGAAAAATGAAAAATGTCGCTCTCTTGCTGCTAGCTGCGGTTCTTTGCCTATGGTCGATCAATGTATGGGCGGGTGACCGAGAGATTGCCGTGGAAATGGTGAAGCAGGCTGTGGCTTATAAAAAGGCAAACGGCACGGAAAAGCTGATCGATGAAGCAAACAACGTGAATGGCCAGTTCGTCAAAGGTCCACTCTACGTCATTTTGTTCACCCAAGACGGGGTGATGTTGGCTCAGCCCTTCAACTCAAACCTTGTCGGCCAGTCGCTGATAAACATCCGCGACCCGAATGGCAAGTACATGACCAAAGAGATGGTGGAGTTGGCCAAAACCAAGGGATCGGGTTGGGTTGATTACGTGTTTAAAAACCCTAAAACCAACGAGATGTCTCCCAAATCCACCTACGTCGAACTTGCCGACGAGGTCGTCGTCGGGTGCGGTATTTACAAGAAATAGCCAAGGAAGGGGAGCGTCGGTAAGAGCCGTTAATATTCTTCGAGCGGCAGCAGCGACAAACCTGAAAGGTGCATAGGGGGAAAGAAATAGAAATTGTTTGTTTTAGTGTCCTTGTCACTGCTATAATGGGCTTATGGTTGCTTAATTAAATAAAGCACACCTAAGTTTTGTCGGTGAAGGTGACAAGGAGTATCCAATGGAAAAGAAAAATATAGAGTTGGGCCAGGTGTCGGATGCATCATGGTTGATCGCTCTGTGGAAATATATACATGGGGGTGACCCTGCGTCATCCGATCAAATTGTCGCGGCAAACATAGTTGCCTCCATGGCGAAGTATCTCCAAGGCGAACCGGGGACAACCCCATCAGCCACCCTGCAAAGTCGATTTAGGGAAACCGAAGGGTTAGTGACAGTAACACGCCGCGCTCTTTCACAAGACCCTCCCGACATTTCGGTGAAAGTCACACAAGCATTACAAGCCAGCATGCCCTCCGGGTGGCATTACTGCGAGTACGAAGAGATATGCATAGGGACCGGCCATAAAAAGGTTTGCCATCAGGTGTGCGTACAGCGAGTACCGAGTGGGACTCAGTGCCAGTAGCATCGGAACGTATTTGAGACATTGGACGCGGAAAGGGCCGGAAACGGCCCTTTCTTGCGTATAGGCACCAAGCATCGATGAGTGGGGGGCTTGCTTGGCTTGGCGGAGAGGAGAGGAAAACTCGATCTTGTCGGCGACAACCTGTAAAGTTATCAGTTTATCAATGCCTGTCACTGTCCGGCCCACGGCGACGGGGAAAATCAACCATTGACTAAAAAACGAAACCTGTGACAGAGTAATCTCCACGCCTCGCGACTACCAGGTCGCAATCCCCGGAGAGCTGGTCGTAATCTCAGCGGACGGCAGTCTGCAGTCCCCTCAGGTCAACCTGTCGCAGTCGTCGGTATCGGTATAAGCTTCAATGGCGGAGGAAATCCGCTGATTTAAGGAGATGTTGTGCCTGCATCCATTAGCCGGAAAACGATAGGCCGTTATCTCGGCTGCTTACTGCTTTTGCTGTGCACTCTCGGCAGTGCGGTTGCGGCTGGGCCGGACTGTTCGCGCCCCTTGACTCTTGCGCTGCACGAGCACGGCCTGCTCTATTCCGCCGAGACCAATACCGGCATCGACAAGGATTTCGCCGACGAACTGATCCGCCGCAGCGGCTGCAAGGTCAAGGTCAACGTGATGCCGCGCGCCCGCATTTGGCAACTGATCGAGTCCGGCGCGCTCGATTTCAGCCTGTCCGGCATCGCCGATGCCGAGCGCAACCGCTTCGCCTCCTTCGCCTGGTACCTCAGTAACAAGTACTATCTGCTGGTCCGCAAGGATGCCAATGTTAAAAGTCTGGCCGATGTAGAGCGCAGCGATCGTTTTCAGCTAGGCGTAATCCGCAGCTTCCGTTACAGCGAATCCGCGAACCGGCTGGTGGACAAGTTGGATGCCGCCAGCCGCGTCAGCCAGGCCAATGGCCTTGCACCTTTGTATCAGACTCTGTTGCGCAACCGCATCCAAGGCATGATTATCGAGCCTTTCGACACCCCGGTTCTGGTGGAAAAAAAACTCCGCGTTCTGACCAACCTTATCGAGTTTAACGATCCGGCCGTGCCGCATGGCCTCATCATGTCCAGGAAATCCCTGACGACCGTGGAACAGAAAAAATGGCGGGACCTGGTAAACGCCATGCGCTCCGATGGAACGGTACACCGCATTTTCGAGAAATATTTCAACCCCGAGATCGCCGAGGCCATGACCAACTTTCAGGCTCCTCAGTGAGCCGGTTACGGCCGCTCTTCCTCCCTTTGCTGATTCTTGCCAGCATGCTCTGTGTCACCTGGCTGGTCTGGGATCACGAGCAGCAAAACAGCCGCAAGGCATTGCGCTCACAGTTCGATTTTTTACTGCGCGAGACCGTCAGCCATGTTGAACAGCGCATGGCCGGCTACGACCAGATGCTCCGCGGTGTTCAGGGGCTGTTTGCGACTACCGGCGGCATGGATAGCGACAACTTCCACGACTACATCGACGCGCTCCAACTCGACGTGAATTTTTCCGGCATCCAGGCCATCGGCTTTATCGAATCGGTGCCGGGTGCACTCAAAAAAACGCATATTGCGGCAATGCGGCGACGCGTCGCTTCCAACTACGCCATTAAACCCGAGGGGCAACGAAAAACCTACACTCCCGTCGTTCAGGTTGAGCCCGACGTCGGCGGCAACCTTGCCCTCTCCGGCCTCGACCAATGGCCAGATCCGGTCAGGCGATCCGCCATGGAAAAGGCTCGCGATTCGGGAATGCCGGCAATTTCCGGCCTGCTTCAGGTAGCAGTGGAGAGCGAGGCCGATGCTCAACCCGGCTTCGTCATGTATCTTCCGATTTACGCCAGGGGGGAGCAGCACGATAATGTTGCCGCGCGCCGCGCTCACCTGGCGGGCTGGGTCTTCGCCGTTTTTCATATGCACAACCTCATGGCCAGCCTTTACGGCGAACGCCCGTCCGGGGTCGATCTGGCTATTTACGATGACGTCGAGCCTTCCCCTGAGGCGCTTCTGTACGGCTCGATCGGTGGCGCGGCCCAACCGTCTGCCATTGCCGCCGATGAGTATCTTGTCGTTGCCGGGCACACGTGGATGTTCTCCATGCGCACTAAGGATGACTTCTATGCCCGCTTCGGCCGTAACGCCAAATCGCTGATAGTAATTGCCGGAACCAGTCTCAGCCTTTTACTGGCGCTGCTCGCGTGGCTGTTGGCAAACGGACGAGCACGGGCCGTTGGACTGGCCACGACTATGACCAGGGAATTGCACAAGCAGATCGAAGAATATGAAGTTGTCCAGAAACGTATGGTCCAGTCCGATAAGGCGCTGGAGGAATCCAACCGCAAGCTTGAGGTCTTGAGCACGACCGACGCGTTGACCGGTCTCGCCAACCGTCGCCATTTCGACGAGGTGCTAGCCTTGGAACAGGCCCGTCATGCGCGTTCCGGAGCGAAACTGTCGCTGATACTACTGGATATTGACCATTTCAAGGCGTTTAACGACAATTATGGACACGTGAAAGGTGACGAATGTCTGCGGTTGGTTGGGCGGATATTGTCCGAATGCGCTATCCGGCCCGCTGATCTTGCTGCGCGGTATGGTGGCGAGGAATTTGCCTGTATTCTGCCGGAAACCGACAATAGTGGCGCGGTGATAATAGCTGAGAAAATCAGGCGGGGCATCGAGGCGCTTGCCATCCCCCACAAGGCGTCGAGCGCGGCAAAGTGTGTCACCGCCAGCTTTGGGGTAATCACACCACCGTGTACCGCGGGCCAACCGGCCGATGAGATACTTGTCAAGGTCGATGAACTGCTGTACCGCGCAAAATCGTCAGGTCGCAACCGGGTGGAATTCGTCGCACACGATATTGCTTTGGCGTCACCACATGAGCCATCACTGCCAGGATAAAGATTTATCCGGCTACCCGGCGCGATGCTGGCACCGCCGTCAGGCCTTGAACTTGTTCTCGGTCCCGGCTCTGAGCCTGGAGATGTTCTCGCGGTGCCTGAAGATGACCAGCGCGGCGATGGCGAGCGACATGAGGACCATCTCCGGGCTGCAGCCGACCAGCCAGACGATGAACGGGATCAGGGCGGCGGCGACGATGGAGGCGAGGGAGACGTAGCGCCACTTGTACAGCACCAGCGCGAAGGCGACTACGGCGAAGAGGACGGAGATGGGCGAGGTGCCGAGGAAGACGCCCAACGCGGTGGCGACCCCCTTTCCCCCTTTGAAACCGAGAAAAATGGTGTAGACGTGGCCGAGGAAGGCGGCCAAGCCGATGGCCGCGATCCAGCCGACCGGGAGACCGAGCCATTTGGCGACCAGTACCGGAATCAGGCCTTTGAGGCAATCGCCGACCAGGGTGAGGATGCCGATCTTTCTGCCCACGGTCCGGTAGACGTTGGTGGCGCCGATGTTGCCGCTGCCGGTCTCCCGGATGTTGACGCCCATGGCCCGGGCCAGCAACAGGCCGGTCGGCACCGAACCGAGCAGGTAAGCGCAGATGAGAAGCAGTGGCTCTTTCAAAAGGGTCTCCGCGCTGAGTTAATGAAACACGCGCGCATACTACAGTATTTCATTTAAAACTGCAAGACGCAGGCGTGTTCGGCATCTGCGGCGAAACCCCAGAGAGAACAAGTTCAAAGGCTCGCACACGGATTGAACGGATTGAACGGATAAAAACAGATTAAGCAGAACTCTTTGGTTTACCCCAAAAGCTTTGCCTTATCGGACGTTATCCGTTACATCCGTCAAATCCGTATGCGGGGTTTTGATCTGGCTTGTTTTCAGCACGAAAACGGTCATGGCGAGAAAGACCATATCCCTTGCCAGCGCCATCCAAGGCGAGGTCTTGGCCCCTCCCTGCTTGAAGCAGCCGCAATCTATGTCCAGCCCGCGCACGATGGCCGAGGCGAGGGCGACGATGAAGACCAGGTTCATGCCTGCGATGATCAGCGCTCCACCTTTCACCCGGTAGCCGCAGACCAGCAGCAGCCCGCAGACCAGTTCCAGAAAGGGGAGTACGGCCGCCGTCAGATAGCTGGCGAAGTAGGGGAGCACCCGGTAGGCCGCCACGCTGCCGGCAAAGGCAACCGGATCGGCGATCTTCAGCAGGGCGGCGTAGATGAAAATGACCCCCAGGGTTATCCTGACGGCCGCAGGCAGATGTCGTTTCCAGCCGTTCATAGTGCCCCCGTCGCTGTCGGGTAGCCGGCGTCGCGCCATTCGGGATATCCGCCTTCGAATACATAGACCGAGGCGTAGCCGGCCTGCATCAGCAGTTTCCCCAGATCCATGCTGTCGTGGCAGGAAAATCCGTTGCAGTAGGCGATGACGGTGGCGCTGGTCGGCACTTTCGCCTTGAGTCCGACCGGGCCGGTCTTGCGGAGTTCTTCCAGCGGCAGGGTCAGCGCTCCGGCGATGTGCCCCTGTGCAAAGCTCGCGGCGCTCCTGGCATCGACGATAACCGCCTGTTTGGAATCGTGCAGCTCTTTTACCTGCACCAGGCCGATGGGCATCGGCAATTCCTCGCCCTGAGGCGCAGCCTGCGCCTGCTGGGTCAACTCCCCTCGCCAAGCGCCGGTCAGGAGCGTGCGGTTCCAGGCGATGCCGGCAGCCGCCGAAACCACCACGATCAGGCAGATTTCCGTCAATGTCCCAAGTAGGTTCTTTTTCAGCATAAGTTGACGGGGGTAACCGTCCCTCCAAAACCGCACCACGCGGGTGCCTCCGGGGAGAAAAATTCCCTTCTGATCCGATTCTACGCAAAAGGAAAATTTCGGTCAACCTTGGCGTTCGGTTGGTTACTCCCGTAGGTCGCGTTGAGGTACGAAACGCGACGTCGCAATGGTGCCACGGTGGCAACGTCGCGTTTCACGATGAAGCCGTTTAACACGACCTACGGCAACTGCCGGCAGCTAATTCCCCAGCCTTCTCGCCACGCCCTTGAGCGTGATCGAGTTGAGCACTACCGAGACCGAGGAAAACGCCATGGCGAGACCGGCGAACTCGGGCTTCAAGGTGATGCCGAACGGGTAGTAAAGGAGCCCGGCCGCGACCGGTATGCCGAGCACGTTGTAGATCAGCGCCCAGAAGAGGTTTTGCTTCACCTTGGCAAGGGTCGCCCTGCCGAGCCGCACCGCCGCCACCACGTCCAAAGGATCGCTTTTCACCAAAATAATGTCGCCGGTCTCCTTGGCGATGTCGGTGCCGCCGCCGATGGCGATGCCGACGTCGGCCTGGGCGAGGGCCGGGGCGTCGTTGATGCCGTCGCCGACCATGCCGACCTTCAACCCCTTGCCTTGATGCTCCTTGACGACGGCGAGCTTTCTTTCCGGCAAAAGCTCCGCCTCGAAGCCGTCCAGACCGGTCTCGCGCGCGACGGCGGCGGCCACTGCATGGTGGTCGCCGGTCAGCATGAAGCAGGCGATCCCCAGCTCCTTCAGTTCGGCGATGGCCCGGGCGGCGCCCGGTTTCACCGGATCGGCGAAGGCGGCGACTCCCAACAGCGCGCCTTGGGACGCCAGATAGATGAGGGATTTTCCGGCTGCGGAGAGCGGCGCGGATAGGGCGGAGAGCGGCGCGAGGTCAATCCCCTCGGCCGCCATCAGGCGGCTGTTGCCGGCCAGGATCCGCTCGCCGTTCAGGTTGCAGGAGATGCCGAAGCCGCCTCGCTCCAGGTAATCGGTGGGGCTCTTCAAGCTGAGGCCGCGCCGTTGCGCCTCCCGGACGCAGGCCGCGGCCAGGGGGTGGTTCGACTGGGACTCCGCCGAATAGAGCCGGTCGAGCAGCAGTTCCTCGGTAACGCCCGGCGCGGCAGCGAGATCGGTGAGCACCGGGGCCCCTTCGGTGATGGTGCCGGTCTTGTCGAAAAGCAGCAGTTGCAGTCTGGCCACGTTCTCCAGCGCGGAGCCTTTTTTGATCAGGATGCCCCTGTTGAGCCCGACGCCGCTCCCCACCATGATGGCGGTCGGGGTGGCGAGCCCCATGGCGCAGGGGCAGGCGATCACCAACACGGCGATGCCGAGCTTGAAGGAAAATAAAAAGCCCTCGCCGCTCGCGAAGTACCAGCCGGCAAGGGTGATCAGGGAGAGGAGCAGCACGGCGGGGACGAAATAGGAGGAGATCCGGTCGGCGAAGCGCTGGATGGGGGCCTTGTCGGTCTGCGCGTCCTGCACCATGCGGAAGATCTGGGCCAGCCGGGTCTGGGCGCCGACCCGGGTTGCGCGCACGGTCAGCGAGCTGCCGCGGTTGACGGTGGCGCCGATCACCTCGTCGCCCGCCCCCTTCTCCACCGGGAGCGACTCGCCGCTCACCATGGACTCGTCCACGCTCGAATCGCCCGAGACCACCACCCCGTCCATGGGGATCGCCTCGCCCGGCCGCACCAGCACCAGGTCGCCGACTTTCAGAGATCCCGAGGCCACCTCGCGCTCGACGCCGTCCACCAAAAGCCGTGCCGTGTCGGACTGCAGCTTCAGGAGCTTTCTGAGCGCTTCGCCCGCTTTGCCGCGGGCGCGCGCCTCCAGGTACTTGCCGAGCCGGATGAAGGCGATCAGCATGGCCGAGGTCTCGAAGAATACCTCGCCGTGCGGCCCGAAGGCGCCGAAAAAGGCGAAGAGCGAGTAGAAATAGGCGGCGCTGGTGCCCAGAGCCACCAGCACGTCCATGTTGGCGCTCCCCCCTTTGACCGCGAGCCAGGCGCCCCGGTAGAAGGCGAGACCGGCGCTGAACTGCACGGCGCTCGCCAAAACGAGGTTCAGGAAAGCCACCCGCGGCTCGCCGTGCAGGTGCATGGTGGCCATGATCGGGAGCGAGGCCGCCAGGCTGAAGACGAACCAGTTCCTTTCCCGCCTCAGCTCCTCCCGGTCGTCCCCGTCGGCCCGCACCTGGTAGCCGAGCCCGACCACCAGCTCCCTGATGCGTTTCTCGCCGATGCGGCTCGGGTCGAAACTGACCGACAGTTCCCCCATGGCGAAGTTCACCGAGGCGTCTTCCACCCCGGGCGCGTCGGACAGTCCGCGCTCGATGCGCGCCGCGCAGTTGACGCAGGACATGCCGGCGACCTTGAAGGTTTCCTTTTTCACTGCGCCTCCCGACTGCGGAAATCGCCCCTCTCGATGGAGACGTTGATGATTTTCGCCGCCGCGGCCACCGGGATGGCGAGCAGGATGCCCCAAAAGCCGAACAGCTCGCCCAGCGCCATCACCATGATGATGGTCAAAAGCGGGTTCAGGTCCATGGAGCGCTTGAAGACCAGCGGCTTCACCAGGTATCCCTCCATGAAGTAGATGCCGGCGAAGGCGGCGATCACCTTGAAGAGGGCGAGGCCGCTGTGAAACTTGACGTAGGCGAAAAACAGCGGCGGGATGGTGGCGATGAAGACGCCGATGAAGGGAAGGATGGAGGCCAACCCGGCGAAGATGCCGTTGAACAGGGGGTAGTCGACATCCAGGACCATCAGGGCGACGCTGGAGAGGACGGCGACGATGAAGGAGACGATCAGTTGCCCTTTCAGGAAGCCTCCGATGCTCTCGTTCACCTCGTCGCCTATCTCCAGGACGATGCGTCTATGGCGCGAGGGTATCCAGGCGGCGAGCGTCGCCTTGATGTCCTGCTTGTAGTGGAGCATGAAAAAAACGAGGATCGGCGAGAGGACCAGGTTGAACAGGTTGAAGACCATGTTGGCCGCCGCCGCGTAAACTCCGGCGGTCAGGTTGGAGAACGGCTGGTCCACCGCTTCCACCAGCTTGTCGATGGCCCAGCTCCACTCCTCGGCGCCGTACATCGGCTGGAATCTCCCTTGCAACTGCAAGCCGAGCGTCTTGGCGTCCTGCAGGTAGATCGGGATCTTCGGAATGAGCGCCTGCCAGCGCAGGATCAGCAAGGGGACGAAATAGGAGAAAAAGAAAACGGAGAAGATGGCCAGCACCACGTAGACGGCTATGATGCCGTTCAACCGGGAGAGTTTCCTTCTTTCCAGGAGCACCACGACGGGATCCAACAGATAGGCGATGACGAAGGAGAGCAAAAAGCAGGAAGCCGTGTGGTGCAGTGCATGTCCCGCGGCAAAGAGCGCGGCGACGATCAGCAGGGTCAGCACGGTTCTGTTGGTAGCGCTTTGTAATAAAGGCATTAAGGCTCCCTGGGGGTTAGAAATCCCGTTCCGGCGGATAGATGTCGTGCTCTTCCAGCCAATGTCCGGCGCGGCCGGTGATCAGTTCCTCCCTGACCGCCTGAAAGCGCTCCATCTCCTCCGGGTAAAAGGAAAGGATTTCGTGCAACCTGCCGTGG
Source organism: uncultured Geobacter sp. (assembly GCA_903925075.1). Classification (GTDB taxonomy): domain Bacteria; phylum Desulfobacterota; class Desulfuromonadia; order Geobacterales; family Geobacteraceae; genus Geomonas. Next base: position 35,275 of record CAIYDQ010000003.1, read on the forward strand.
GAGTGGGTGCCGACGAAGGCCCGCACCAGCATGGCCTTCAGGCCGTTGTCATCGATCCTCTGGATGAAGGCGTGCACCATTTGGCGTTCCTGGCTGTAGTCGAAGGGGGGGATCTCCAGGTAGCGCTCATCCTGGGATTCGACTTCGTCCCAAAAAGGATCGTCGTCGTAATCGGTCGGGACCGAGAAGACCTCGCCGGTTTCCCGGTCGAGAAAGAAGGCCAACTCCTGGTCGGTGTTTTCGAAGGCCTCCATCAGGTCTTCCCAAACGATTTCGAGATTGCGCATGGCGTGCATCGGAGCCTCAGGGATAAATTGTGATTAAGAACCGAGTTTCTTTACCTTCAGCCCATTTTTGTATATATTGCGCAAATGCGCAAGATTTTCATCGCCGACGCCCACTTGAGAAGCCCGGATGATCTCAACTACCGGGTGCTGATCCGCTTCCTGGAGACGCTCCCCCCGGACACGGACACCCTGTATCTGCTGGGCGACCTGTTCGAATTCTGGGTCGGCAATCCGGACCCCGTCTACAGCCACTATCGGGAGATTATCGATTGCCTGAAGGGGGTGAGGGGACGCGGCGTGCGGATCGTCTACTTCGAGGGGAACCACGATTTCCACCTCGACCGCTTTTTCGGGAAACAACTGCAGGCGGAGGTGCATAAGGCGGGCGCGGTGCTGGAAATCGGCGGGCAAAAGGTCTACCTGTGCCATGGCGACCAGATCAACCGCGAGGATTACCGCTATCGAGCCTTCCGCTTGCTGTTTCACAGCCCCGTCGCCAAGGCGCTGATCCCGCTTTTCTCCCGGCGGCTCGCGGCCCACGCGGCCTCCACCCTGTCGAGGCGCAGCAGCAAGCAGCACGCGGCCAGGCGGGCGTACTGGGACTACAACGTGATACTGGACTCCTTTGCCGGCGGATGCTTCGCCGCCGGATGCGACGCCGTCATCGTCGGCCACTATCACATGCCGATGGTGAAGAGGAGCGAGGGGCGTCTCTTCATCGCGCTGGGGGACTGGATCACCCAATACTCCTACGCGCAGTGGCTGGACGGCGAGTTCACCCTGGAAAAATTCAGCTGATCTCCCGCAGGCCGAAGAGCCTCAGGTAGCCCGCTACCCTCTGGTCGAGGGTGGGGGCGGCGATGCTCGCGCAGATCTCGTCCGGCCGGTAGCCCCGGCAGACGGCGGGGCGATCCCGGTAAATGCCGCAGGCCAAGGCGTCGGTGAGGTGCCGGCACCTCTCTCCCGGCTTCTTCTGCAAGCTGCTGATGTCGGGCGCCACGCAGCAGGTCCCGCACCTCGCGCACTCCCTAGACTCCGTAGACTCCATGGGCGCCCCCCCCATCGGGCACTGCCGTTAAGCTCGTGCCTGGCACTTCTCCCCCGTTCCGTTTGCCCAACCCCCGCTTGTTACTTGAAGAAGGCCTCCAGCGCCTGCTCGCCCACCTGGGTCGCCTTGATGCGCCACTTGTTCTGGTTTATCACCAGCGCGGCGATGGCGATCTGCGGGTCCTCCATCGGCGCGTAGGCGGCGAACCAACTGTAATGCCCGGCCGGATCGGTGCCGTCGATGGAGCCGGTCTTGGCCGCGACGTGCAGCGAGGCGAGCATCGGCCGTCCCCTGCGGTCGTGAAAGGCCTTGCGCGAGGTGCCGCTGATCACGGTGGTGGAAAGCATGCGGGCCAGCGAGGCGGCGGTTTCCGGCGTGGTCACGGTTCTCAGCATCTGCGGCTTCTGGGTGAAGAGCGTCATCCCCTTTTGATCCACGATTTCCTGGGCCAGGGAGGGGGCCATCATCACGCCGCCGTTGGCCACCGTGGCCATGATGGCGGCCGCGTGCAGGGGCGAGATCTTCACCTCGTGGTTAAGTCCTGCCCCCATCAGCATGAGCTGGTCGACGGTGTCGGGCGCCGGCGCCCTGCTGGGAGCGACCGAGGAGCCCGGGAAGATGTCGTGGTTGAATCCGTAGCGCTCGGCGTAGAGCAGCAGCGGGTCCCGGCCCACCACCTCGCCCGCCAGCCTGCCGAACACCGGGTTCACCGATTTCCCCATGGCCAGCGAGAGCGGCATCTGCTGGTTGCCGCGCCCAGGCTTCACCCGCCACAGGCGCGGGCTCTGCGAGGTGAGGCGTCCGTTGAAGGCGAAGGGGGTGTCGGCGGAGACCTTCTTTTCTTCCAGGGCCGCCGTCGCCGTGACGATCTTGAAGAGCGAGGCCATGGGATAGAGGTTGTAGCAGGCCCTGGTGTTCCACCCCGGTTGCACGGAGGAATGGGCGACCGTGGCGAGGATGCGGCCGGTCTTGGGCTCGATGGCGACGAACATCCCGTAGGGGACCTTGTAGTCGGCCAACAGCTTCTCGACCCGGTGCTGCATGGCCTCGTTGATGGCGTAGACGACCCTCCCGCCCTGCGGCAGCGGCGAGCTGAAGACGCCCCCCTGAACGCTGGCGTTGGGATAGGAATCCGCCGCCATGCGAAACGCGCTCCAGTTGTCGACCGCGCTCGGAACGACGGCGGCGGTCTTGGCGCTGGAGGTGGCGGCAGTCAGGCGAGGGAAGCTGCAAAGGGAGAGCAGCGGATAGCCGGCGAGCGCCAGCGCCAGGATCGGGAGGATGATCTTCAGCCTGCGCTTTGCCGGCTTGGTCTCCTTCAAATCCTTAAAGGTGTTGCGCCCGTCCTGGCCTCGCGCCGCTCCGGTGCCGAGCCTGCGCTCGCTGTAGTCTTTGTCTTTGAAGTCTTGCATAACCCGCTTTGTCTGATGGTTTAATCGGCACACTATATGTCAACTGGTCCCCCTTTGTCAACGACGGGCGGGATGTTTTCTCGGCCGGCCAGCTCCTTCAAAGTGGTCCCTTGAAGGGCCGCCAAAACCGAGCGATCGACCCTCGCCAGGATCTCGCTGGCCTTGTCTTCGCCAACGATGCCGCACCCTTCGCCGTGACCCCTGAGGGAGAGCACTACCTCGCCGAGCTCGATCCTATCCAATTCCCTGGCGGGATAGTAGCCGTGCTGCGAGCCGCCGGCATGGACGATGAACCCTTCGGCGATCAGATGGTCCAGGGCGCCGCGCACGAAGCGCAGCGGCATGCCCAGTTTGATCGCCAGACGATCGTCGTCCCAGGCCGGTTCTCCCTCGTGGAAGGAGTCGGCGATGTGGCGCAAAGCGGCCAGGGCGACCAGCTCCTTCAACTATTGGCTGATATCTTTGCCGCGGATGTCCCTGCGGAAGGTGGGGAGGTTCTGGTGCGCTGCCACCACCTCCATGCCGAACAGCACGATGATCCAGCTGACGTAGATCCAGACCATCAGTATCGGCAGCGCGGCCAGGGTGCCGTAGATGGCGTTGTAGTTGCCGGCCCCCACCTGGAAGTGGATGTAGCACCACTGGGCCAACTGCCAGAGGGTCCCCGCCAGCACGGCGCCGATCAGCGCCGAGCGGTAGCGCACCCGCGTGTTGGGGATGAAGATGTAGAGCAGGAAGATGGCGATCCAGACGCTCAGGTACGGGGTCAGGCTGAGCAGGAACAGCAAGACGTCGCTCAGATAGCTCCGAGCCCAGAGCCAGTCCACCAATTGCCGGCTCTCCAGGGTGGTGGTGATGCTGGTGGCCGCCAGCAGGAGCAGCGGCGCGCTCACCAGCACGCTCAGGTACTCGCTGAATCTGCGGTACAAGGAGCGGGTCTGGGAGACTCCCCAGGCCACGTTGAAGGCCTCCTCGATGTTGGCCAGCATGCTGATCGAGGTGTAGAGCAGGGCGATCAGGCCGACCGCGCCGACCGAACTCATGTTGGTGTTGTCTATGTAGGCGATGACCCTGCTTACCACCACTTCCGAGCCGGCCGCCACCTGGTTGAGGATCAGCGGCGCCAGCCGGTTTTGCACGCCGAAGCCCTTCAGCACCGCAAAGGCCAGCGCCAAGAGCGGCACCAGGGAGAGCAGGGTGGTAAAGGAGAGGGCCGTGGCCCGCAAGAGGGAGTTGTTGTCCAGAAAATTCGAGAAGGCGAAGCCTAGCAGTTGGAGGAGCTTGACGAGAGTCCGCTTGCCGCCGCGGAACTGAGCCGGATCCAAGTCCCAAAGGCTCTTGGTGAAAAAGTCGCGTTTACCGTTGGATCTGGTCATGGGCGATACCGAGCAGCGGATTGATGGTGGAAGTGTGATGGTGGATGCGTGGCAGGGAGGCGGGCGAACAACTAAAAAAGCCCACCTAAGTGGGCTTTTTTAGCGGCGGTCGCGACTCACAGCGCAGCTTTCTGTTTTTCCTTCTCGCGCTCCATCGCCTCTTTGCCGGCTTCGATGGCGGAGGTGATGATGTTTTTCTTCTCGAGCACGACATCTTTGCCGTCCTCGTAGCTCGCCCTGATCTTGTCCTGGGCCTCGCTGGCGTACTCCTTGATCTTGTCGACGGCGTCGTCGGCCAGATCCTTGATCTTGCCGCGCATCTCCTCGCCGGTCTTCGGCGCGAGCAGCAGCGCCGCTCCCACTCCGACAGCAGCACCCGCGAAAAACGACAGCAGCATGGTACCCGTTCCGATATCCTTATCTTTCGACATGGCAGTCACCCCCTTTTTTTAATAAGCTTATCAGCTATCACCTTGCCCGCAACACGCGCACCGGCCAGCCACGCGGATGACGTGGCCGCCACCTCCGACGCGACTCCGATCACCTTGTTGATCATCCTGATATTGTGTCCCGCATGCCCGAGTTCGTCCAGGAGCAGATTCACCCCGTCGACGTTGGCGGCGGTCGCACTGGTCACCACCTGGATGTCGGCCACCGTGTCGCGCAATTCCTTGATCAGCGGTTGGATTTCGACCTGCAGCGACTCGGCGACGCCCCGCAGGGAGATCGCCGTTCTGCGCAGTTCAACCAGCACCGGAATAAGACAAAAAGCCATGACCAACAGAGTCACCGCCGTCACGACCGACATCACTTCCAGCAAAAGCATGTATTCCTCCCTCGGATAATCTATAGCGGCCCGCGGTTCGATCTGGTTCAGGGATGTTCGGAAAAAACAGGAATGACAAATCAAGCATTGCGGATTTCGACAACTCTCATTGCCTCGGCTATCGGTAACGCTATATCTTTCGGTACTTAATAATAATTCATTTATATAACGGCTTGAGGTGTGTTGTCAAGGCATAAGCACGGAGCGGGACTGTCAGAACCAGTCACTGTACCGCTAACTAAAGAGCCTTATGCCAGGAGAGTCTGCGCTCCAGGACGCGAGACAGCGAAGTGAACGCGTAGCAGATGACGAAGTAGACGGCGGCTATGAAGATGAAGATCTCGGTCGGAAAGGCCATGGTGCGGTTGTTGATCTGGGTGCCGACGTGGGTGAGTTCCGACACCCCGACGATGAAGGCGAGCGAGGTGTCCTTGATGAGGGAGACGAACTGGTTGACGAAGCTGGGGATCATGTTCCTGAGCCCTTGCGGCAGGACCACGTAAAGCATCGCCTGCCAGGGCTTCAGGCCGGTGGAGAGGGCCGCCTCGGTCTGCCCCTTGGGGATCCCCTCGATGCCGGCCCTGACGATTTGGGACATGTAGGCGGAGGTGAACAGGGTGAGCCCCATGATCACCGTCTGGCTTTCCGGCGTGGTCTTGCGAAGCAGGATGGGGAGCAGGAAATACATCCAGAAGATCACCATCAACAGCGGCAGCCCTCTGACGGTGTTGATGAACAAAAGCGAAGGCCAGCGGACCCAGCGGTTTCCGGAGATGCTCAATAGCCCCAGGATCAGGCCGCCGACGACCGAAAGCAGGCAGGAGACCACCGCCAGATAGAGGGTGAGTCCGAGGCCGCCGAGCGGGCCGTTGGGGTAGCGCCCGATCATGAAGTAGGTGAAATTGTCCGCTATGACCTGGAAGTTGAGGAAGTCGCCCATGTCAGCCGGTCCTCAGCGGATTCAGCACCCGCCTGTCGTAGACGTGCACGAGCCAGGTGATGGCCACCGAGAGGGCGAGGTAGACCAAGGTGGCGGCGGTAAAGGCCTCGAACCCTTTGAAGGAGTAGCTCTCCACCTGGCGCGCCTGGTAGGTGAGCTCGGCGACGCCGATGGTCATGGCGAGCGAGGAATTCTTGGCCAGGTTCAGGAACTGGTTCACCAGCGGCGGCACGGTGATCCTGACCGCCTGCGGCAGGATCACGTACTGCATGGAGCGCAGAAAGGAGAAGCCCGCGCTGCGGGCCGCCTCCATCTGCTCCTTGGGGATGGAGAGTATGCCGCTACGGAGATCCTCGGCGATGAAGGCGGAGGTGTAGATGCTGAGCGCGATCGCCGCAGCGGCGAATTCGAAGTTGGTGCTGTTCAGCCAGTCGTTGACGGCCGTGGGGAGGATCTTGTAGGAGCCGAAATACCAGAAGAAGATCTGCACCAATAGCGGCGTGTTCCGAAAAAACTCCAGATAGGCCATGGCGACCAGGCGGACCGGCCGCAGCGGGCTCATGCGCAGCACCGCGACCAGCAGGCCGAGCAGGAAGGCGAGCACGATGGAGACGAAGGAGAGCTCCAGGGTGATCTTCAGCCCGGAGACCAGCCAGTCGAAATACTTGCCCGAGGTGACGATGGACCAGTCGAAGTGGTATTTGAGCACGGAAAAGAGCCTCTTTTTAGCTTACTTGTCCGCCGTGATCTTGAAGGTGCGCTTCAGCGGGGTCGAGGTCTTGGGACCGAACCACCTGTCGAAGATCTTCTTGGCCTCGCCGCTTTTTTCCATTTCCAGCAGGGTCTTGTTGACGAAAGCGACCAGGTTCTTGTCGTCCTTGCGCATCCCCAGGCCGTAGGGCTCCTCGGAGATCTGCAGGGTGGGGATCTCGAACTTGTTCTTGTTGGGGGCTTTGCCGAGGATGCCGGCAAGGATCGATTCGTCCGTGGTGACCGCGGCCACTTTCCCCTGCTGCAAGGCGAGAAACGCCTGGGGGTAATCGTCGAAGGAGAGCACGGTGGCGGTCGGGATCGCCTTTTTGACGTTCTGCTCCGAGGTGGAGCCTTTGGCCGTGCCGATCTTTTTCCCTTCCAGGTCCTTCAGGCTCTTGACCTTCCCCTTGTTGGTGATGAACTTCTGGCCGGTCAGGAAATAGGTATAGCTGAAGTCGATCTGTTTGGCCCGCTCCGGGTTTTTGGTCATGGTGGCGGCGATCATGTCGATGTTGCCTTCCATCAGTTGCGGCATCCTGCTGGCGGAGGTCACCGGTTTCAGTTCAAGCTTCACGCCCAGTTTTTGGGCGATGGTCTTGACGAAGTCGATGTCGTAGCCGACGATCTCCCGGCTCTTCTCGTCGATGTAGCCGAAGGGAGGGAGGGAGTCCTTGACCCCTACCACCAGCACGCCCTTCTTTTTCACCTCGGCCAGCGTGTCGCCGGCCAGCGCCGCCTGCGTCAAAGACGCCACCAAGGCCAGCGCCGCGAAAACCGTCATCATTTTTTTCATGGATATTCCTCCTAAAGGTTGCGATTTCAATGCATCGGCGAGAGCAGTTGCTTCAGGAACTGCTGCGCCCGCTCGTGTTTGGGCTGCTTGAAAAACTGCTCGGGGGGCGCTTCTTCCAGGATCACGCCGTGGTCCATGAACACCACCCGCCCGGCGACCTCCCGGGCAAAGCCCATCTCGTGGGTGACGACCACCATGGTCATGCCGCTCTTGGCCAGTTTCAGCATCACGTCGAGCACTTCGCCGATCATCTCCGGGTCGAGCGCGGAGGTCGGCTCGTCGAAGAGCATGATGCGCGGCTTCATGGCCAGCGCGCGGGCGATGGCGACGCGCTGCTGCTGGCCGCCGGAGAGCTGCGTCGGGTAGGCGTCGCGCTTCTCGGCGAGCCCCACCCTCTCCAGCAGCGCCAGGGCCTGCTGCTCGGCTTCTTTCCTGGGAGTATTGCGGATCTTGATGGGCGCCAGGGTGATGTTGGCGAGCACGGAGAGATGGGGATAGAGGTTGAACTGCTGGAAGACGAAGCCGACCTCGGCGCGCAGTTTGTTGATGTCGGTCTTCTTGTCGGCGAGGTCCATGCCGTCGACCACCAGCGTTCCCTCGCCGATCGGCTCCAGCTGGTTGATGGTACGGATCAGGGTGGACTTGCCGCTGCCGGAGGGGCCGCACACCACGACCACCTCGCCCGCCTGCACCTTCAGGTTGATGTCGTTCAGTACGTGGAGTTTCTTAAACCATTTGTGTACGCCCCGAAACTCGATCATGCGCGCTCCTGCTGCCGAATAAACGTGTCAGATGGCCGGATGGGCCAGGGTGCCGTGGATCGGTACGCTGAAGGCTCCGGGGGAGGTCTGGTACTTCATCAGCAACAGGAAGACGAACTTTTGCCGATCCAGGAACGCGGGTTTCGGCATCATCTCCAGGACCAGGTTGAGCGGCGAGTTGCCGACCGGCACGGCAAGCACGCTGTCCCCTTTCAGGCGCACGTAGATGTCGTCCCCCTCCAGGGTGAAGCTCTTCAACGCCATCCGTCCGTATTCGATGCCGAGCGCGCCGCGGATCTGCTTGTACCTCGCGTCGGGCAGGGGCATCTCGCCGATCTTCACCCCCGCCAGCTCGGCGCCGCGCACCTCGAGTTGCAGGTTCCCCTCGGGATACCCTTTGGGGGTCACCGTCTTGCCGTTGACGCTCAGCTCTCCCTTGACGCTGGCCCCCGCCACCGTGGCGAAGAAAGGGATCTCCTCCAGGCGCACGCCTTTGCACTGCACGCTCCAGCCGTGATCTTTGCCGAGGTTCACCTCGCCGGCCAGTTCGCCGGCGGCGCCGACCTTGGCGTCGTAGGAAACGCGCAGTTTGCCGATCAAAAGCGGCAGCAGCTCCAGATGAACCCGCGCGTCGCGCAGCCTGATCAGGCTCCCTTTGGCCGACGCCACCTCCAACTCCCGCGACTTGAAGCCGAGCGGGAAACTCTTGCCGAATCCGGAGAAGTTGAGGCTATAGCCCGCGTTGTCGGCGGCGCGCACCAGCACCCCTTTGACCGCGTCGTTGGGGGTGAAGAACAGCGTCAAAAACAGGAAAACAACGACGGCGGCGGGGATGCCGCAGGCAAGGTAGAGGGCGCGCCGTTTCATCGTGCCCCTGCCGGCGCCGGCTTGATCAGGGCTATGGTCAGCGCCAGGTCGAGCTTACTGGGGTCGTCGAAGCGCTGCTTGATCAGCGCCTTCTTCACGGTGACCGGGCGCGTCCCCTTTTCCAGGCGGTAGATGAGGTTGGTCACCTCGTTGGCGCTCAACCCTTCCATCCTCACCTCGGCCGCGTCTTCCTGGTAGCCGGGAAGGTCCTCGCCCTTGACCGGCTTTATCTGGCTGCTGCGCCCTTTGATGCCGATCTCCTCGATGATCTTGGCGGGCGAGTCGTCCGGCTTGCCCGCCATCAGCCGATTGGCCAGACGCTGCGCGCCGGCGCTCGCCTCCTGGTAGCGCAGCTTCAGCTTCATCATCTCGGATATGTCCGACTCGCGCGCCAGCCGCTTCTTTTCCAGGGCGGAAATCCTGCTGTTCATGGCGGACAGGGCAATCGCCACGATCAACAAGGCCGCCAGCGCCATGCCGATGCGCAGCTTGGTCCGCTGGTCCAGTCTCTGCAACGAGTTGATCAGCTCTTCCCCGGTCATTGGGCCACCCCCTTCATCTTGCCGCGGAAGTTGAAGGTGACGCTGCCGTCGGGCCGCGACTTGATCTCGCTGACCTCGGCGCCGTCCAACACCTTGGCGGCGCGGGCCTTGAAATCGTTGGCGGCCTGGAAGCTCCTGGCGTCCGCCTTCAGGCGCACCTCGAGGCCGTCCACTTCGGTCTCGTAAATGCCGCCGACGTCGTCGCCCTTGGCATCGGCAAGATCCTTCAAAAGCTTCAGCAGATTGCTGGACGTCTTGGCCCCTTCCAGCCTCTTTATTTCCGAGCGCAGTTCCGACACCTCGTCGACCGGCTTCTTCCGGTTGGGAAAGACCTCACGGTAGATCCCTTTCACCGAGAGATCGAGCGAGTTCAGATCCCGTTTCACCAGGTAATAGCGCACGCCGCTCTCGGCGAAGAGCAGCGCCACCGCGGCGACCGCCAGCACCGCCGTGACCCGCAGTTTCTTGTAGAGTTTTTGGTTTCCCGCCGTGTAGGCGAGCGCGCCGCGCCTGAGGTTGACGGCGCTGCCGTCGGCGACCGCCGCCGCCAGCGCGTAGGCCCCGGCCAAGTCGTGCGCCGCGTGCGCGTCGTCTCCGAAGGCGTCGGCCAGCCCGCGGGAGGCCTGGGCGAGGACCTCGCTTTCGCTGGAGCTGACGGCGTAGGAGATCATCTGTTCGATCGGCACGCCGTGGGAGATTTCCGCCGCGGCCACCGTCCTGGCCAACTCGGCCTCGCCGGAGCCTGCGGGGAGCGCCCTGAAGTAGACCGGCTGGGCGTCGCGGTAGACCGCTATCCCCTCGCCGTCGGTCACGGCTACGTTGCCGGCGGCGGGCGCCAGCTTGTTCCAGTGGAAGAGCGACGCGGTCACCAGTTCCGGCTCCAGCCCCGCTCCCTTTAAAAGTTCAATCTTTTCGATCAGCTCCTTGGCGCGCCCCCAGACGGCGAGGACCTTGCCGTTTGCCAGCGGCAGCGCGTCGAAGGCGAGCGCGTCGGTGTCGAGCGCCGTCTCCCCCTTCAATTCCAGCGGCAGCAGTTCCCGCACCTTGGCCCGATCCGCGATCGGCAGTTCCAGCTCGCGCATGAAGAGCAGGCTCGGCGGCAGCGCCAGCGCCACCTTGCGCTCGCCGGCGGCGAGCGAGGCTCCGCTCAGAATCCGGGCCAGTTCCCCCTCGCCCCCTTCCAAATGGTGGCGCTCGGCGGACAGGAAGCCGACCCCGCCCCTTTTAGGCCTGAAGCCGGCAAGGATCAACTCGTCCTTTTTCAGCTGTACGATCAGGATATCCATCAATATTCTCTCCAGTAGAGGACGGTCGGTTTGGGCTGTTCCACGTTGCTGACCACGGCCTCGGCAACGCTCACGCTTTCTCCCACCTTGCCCTCTGCGTGTATCCGGTAGATCGATCCTTTGAAACTCACCTTGCCGATAAGTTGCACGAGCTTTTCCAGGCCGGCAACGTCGTTGAGCGTCTTTATCGGCTTGGTTTTCCGGTATTCCAGGATCTGGTTCACCATGTCGCCGGTCATCAGTTTGTCGTCCAGCGCGGCAAGCAGTTCCTTGGGCGCGGTGTTGATGTTGATTTGAGCTGCCATCCGCCCGCTGGATAATTCGGAGCCGTACACGGTAAGGCACGACCTCAATTTGGTCAGCACCGGCGGGGTGAATCCCTTCACCAGGCCGAGTTCCTCGAAGGTGTTGAACCTGCCGTTGTGCGCCTGATACGGCGGTTTCAAGGTGCTGTAATAGCTGGTCTCGGCCCCGTTGGGCCTCGGGGTGTCGTCGAGATCCCGCCAGTCCGAGGCGGCATCCAGCAGGTCGTGGGAGAGTTGCAGCTGCTTCACCAGGCGCTCGGCGGTCTGGACGTAGAAGATGTCGGGAGCGCCGGTATCCGAAGTCGCCGAATTGAGGTCGAGCTTGCCGCTCTCGTCTTCGATGGTGATGGTCACCGTGCCCACTCCGGCATCGTAGTTGAACGGCGTGGCCCACATCTCGGAAAGCGAGCTGGCGTCTATGCCCTGGGCCTGCCTCATGGCGGCGGAAGCCTTCAGCAGAGCGACCCCGCCGGCTATGCCCGACTCGGCCAGTATCCCCGCCTGCTGGGAGGCGACGAAGTTGTGGCTGTGGGAGGTGTCGACATACACCTCGCCGACGAACTCGACCAAAAGAGCCACCAGCAAGGTCGTCACAATCAGCGCAATGACCAGGGCGAAGCCGCGTTCCCCCCTCATGGCGTGATCCTCGGGGAGGCGATGGTGGTGAACACCTCGCCCCCCTTCATGGTCAGCGTCACCCTGACCTGGTCCGGAAGCCGGTTGTTCAGGGCGGTGTCCCAGCTCTTCACCCATTTGCCGCCGTCGTAGCACTCGACCAGGAACCCTTCGACCACGTCCATCACCGGGTAAGGGTAGCTCTTCACGCTCACGTCGAGATAGGGTTCCCTCGACTCCCGCACCAAGGTGAGCACCCCTTCCTTCTCCTGCACCGAGTAACGCACCAAGGTCAGATCCGACGATGGAGCCGGGTCGATTCTTGGCGGGGAGATGCCGGTGAAGGCGAGCACCGACGCCGGCTTGCCGAAACTGTCCCGGTCTTCGACCACGAACAGGAGCTTCTTGTTGGTGCTTCTGAAGTAGGCCGAGGAGATCTCGCTGTGCAGTTTGCCGAGCGTGTTCGCCAGCTCTCGGCGCTGCTCGATGCGGACGCCTCCCTTCTCTCTCGCCCCCATCACCGAGAAGTAGGTGCCGTAAAGGGCTCCGGCCAGAATGACCAGCAGCGTCAGCGCCACCATCAGCTCGATCAAGGTGAAGCCCTTGCGGTTATTGAGCATTTTTCGGGGCATATTGCACAAGAGAGAGCTTTTTCTTGTCGTCGTTCCAGGTCACCGTCAGGCTGATCCGGTTCAGGCTCGCCCCCGGTATGTCCGCCGGGACGATCTCCCGCTCCCATTTCAGAGCGGGGTGGTCCGGGGCGAAGGTGCCTTTGTTCTCGGTCGATTGGTTGAAATCGGGATCGGCCAGCTTGGCTCGTCCCAGGAGCACCGCGGTCGTCTCGTCGGTGTCTTGTCCGACGATGGAGAGGTGGTAGTTGAGCGAGGAGATCACGGTCAAGAGGACCCCTGCGGTAATTGCCAGCGCGATCATCACCTCTAAAAGGGTGAAGCCTTTCACGACGTTTCCTCCTGGTACCCTTCGATCACCTTCACCTTGCCGCCGGCCGGGTAGGCGATGATGGTGAAGTGCCGTGCGCCCCCCTTCAGGTGGATCATGATGCCGTCCGGGTTGCCGCCGGGGCCGAAGGTGATCACCACCTGTCCCTCAGTGACCTTGCCGAGTTGCGGCACCGTCACGTCCTCGATGGCGATCCCTTCTTCCAACAACTGCCGGCTCATGAACTGGTCGTCCGGCGGCAGTTCCTCGCCGCTGGGGGAGATCTTGGCGATCCTGGTGCTGCTCTCGGTGAGGTTCAGCTCCAGGTGGAACACCCCCTTGGTGATGATCGCCTGGTCGTTCAGGAACCTGATGCCTGAGGCGAGGTTACGGGCCGAGGTCTTGAGCCTGCTCCCCTCCTGCGCGGGGAGCCGCGGGAGCACCACTGCCGCGACCATGGCGATGATCACGATCACCACCATCATCTCGATCAGGGTGAATCCGGCGTTTCGCGACGCGCGTATGGCTTTGGCGGTTAGCAGCGCGTTGTCTCCCGTTACTTCAGGTTCCAGCTCTCTATGTCGGCGTTCTTTCCTTCGCCGCCGCGCGCGCCGTCGGCTCCGAAGGAGTAGAGGTCGTAATCGCCGTGCTCGCCGGGGGAGAGGTAGATGTAGTCGGCGCCCCAGGGATCCTTGGGCAGGCTCTTGTTCTCCAGGTAGCCTTCCGCCTTGTAGTTGTTGGGGATCTTGCCGACCGTGGGCTTGGTCAGCAGCGCCTGCAGCCCCTGCTCGGTGCTCGGGAAGTTGCCGCTGTCCAGTTTGTATAGTTTCAGCGCCGTCTCCAGGTTCCTGATCTGCACCTTGGCGTCGGCGACCTTCGCGTCGTCGCTTCGGCCGATGATTTTCGGCCCGACCAGCACGGCCAAAAGGCTCAGGATGACGATGACGACCATCAGTTCGATAAGCGTGAAGCCGCGGCTCTCTCTCAACGTTGTAAACATGCTTGAACCTCTCGTATTTTTTTGGGCTAGGACAGCCTGAATAAACTTCTGATCGTTTTTCTTACACTTTACAAAGGACGTAAGCCCTGGTTGCCAAAAGCTTGTCGGCATTCTCTCCCGGATAGCGAAAATCTATGGCGAATGCGTTCAGCAAGTGCAACGATGTTCGAATAGCCTCTAACAGTGGGTAGGAAGAAAGAATTTTGTCCAGTAATGCAGAGAGATTGTGGGTTTTCCCAAACTCAACCTCCTCTTCCTGCAACAAGGCTTTCAAGTACTTCTCGATGCACTGTTGAGTATGAAAACAAACTGCATCGTAATCGGGGGCTTTTCTTGCCCGTAGTTCCCTGCCGGCCGTAGAAAAGTCGCCTTCTGCTTTAGTAATCCACTCTTCAGTGAGAGGCTTCATAGAGGACTTTTCCCTTTTTGACAACCTCTTGCAAGAAAAAGTCGTGCAGCGCCAGGCGGGTGGCCAGTTGCTCCGGGGTCCTGACAATCAAGTCAATGGGCAGGGTTGGATGCACCATCTGCAAGATTTCCAGCGACTTGTAAATTGCCCGCCCTTCGAATGGAAGTACCACCAGCAGATCAAGATCGGAATCTTCACTTGGGTTGCCGTAGGCATAAGAACCAAAAAGAATGATCTTTTCAGGCTGACAGCTATCTGCTATCCGTTCGGCTATGTCGTCAATCTGTTGTTGAGTGATCATCAGAGCGATTCCCGTGCCCGTCTTCCGGCAGATATCACCTCGACCCCGCGCGCGATGGCCACGCCGTACGGCAGACTATTTCACCAGCTGGTTCAACTGGAAGATGGGGAGCAGCACGGCCAGCACCACGAAGCCCACGCACAGCCCCATGGTCAGCACCAGCAGCGGCTCCAAAAGCGCCATGGAGCGCGTCACCGAGGCGTTGAACTCCTTTTCGAAGGCCTCCCCCGCCTTGATCAGCATCCGGTCCAACTCGCCGCTTTTCTCGCCCACCGCCGTCATGTGCGTCAACAGCGGCGGAAAGAGCGGGCTCTCCTTCAGCGCCGCGGAGAGACTCCCCCCCTTGATCAGCGCCTCCATGGCGCCGTCTATGAAGAAGCGGTACTCCCGGTTCACCACGGCCTCGCCGGTGATCTCCATGGCCTTGATGATCGGCACGCCGCTTGCCAAAAGCAGCCCCAGCACCTTGGCGAAGCGCGACAGGATCAGCCGTTGCCAGAGCGCGCCTACCAGCGGCAGCTTGAGCAACAGCCGGTCGCGCTTTTGCAGCAGCTCTTCCTTGACGGCCAGCTTTTTGCCGCCGACGAACAGGCCGGCCCCCAAGAGCAGGATCAGCCACCATCCCTTGCGGACCGCGGTGCTCAGCTTGATGAGGACGATGGTGATGAAGGGGAGGGTGGCCTTGCTTTCCTGGAAAACGGCGACGATCTTGGGCACCACGAAGGCGAGCAGGAAGAGCATGACGGCGCCCCCCACCAGCACCATGAGCGCCGGGTAGGCGAGGGCGGTGGTGACGCGGCTTCTCACCTCGGCCTGGCTCTCCTGGAACTCGGCCAGCCGCTCCAGCACCACTTCCAGCGCGCCGCTCGCCTCTCCCGCCGACACCATGCCGACGTAGCTGTCGGAGAAGACGGCCGGCTCGGCGGCCAGCGACTGCGCGAGCCCCAGCCCTTCCGCCAGCCGGTCGCGCACCCGCCCGAGCACGCGCTTCAACTCGCCCGGCGACTCCTGATCCCAAAGGGTGGAGACCGCTTCGTACACCGGGACCGAGCTCCCCAAAAGCGTGGCGAGCCTTCTGGTGGCAAGCGAGAGATCGGGGACGCTGACGCGGGCGGCGAAAATGCCTTTGGCGCCGGCCTCGTCGGTTTGCGCGACCTCCTTGGCGTAGAGCCCCTTTTGCTTTAGCTGGACCCTGGCGTCGTTGAGGGTGGCCGCGTCGACGGTCCCGGAGACCTCGCCGCCGCCGGCGTTGAAGGCGCTATAGCGAAAGGTCGGCATAATCGTCCTGGGTCACCCTCAGGACCTCCTCGATGGTGGTGATCCCCTGGGCGGCCTTGTCCAGCCCGTCTTCGCGCAGGGTGCGCATCCCCCTGGAGACCGCGTATTCCTTGATGGCGCCGGACGAGGACTGGCGGATGATCATGGAGCAGAGTTCGGCGTCGATGGGGAGGAGCTCGTAAATGCCGACCCGCCCGATGCTCCCCAGCTGGAAGCACCTCTCGCAGCCGCGCCCGCGGTAGAGAAGCGGCGGCAGCTCCACTCCCGGATACTGGCGGTCCGGCACGTAGGATTCCTTGCAGTGCGGGCAGATCACCCGGACCAGCCGCTGGGCCAGCACCGCGGAGAGCGAGGAGGCCACCATGAACGGCTCGATCCCCATGTCGATCAGACGGGTGACGGCGGTGGCGGCGTCGTTGGTGTGCAGGGTGGAGAGCACCAGGTGGCCGGTGAGCGACGCCTGCATGGCGATCTCGGCGGTCTCGGCGTCGCGGATCTCGCCGATCATGACGATGTCCGGGTCCTGCCTGAGAATGGAGCGCAGCCCGTTGGCGAAGGTGAGGTCTATCTTGGGGTTGACCTGGATCTGCCCCACGCCTTTCAACTGGTATTCGATCGGGTCCTCGACCGTGATGATGTTTTTTTCGGGGGAGTTGATCTGGCTCAAGGCCGCGTAGAGCGTGGTGGTCTTGCCGGAGCCGGTCGGGCCGGTGACCAGGATGATGCCGCTGGTGCGGGCCAAAAGGCGCTCCATGAAGTTGTCGTTGGCCTCGGACAGGCCGATCTCCCTCAGGCTCAGGATGCCGCGCTGCTTGTCCAAAAGCCGCAGCACCACGCGCTCGCCGAAAAAGGTCGGGATCAGCGAGACGCGGATATCGACGTCGCGGCCGGCCACCTTGACCCGGATGCGGCCGTCCTGCGGCAGCCGCTTCTCGGCGATGTTCAGGCCGGACATGATCTTCACCCGGGAGGTGAGCGCTTCCTGGATCACCTTCGGGGGGGAGAGCATCTTGTAGAGCAGGCCGTCGATGCGGAAGCGCACCTCAAGTTCGCGCTCGAACGGCTCGATATGAATGTCGCTGGCCCGTTCCTTCACCGCCTGGAACAGGATCGAGTTCAACAGGCGGATCACCGGCGCCTCGTCGGTCAATTCCATCAGGTCGCGCGGCTCGTTGAAAGAGGTGGCCAGCGCCGAGAGCTCCTCCCCTTCGAGTTCCTCCACCACCTCCTGCGCCGAGCCGGAGAGCTTGGAGTAGAGCCGGTTCATGGCTTCGAGCAGGATGGGGCGCGGCACCGCCACCACAAAGACCGGCAGGCCGAACAGCCCCGCCATCTCGTCCACCGCCAGGAGGTTGGCCGGGTCCGCGCTGGCGGCGACGATGCCGCCCTCCTCTTCGCGAAGCGGCAGCAGCAGGTGGTTGCGGGCGAAGTTGAGCGGTATTCGGCTCACCAGCGACCCGTCCACCTTGGTGTCGTCGATCTCGGACTGGAACGGCAGGCCGAGGCGTGCAGCGATTTGCTCTATATCCATCAATTCCGCCATGGGTGAGATTCCTAAAAGCCGTTCGACGTTTTCTATTTCAGGTTCAGCGTCTTATCCAGGTCTACCGGCGTCTGCCGTTTCACCGCGTCGCTGAAGACGTTCTTCTGATTGACGGAGGACTCGGCCATGTCCCGCGCGTCCTTGATGATGCGTGGCGTGAGCATGATCAGCAGGTTGGTCTTCTCATGGGTGACGTTCTTGGTCTTGAAGAGCCAGCCGAGAAAGGGAATGTCGCCCAAGAGCGGAACCTTGCTTTCCGTCACGTTGTCGGTGTCCTGGATCAGGCCGCCGATGACCACGGTGTCGGTGTTCTTGACCACGACCGAGGTCTTGGCGGAGCGCTTGGTGCTGCCGAGGTTCGGGCTGGTTGCGGTCCCGAAGTCCTTGACAGCGGAGATCTCCTGGTAGATGTCGAGCTTGATGTACTCGCCTTCGCTGATCTGCGGCTTGATCTTCAGGATGATGCCGGTGTCCTTTCTTTCGATCGATTGCTGGGAGAGGCCGGTGGAGGTCAGGTTGGTGCCGGAGAGAAAGGGGACGTTCTCGCCCACGAAGATCTCCGCCTCCTTGTTGTCGCTGGTCATGATGTTCGGTGTGGAGAGGACGTTGAGCGCGCCGTTGTTAAGCAGCGCCTGCAGCACCACGGGGAAGTTCGCGGCCCGGCCGAGGTCGGTGACGGATACCCCCGCGGAGGTCAAGGCGGCGAGGGTGGGGCCGATGTTCGTCACGGTGCCGAAAGGGTCGAAGGTGGCGATGGTCGAGACGGCCTTGGTGGCGGCTGCGCCCAGGAAGCCCGCCTGCACGCCGAGCGCCTTGGCCTTGGTGATGGAGACCTCGGCGATCATGGCCTGCACGAACACCTGGCGGCTGCGCCGGTCCAGCTTCTGGATCACCTGCAGCAGGTTCTGGTAGTCGGTGGGCGAGGCGACGATCACCAGCGAGTTGGTGGCCTTGTCCGGGGTGATGCTCAGCTTTCCCCCTTCGAACACGGCCGCCTGCGGAGCCGCGGCGCCCCCCGGCGGGGTCGGCGAGGTGCCGGTTCCCTTCACCAGGCCGTCCAGCACCTTGGCCACCTCGGTGGCCTCCGCGTTCTCCAGGTAATAGACGTTGACCTTGCTGTTGGTGGTGGGAGGGACCACGTCGATCATCGAGATCAGCTTCTTGACGTCGTTTTTGTCCTTCTGGCTGCCGAAGATGATCAAGGCGTTCAGCCTGGTGTCGGCGACCACCGGCGAGGAGGCTGCCGGCTGCCCGGCTGCGCCGGTTTTGTTGGCCTTGCCGCTCAGCCAGTCCTTGACCAGCGTCGCCGCGCTTTCGGCGGAGGCGTTTTTCAAAAAGATCAGCTCCGCGCCCTCGCGCACCTGGTCGGTGTCGATGTATTTCAAGATCTCAAGGATCTTCGGCATGTTGAGCGACGAATCGACCACCAGGATCATGTTGGCCGCGCCGAAGGCGGAAATCTGCCCGTCCTTGGAGACCAGCGGCTGCAGGAAGGCGACCGCGTCCTGGGGGGAGACGTGCTGAAGCGGGATCACCCGGGCCTGGTAGGTGTCGTTGACCACCGTCTTTTCGCCGTCCGGGATCACCTTCATGCCGTACTGCTTGGCGCCGGCGGTCGGGATGATCTTCAGCACCTTTCCCGCCTGGATGACGGTGAAGCCTTTCAACTCCAGCACCGAGGTGAAGACGTTGTAGGCCTCCTCGTTGCTGAGCTTGGCGGGCGAGAACACCGAGATCTTCCCCTTGACCCGGTCGTCCATGATGAAATTTTTCCCGGTCAAGTCGCTTATGAACTTCACCATGGTGGAGATGTCCACGTCGGTGAAGTTCAGCACCACCCCCTTGGCGAAAACCAGGCCGGGAGCGGTCAGTAAGAACGTGAGCATGGTAATGGTGCGCGCAACTCTGCTTTTCAATTAAAACCTCCAAGAGGGTTATGAACTATGAACCGTGTCACGTCCCTGCTTAATCTCGGTCTGCTTATCGGATATCGTAGCTGAAGGTGGTCGGCTGGCCGTCGCGCACCAGGTCGAGCTTGATCCTGCTCTGCCCCTTGAGCGAGGCGAAGGATTGAATCGCCTTCTCCGGGGAGTCGATCGGGAAGTCGTTGATCCTCAGCAGCACGTCTCCGTTTCGGATGCCGATGGTGCCGAAAATTCCCTGTGGCTTCACCTCGGTGGCCCTGAAGCCTTCGACCTTGCCGTCCTTGACGCTCGGCAAAAGACGCGCGTCGGTCATCGCCTGGCCGATGTTGTCGAGCGCCGCGTTCAGGGCGCGCTGGTCCACGACGTAGCTGCCGGAACCGGTCGGCGAGGCGAGTCCGCCGCCTACGGCCGCAGGCTGGGCGGGCGCGCTCGGCTGGGCGGCTTGGGCCGCTACCGCGTTGGGGGTGAGGATCTTCACCCTTTTGCCGCCGACCAGGATTTCGGCCACGTCCTTGGTCACCGAAACCAGCGGCCCGGCGGAGAAGACCGTGTCCCCAAGCCTAAAGACCCGCTCCTCGTGATTCGACCCTTTCAGCACCAGGGCGAAGGTCTCGCGGAAAGAGCCGACCGCGGTGCCGAGCAGGGTCAGGTCGGAAACCGACGGCGGCGGGGCGGCGGGCGCGCCGGCCCCCTTGGGCGCCGCGGCGGTCGGCACGATCGGCGTCAGCTTCCCCTGAGTCGCCTTGCCGAACAACCCCTTCTCCAGGATCGGCGCGAAGCTTTGCAGCTCTTCCGAAGCGGCGACGGGCGGTGGCGGAGCGGCGGAGTTCTGCGAGGTCCTCGGGGAGAGCGTGGAGATTTTGAAGCTGATCAGATCGGCGGTAATAAGTGCCATCACTGCAACGACTACCAGACTCAGCGTTATGTTCAGGGGAAGAATCCACCGCGGCATGAAAGGCCCTTTTTTACGTAGTCTTCGAATCTGACGAATATATTAGATACCCACAGGTTATGCAACAAAAAAGGGGGCGGAGCGCGGCGCCGTCCGGGTTTCTCTGCAGGGGGTGGCGTCGGCTGGTGCGATCTTTCTAATTAGCCGTCGGTAAAATTATTCATACTGTCTGGTTGAAGTTGACCAGAGAGCTGTGCTAGACTCACGCGAAATTTCATCCGCCGCTCAGGAGCCGCTTCATGAACCCCGTCATCGTCACCGCATCCACACCGATGGAACTCTCGCTGCTGGTCGACGGCCTGGCTGCCGCGCCGATCTCGGGCATCGGCCGTCTGGCCGCCTTTCGCGGCGAGCTAGGTGGGAGGGAGGTGCTCCTGGCGGTGACCGGCATCGGCAAGGTCAACGCCGCCGCCGCGCTCAGCGTGCTTTTGGAGCGCTTTACCCCCGAGCTGTTGATCAACGCCGGCTGCGGCGGGGCCTTCCCGGGAAGCGGCCTCGAGGTCGGGGATTTGGCCATCGCCGACAGCGAGACCTTCGCCGACGAAGGGGTGCAGACCCGCGAGGGGTGGCGGGGACTGGAACTGATCGGCATCCCGGTGTTCGAGGGGCGCGGGGAGCGGATCTTCAACAGGGTGCCGCTTGCCGGGGAGCTTGCCGCCGAGGCCCTGGCCTGCGCCCGGCAGCACGGCTTTCGGGCGGCGGTCGGTCCCTTTCTCACCGTTTCCACCTGCAGCGGCACCGCCGTCCAGGGAGCGGAACTGCTGCGGCGCTATCCCGGCATCTGCGAAAACATGGAAGGCGCCGCCCTGGCGCAGGTGGCGCTCATGTACGGCGTCCCCCTGCTCGAGGTGCGCGGCATCAGCAACCTGGTCGAGGACCGTGACCTCGCCCGTTGGGACCTGAAGGGCGCCGTCCGTCAGGCCCAAAAGTTCGTGCTCACCTACCTGGAGGTTTCGCGCTTGCGGGCGCGCATTTCGTGCTAATATGAGCCGCCGACAGGTAGGTTGCGTTGAGCGGCCTCATCGCGAAACGCAACGCTGCGCTGGTGCCGCATCGTACTACTGCGCCACCGTCGCAGAACGTCGCGTTTCGTTCCCCAACGCGACCTACCAAAACTTACCGAAACCATTAAGACGGGCCTGCCAATGATCAGAGAAAACAAAGAGATCGCCGAGAACCATCCCGCTACCCGCGCCGAGAAACTTTCTTTGGGCTTTTCACCGTGTCCAAACGACACCTTCATCTTCCACGCACTGGTGCACGGTCTGGTCCCTTGCGGCGGGCTCAGCTTCAGCGAGAGGCTGGAGGACGTGGAAACCTTGAACGGCCTGGCGTTGGCCGGCCTTTTGGACGTCTCGAAGATCTCCTACCATCTCCTGGGGCACATTCTCGACGACTACCTGCTGCTGGAAAGCGGCGGCGCGCTGGGACGCGGTTGCGGTCCCCTGCTGGTGGCCCGCCAGCCGCTCGACGCCGCGCGTCTTGCCGGCCGCAAGATCGCGCTTCCCGGCCGCTACACCACCGCCGCCCTGCTCCTGAGGCTCTTCGCCCCGTCGCTCACCGAATTCGTCTATCTTCCCTTCGAACGGATCATGCCTGCGGTGGCCGACGGCAGCGTCGACGCCGGCGTCATCATTCACGAATCGCGCTTCACCTTCGCCGCCCACGGACTGCACCAGGTAGTCGATCTCGGCCAGTGGTGGGAACTGGAGACCGGACAGCCGATACCGCTGGGCGGCATCGCCGCCAAGCGCGCCCTCGGCAGCGACACGCTGTTGGCACTGGAGCGCGGCCTCGCCGCCAGCATCGATTACGCCTATCAACATCCGGCCGCTGCCCGCCCCTATATCCGCGCTCATTCGCAGGAGATGAGCGACGAGGTCTGCGACGCCCACATCGGGCTGTACGTGAACGGTTTTTCGCGCGCCCTGGGCGCCGAGGGGAAGGCCGCGGTTCAGGTCCTGCTGGAGCGCGCGGCTGCGGCGGGCATCATGCCGGCGTCGGCGCAGCCGCTGTTCGTCAGCCAAATGTGAGGTGATCCGCATGATGCAGCGATGGCAATGGCAGCGGCACCTCCTGGCCGCCTCGGCGTTCTTTCTCCTGTTCTGGGTCGGCGATGCGCTGATCGATTCCTTGTTCTGGGGGGGAAGCTTCGTCCGGGAGTTGATTTCGCCTGATCAGCGCGAGTTGTACATGCGCAGCACCTCCTGTTTCCTTTTGTGCGTGCTGCTTTCGGCTCTTTTTCTGCTCTTCGAGCGCCGACGCCGGGACGAGATCGAACTCAGGCGCTCCGACGACTTTTCCCGCATCTTCTTCGAATCGGCAAACGACGCCATCTGCGTCATCGGCACCGACGGCATGACCATCCTCGGCGTGAACGGCATCTTCCTCGCCAAATTCGGCCTTACCCAGAAGGAGGCGGTCGGCATGTGCTTTCCCGATCTGATCGGCAGCCGACAGCTTCCCGAGGAGATCGTGATTCAGTTGGCGGAAAGCGCGGGGAGCGGCATCGCCTCGACCCACGAGATCAGTTATCCGGGAACGGACGGAGAGAAGATCTACGAGGAGATCTCCGCGCACCCGCTTGGACACCCGCAGCAGGGGATCGACAGGGTGCTGCACGTGACGCGCGACATCACGGTGCGCAGGCGTTCGGAGGCGCTGCTCAAGGAGTCCGAGGCGAGGTATCGGGCGATCTTCGAAAACACCGGCACCGCCATGGCGATCATCCGCCCCGACGGCGTGTTGCGCATGGTGAACCGGGGATTCGAAGCGCTCACCGGGTATGATCGCCAGGAGCTTGAGGGGACCATGTCCCTGGCCGCCTTCGTCGGCGACGGCGACCGGGAGCAGATGCTGCAGCGGATCAGCCGACACGCGAGCGGCTGCACCGCCCAGCAATGCTTCGAGTTGCAAACGGTCGACCGTTTCGGCGCCGTCAGGTCCATGGCCGGCAACTGGGCCCCGATCGCCGGCACTGAGCAGGCCGTGATCTCTTTGGTGGACATCAGCGCGCAGAAACGGGTCGAGGAGGCGCTGCGCAAAAGCAGGGCCACCCTGGCGGTGGCGCAGCGCATCGCCAGCTTGGGGAACTGGGAGTGGGATCTCGCCAGCGACACCTTGATCTGGTCCGAGGAGATGTACCGCATCTTCGCGGTCACGCCCGGCGAATTCCGTCCCAGCCATGAGTTGGCCATGCAGGCGGTGCATCCCGAGGACCGGGAGTCGGTAACCAGGTCGGTGAACGACGCCATTTACAACAAGAAGGGGTATCACCTCGATTACCGGATCGTGCTCCCCGGGGGGCAGCAGCGGACCATCTCGGCGCGGGGCGAGGTGACCTACGACGCGCAAGGCACCCCGCTGCGCATGGTGGGGACCAATCAGGACGTATCCTGGCGCGTCGAGGCGGAGCAGGCGATCAGGAGCTCGGAGGAGAAATTCTCCAAGGCCTTTCACGGCAGCCCGGACTCCATCGTCATTACCCGGGCCGACGACGGCTCCTATATCGACGTCAACGACGCCTTCTTGAACCACACCGGCTACAGCCGCGACGAGGTGATCGGCAGGAGCGCCGCGCAGATGAGGATCTGGGCCGATCCCGAGGCGCGCATGGTGATGCTGCGGCTCTTGAACCGCTACGGCCACGTGCGCAACCTCGATGTCCGCTTCCGGATGAAGTCGGGCGAGATCAGGGAACTGCTCTGGTCGGCCGACGTGATCGAGTACCGGGGCGAGGCCTGCCTGATCGCCATTTCCCACGACGTCACCGATCAGCGCAATCTGGAGAAGGAGCTCTTGGAGAGCGACGCCCGCCTCTTCATGAAGCATGAGGAGCTGGTAAAGCTGTTCCACCAGATGGAGGGGATCAGGCGCGAATGGGAGGAGACCATGGACTGCCTGGGCGACCTGTTCATAGTCGCCGACCAGTCGGGCAAGATCCGCAGGTTCAACCGGGCGGTGGAGGTCTTCACCGGCAAGCTGCACCGGGAGATTGTGGGCAGGGATTATCCGGGGTTGCTGGACGAGCATGGGCTGAAAGGGCATCTGGAGGCGCCCGGCGTGGAGCTGTTGCACGAGCCGAGCGGCAAGTGGCTGGTGCTCAAGCGCTACGGCTTTCAGGCCGCGGAGCTGGACGGCGGCATGCGCGAGGTGTTGATCGTCAACGACACCTCCGCGCTGCGCCCGCGCGCTATGTCAATTTAAGCTCGGCGCGCTCGCGCTCATTAGAAAGATGCGTTAAAACGGCCACTTGAGCGGGCACAGACTCATTGTTTGTTGACGCGATGGTGGCCGCGTGGTATAAAGTGACCTCGCCCAACAAAGGAGGTGCGCATGGCATCAAACGAGCGGAGCGGCAGACTGGCGCGTATCTGCGCTATTTGCCTGATGTTCCTCCCGATCCACACGCTTCCCCTGCTGGCTGCAGAAAAGGCAGTAAACAACGTTGAAAAACCGGTAGCAAAGAGCGAAACACCCAAGAAGACGTCGATGGTAACAAAGCTGGTGGGCATAGCCTCGTACTATGCCAAGAAGTTCCACGGGAGAAAGACTACCTCGGGAGAGCGTTATCAGCCGGAAATGATGACGGCCGCCCATCAGAGTCTTCCCTTGGGCACCAGGGTTCGGGTTAAGAACCTCGCCAACGACAAAGAAGTGACGGTGGTAGTCAATGACCGTTGCCGCAAGAAGAGTATCCCGTTCATAGATCTTTCGCGGGCTGCGGCAAAGAAGCTGGGATTTTTCGGGGCGGGAAGGGCCAACGTGGCCATTATTCCGTTGCTGGAAGGAGAATCCTGAAACATAAACCGCATCACAAACTGGGCGAAGCAGTGAAAAAGGCCGGGGCGATCCCCCGGCCTTTTTTCGTGAACGATGTTCGGTTCGAAGAGGATGGGCCTGCCCGCTTCCGTTATTTCATTCGCCGACCTCTATGGTGACTTCGAAGATCCGCGTCGAAGCGGCGACGCTTTCGAAGGGGCGGTGGTAGATGAATTTCAAGGGCGCGCTGCCGACGGCGCTAGCCTGGAAGCTGAAGCTGTAGATCCCGCCGGCGCCCAGCGCACGGCTGTCGGGAGCGAACTGCGGCTCTCCCAGCTGCGCCAGCACGGCATCGGCTCCTGCGCTCTTCTCCCAGACGAAGCCGGTCGTGGGATTGCCTCTCAGTCGGACCGTCAGCTTTTGTCCTCGGCAAAGCGTCACGGTCGAGCCGGCGGCGTCCTCTTCGATCACCTTTGCGGGCGCAGGCGCAGCGCACGCCTGTCCGGGGCAGGCCCAGACGAGAGCCGCCATCGCCACCAGTATGCTGCGCAGTCGTTTGCGAGACATAGCTTGAACCTCCTTAGCTATTTATCGAGCGTCTTGGCCGGTCGCGCGCTGCCGCTCGCGTGTTCGGCCCGGTCTTTTTTCTTCCCCGCCAGATAAGCGTCGACCGTGCCGATTATCCAGCAAAGAAGCAGGAGCGCCGAAATCCGGTTGCTGGTCGCATCGTCTGGCGCCCGGCTTGCCGATTTCAGCAGCGCGACCATGTCGACCGAACTCCCCTCCGATTCCATCCTTTCCAAAATGGCGAACGCCTGCTGGCCGGCCTTGCGCACGATGAAAGCCAAGCAGGCGGAGACCAACACGATCAAGGCGATGCCCCGCAGATAGCACCGAAGCCAAAGTTGTCCCACGCCCGGATAAACCAGCGCGGACAGGAGCGCTCCCTTGAGCGATTTTTTCATAGGTCCTCCTCTAGGCGCCGTCCATAACGACTTCCCATAATTCCCATAGTTCCCATAGTTCCCATAGTTCCCATAATTCCCACGCTGGAGGGCGTGGGAACTATCGGTCGGAGAACATCGGATCTGCTGAATAGTAACAGCTAAGAATAAATAAGGAAGGCAGCCGATTCACAAGCAGTGGGTGGGAGTGGGGCTAATGCATGCGTCCGCGCCGGTCAGAACTCGAACAAG
This sequence comes from uncultured Geobacter sp., assembly GCA_903925075.1. Lineage (GTDB taxonomy): Bacteria > Desulfobacterota > Desulfuromonadia > Geobacterales > Geobacteraceae > Geomonas. The sequence continues at coordinate 61,390 of CAIYDQ010000003.1, forward strand.
AACCCACCGAGGCAACTGGTGCCGCCGATATTGAGGGAGTCGCCGGAAACGGTATTCGCCATGGCGCGCGTGTATTTCCCCTCAACGAAGAGATAGGTGTGGTAGATGCGCGCCTCCTTATACAAACTCTTTGCCGCGTCGGAGTCCAGGGCGTCCAGTAAAAGCTGCACGCCTCCCCTGGCGTGGTACCCGTTCACCGAGCCTTGCGTCGTTCCCTGGTCTTTCACCTCCAGACGATAGAACATCCGCGTGTAGCCGCCTCCCGCGTAGGGGACCAGCCACTGGTTCTCGTTGAATATGCCGCGCGCCAGCACGAAGACGTTCAAGGGCGCGTGCTGGCTGGTCACCTCGCCGGCCGGCACCGTGCCGCTGGAACTTACGGCCTGACCTTTCCCGGTAGCCGAGCCGTAACTCACTTCGATCCCTACCTCGACGTTTCTGTGCACTTTATACGACAGAGAGCCGCCGTATTCGCCCAGGTAACTGCTGCCGTAAAACTGCGACCAGTTGGCAGTGGCGGGGAAAAAGGCTCCCCCTTTCAACTCCAACGACCAGTGAGGCCGGCCGGTCCGGGCGTCGTCCGCACATGCAAAGCTTGGCAACAGTATCAGGAACAACAGTATGAATTTTTTCAACGCATGCCTCCGGAGTGGACCAGCAGCCTTCTAGCATTTCTCCGGCGCGATAACGCTGAAAAAGCGATAGCTAGCATCATAATGGCGATTTTTGCCGGCAATGGGACGTGCAACAGTAAGAACGAGCCGACCACCAGCGGCAGCAATGCCAGGCGTACCGGGGCTTTCAACCAGGGGTGCACGTTGATGAAATGGGCGCCCTTGGGGCCGTAGTGGTAGTACCAGGCGACGAATGCACGGCCGGGCGCGTTGGTTAAAAGGAAGCGGTCCCTGAAGTCGCGCAGCACCTGCACTTGCGGCGCGGAGTAGAAGCCGAAGGCCGCGGTGGCGATGAAGCACCCCTCGCCCTTCAGGTTGGGAACAGGGGCGATCGGGGCCGGGGCCTCTTTGACGACGTTGGACTGAGGGCTGGGCGCAGCGGCAGCCAGCACTTGGTTGGTCTCGTTGGAGAAGGTGCTCTCGTTGCCGCTTCCAGGACTTGAGGGAAGGGTGCCGTCGATCACGGCGGTAACGGCTGCGAAAAACCTGAGCTCGGCCAAGGCGGCGACGGTCACGAAATAGGGTGTGCCGTTGGTCAATCCGGTAAGCGTCGCCGTGGTGACCGAGGCTGCGACGTCCCTGGTTGTCGGATTGGCGGGAAGGTTGGCGGTGTCGGCCGTGGTGCTGTAGAAGATCCGGTAGCCGGTTGCGCCGGGAACGGCAGTCCAGGTGAGTTGGAGTGACTGGTTCAGTGAGGTGACGCTGGCCAGTTGCGGCGCGGCCGGTGTGGTCGGAGGCGTGGTCGGCAGGTTGCTCAAGGTGGCGCTGTTGGTGGATACCTTAAAGCCAGAGGGACCTTCGGTGGCCTGCGCGCCGCTGTAGCTTGGAGGACTCTTGGAAAACCGGGAGACCGTATCGTAGTAGACGCGATACGCGGTCACCTTGGGGTTGGCGCTTGTGCTCCAGCTGAGCGCCATGGTCGACGGCGTGCTTAACGAGGAGGAGAGGTCGCCGATCGGAGCGAGAATGTTGTCGCTGAACGGGCCGCCGTACGCTCCCATGTCGGAGGTGCTGGTGTTGAAGGAGTTCGGGTATGAGGGATTGCCGGAGCCCACGGCGGGCGAATTCGGCCGCAGATGGAAATCGCTTGCCGGGTCCACGAACAGCGGGTCGGCATTGGGCCTGCCCGCTTGTGGGTTCGGCACAGAGTTTAGACCGAGGTCGGAGACGCCGTTGCTGCCGTTGGCGAAAAAATAGCTGTACGACAAGGTCACTGCGCTGCCGGTGATGGCGGTGCCGTTTCCGTAGAATATGTCGTTGGTGATAACGACGTTGGAGCTGGTGCTGATGGCCGTTTTATTGCTGACGAAGGTGTTGTTGATGATGGAGGTGTTGATGGTGTTGGCGTCCTGGATCTGAACGGCGGTGCCGGACTGGCCCAGGTGGAAGACGTTGCTCCTGATGTCGATGGCATTGCCGCCGCTTATCGAGATGGCGACCGTCGCGCTCTGGAAGGTGAAGTTGCTGATGGTTACGTCGTGAAGGCCAGCCAGGGAGATGGTGGTGCCGGCGCTGTTAAGGAAAGTGTTCGCAGTGCTGGTCCCTTTGATCTGGATGTTGCTGACAGGGGAAAACGATTCCACGTAGGGATTGCCGTTGTCGGCTTGAACCTCGATGATGAACCTGTCGCCGGTATGGAGCGGATCCTGGCGGTTGGCGTTGATTTGGATTATGGCTGCTCCGATGGTGCCGAATTCCCCGGCCGCCGGATTATGCCGGACGATCAGGGTTACCACCGGGTTTGCCGCGGCCATGGCGACTTCAGGTGTGGATATGCCCAAAAGAACGCATGCAGCGGCTGCTAAAAAGATAAACCGGGCCAATCGCATAATAACCGCCTTGACTTGCTAATATCCTTCGGGAAAAAAACGGAAACGGCTTGCTCAAAAGCGCGTCTGCCGAGAAGTCTTTCCCAAAGGTGCGGGCATACTAGCATAAGGCAAGGCAAATTTTCAAAGATTAATCCGAGAAATCAAAAAAGGCTCGCACACGGATGAAACGGATTGGACGGATATAAACAGATCAAGCGAAAGTCTTTGGTTACCCCAAAAGCCTTGCCTTATCAGATTTTATCCGTTACATCCGTCAAATCCGTGTGCGAGCCTTTGATCCTGCCTGCCTTTCCGTCTATTCGGCGTCGGCCTTTTTCTTGGCCTTCTTTTTCTTCTTCTTGGATTTCTTGCCGGCGGCCGGCTTGTCGCCTTTGCCTTTTTTACCTTTCTTCAGCGACTTCCCCTTGTGCTTGCGGTAGCTTCTGGGCTCCGGGGTGAGCTCGTCCTTGATGTTGCTCAACAGCACGGTCGCCTCTTCCAGTTCCGGGTCCGCCTTCTTGGCCGCCTCCAGCGACTGCTTGGCCTCGGCGATCCTGCCGCTTTTCATCTGCACGCGCCCCATGGCGTTCAGGGCCTTGGCGTGGTCCGGCTTCAGGTTGACCGCTTCCTTGTACTGGGCGGTCGCCTCGTCGTAATCCTTCTTGAACTCATAGACCAGGCCCAACTTGTAATGGGCGTTGGCGTCGGTCGGCGCCAGTTCCACCCCTTCCTTCAACAAAGCCGCCAGCGCGTCGTAATTCTTGTTCTTCACGTAGATGGCGGTCAGCGCGGTGCGCGCCTCGGCGTCATCCTTCTTGAGGCGCAGGACTTCCTGGTACTCCTTGGCCGCCTCGTCCATCAGGTTGCGTTTTTTCTGCAGGTTGGCAAGCTCGCGGTGCGCGTCGAGCGATTCGTTGTCCAGCTTGATGGCGCTCGCGTAGGCCTCGGCCGCGGCCGGGAAATCCTTGACGTTGGCGTAGGCGCGGGCCAGCTTCAACTGCACCACCGGGTCCGCCGGTTTTCTTTTGATCAGCTCGCGGTACTGCTCCAGCGCCGGCGCGAAGCTACCCCGCAGCGTGTAGATGTCCGCCAGATGCTGGCGCGCCTCTTCGTTCTCCGGGGTGCTGGAGAGCACTTGGCGGTACTCGACCACCGCCTCGTCCAAAAGCGCCTTGCGCTCGTAGATGGTGGCGAGGTTGAAGTGCAACTGCGGGTTTTCCGCCTTGTTGCGCAGCGCCTCGCGGTAGGAATGGATGGCCTCGTCCTCCCGGCCGTCGGACAGCTGGCAGTCGCCCAGGCGCTGCAGCGCCACGGCGTCGGCCGGCTCTTCCTGCAGCCGCAAACGATATTCGCCGATGGCCTTATCGTATTCCTTGCGCGTCCGGAAGCCGTCGCCCAGCGCCAGGTGGTTGATCTTCGGCGGCTCGACGGGCTTGACCACGATCCCGGCCAGCACGCGCTCGTACTCCGCGTTCTGCAATTCCCCCTTGCGGGAATAGACCTCGGCCAGCAGCCGATGGATCTCCTTGTTGCCCGGTTCGGCAAGCGCCGCCTGCTTCAGTTCCCACATCGCCTTGTCGGTCTCGCCGCGGGCCAGGAGCAGCTCGCCCAGACCGTGCCGCGCCCGGCCGTTGCCCGGCTGGATGCGGAGCGCCTTGCGGTAGGCGTCCTCCGCCTTTTGCATCTGGCCGACCGCTACGTAGGCTGCGGCCTGCTCGACGTGCAGGGCGGCGTCTTCAGGGAAAGCGGCCAGCGCCTCCGAGAAGTGGTAGATGGCGAGCCGGTTCAGGTTTCTTTCCGCCAGAAAGCGGGCCATGCCGGCGTTGTAGCGCGGGTCCCCGCTCTTTAGCCCCGCCGACAACTCGACGGCGGCCTCCTCGCCCCCTCCCTTTTTCTGGTGCAAGAGGCCCAGGTTGCCCGCCGCCGGATAAAACTCCGGGTCGATGGCCAGGGTTTCCGCGTATTCCACGGCCGCAGCGTCGCTGCTGCCGCCGCGCTCCAATTGCAGCCCCTTGAGGAAATGACCGGCGGCGCCCGTGGGACAGAGCTCGGTCACCTTTTTTTCGACCTCCAGGCGCTTAACCTGGGTGGTTTGCGCCGGCAACTCCAGGAGCAACTTCTTCGCGTCGCGGCAGCGGTCGGTCCCGGCGAACGGCCAATTGAAGCCGGTCGTGAAGATGGTCATCGCCAAAAGCGACGAGAGTGCTACGTATTTTTTCATAGAGGCCCTTTTGCATCGGAATTTACCATGCGCGTGTTAGCTGCGCCGCGATCATTCAAACACCTGTAACGCCCTGGGAGACCTGATTGTGGTAGGCGGGTCGGCGGCATATTTCCCGCGAGCGGACGGAGACGGTCGCGCCGGGGAGGAAGGTAGGGAGGCAATGAGTTGGCGCATTATACACACCTGCCGCGGCGAATTCAATTCTAAACCGGCAATCGCCAGTGATCCCGTTCACTTGCCCCCATATGCCGTCGTAAAAACGGGCCGAGACGCACATTAGAACGGGATTGCCTTGACTTTCATGATAAAGATGGTTAAATCAAAAGCACCGACCTGTCGCAACGACGACGGGCCGGTTTTTTCAAGTTGGCGTTCAGGACAGCACCGCAGGCAGCAGGGGCGGGACTTGAGTTGAGGGGCGACATGGCGGTGATTCCGAGGGAACCGTTGGAGTGGTTGAACCTGTTCCGTCAGCAGATGGACGAGATCTTTCGTTATCTCTCCACGCTGGAAGGGCGCGACGGGTTGTCCGAGAAGGAAAGCTCGCCGCTTGTGGACATCTACGAGACGGCAGAGTCCTTCGTGGTGGAGGTGGAACTCCCCGGCTGCCAGGCGAAGGACATCGCGCTCAGCGTCTGCTGCTCGACCCTGGTGGTCGAGGGGAACGCGCGCGAGGAGGCCGGGGCGGGGGTGAACTACATCTGCCTGGAGCGCTCCACGGGGCGCTTCTGTCGGGCGGTCGAGATCCCGCCCGGCGCGGATCTGGACCGGGCGCAGGCGAGCTACCGGCGGGGGCTTTTGACCGTAGTGTTCCCCTGGTGCAAAAGCGACAAGACGCACATCCGGGAGATACCGATAGGGTAAGGGAGAGGTGTACCATGGAAAACAGGCAGGAGACCGAAGAACTGAATATACCAGACGTTCTGCCGCTGCTTCCGGTGCGGGACGTGGTGGTATACCCCTATATGATATTGCCGCTCTTCGTCGGGCGCGAGATATCGATCAACGCCGTCGACTACGCGCTCTCCAAAGACAGGATGATTTTTCTGGCGACGCAAAAGGACGTGGGGGACGAAGATCCCACGCCGGAGTCGATCTACGAGGTCGGCACCGTCGCCATGATCATGCGCATGCTGAAGCTGCCGGACGGCCGGGTGAAGATCCTGGTGCAGGGGCTGGCCAAGGCGCGGGTGACCGAGTACCTGGCGGAGAAGCCTTTCTACTCGGTGCGCATCGACCGGATCGTGGAGCCCGCGGCGCTGGAGAACACCCTGGAGGCGGAGGCGCTGATCCGCACCGTCAAGGAGGAACTCGGCAAGATCGTGGCCCTGGGCAAGGCGGTCTCCCCCGAGGTGATGGTGATCGTCGAGAACATGCAGGAGCCGGGAAGTCTCGCGGACCTGGTGGCGAGCAACATCGGCCTCAAGGTCGAGGAGGCCCAGGGGCTTTTGGAGGTGGCCGATCCGCTGGAGCGCCTGAAGCGGGTCAACGATTTCCTCAACAAGGAAAGCGAGCTTTTGAACATGCAGGCCCGCATCCAGTCCGCCGCCAAGGAGGAGATGGGGAAGAGCCAGCGCGAGTACTACCTGCGCGAGCAGTTGCGCGCCATCCAGCAGGAGCTGGGCGAGACCGACGCCAGGAGCGAGGAGATCGCCGAGCTGAGAAAGGCGGTGGACAGCGCCAAGATGCCGGCCGCGGTGGAGAAGGAAGCGCTCAAGCAGTTGGGGCGTCTGGAGCAGATGCACCCGGACGCGGCCGAGGCCAGCATGCTGCGCACCTACCTGGACTGGCTGGTGGAGATCCCCTGGGGCAAGGCGACCAAGGACTCGCTGGAGATCAACCGCGCCCAGGACATCCTCAACGAAGACCACTACTTCCTGGAAAAGGTCAAGGAGCGCATCCTTGAATTCCTGGCGGTGAGAAAGCTGAAGAAAAAGATGAAAGGCCCGATCCTCTGCTTCGTCGGCCCTCCGGGCGTCGGCAAGACCAGCCTCGGCAAGTCCATCGCGCGCGCCATGGGGAGGAAGTTCGTGCGCATCTCGCTTGGCGGGGTGCGCGACGAGGCCGAGATCCGCGGGCACCGGCGCACCTACGTGGGCGCGCTTCCCGGGCGCATCATCCAGGGGCTGAAGCAGGCGGGGACCAACAACCCCGTGTTCATGCTGGACGAGCTCGACAAATTGGGCTCCGATTTCCGGGGCGACCCGTCTTCGGCGCTCCTGGAGGTGCTCGATCCCGAGCAGAACAACAGCTTCTCTGACCACTACATAAACCTCCCCTTCAACCTGTCGAACGTCATGTTCATCGCCACCGCCAACCAGATGGACACCATACCGGGTCCGCTTCGGGACCGGATGGAGGTGATCAGCCTGGCGGGGTACACCGAAGAGGAGAAGCTGGGGATCGCCAAGCGCTATCTGGTGCCGCGCCAGGTGAAGGAAAACGGCATCACCGACGAGATCATCAGCTTTTCCGAGGAGGCGCTGCGCACGCTGATCGCCAAGTACACCCGGGAAGCGGGGCTCAGAAACCTGGAGCGCGAGATCGGCAGCGTCTGCCGCAAGGTGGCGCGCAAGATCGCCGAGGGGGGGGGCAAGCATTTCGCCATCACCGCCGGCACCGTCGCCAAGTACCTGGGTCCTCCCAAGTTCCTGCGCGAGGAGGAGATGGAGCGCAACGAAGTGGGCGTGGTCACCGGCCTCGCCTGGACCCCGGTGGGGGGCGAGGTGCTCTTCGTCGAAGCCAGCGTCATGAAGGGGAAGGGCGGACTCACCCTCACCGGACAGTTGGGCGACGTCATGAAGGAATCGGTGCAGGCGGCCCTCTCCTACATCCGCGCCAGGGCCGTCGAGCTGCAGCTCCCGGAGGATTTCTACGCCACCATGGACATCCATGTCCATGTCCCGGCCGGCGCCATCCCCAAGGACGGCCCGTCGGCCGGCGTGACCATGGCGACCGCGCTGGTTTCGGCGCTCACCCGCATCCCGGTCAGAAAAGACGTCGCCATGACCGGCGAGATCACCCTGCGCGGCAAGGTGCTCCCCATCGGCGGGCTGAAGGAGAAGATCCTGGCCGCGGCGCGCCTGGGGGTGAACACGGTGGTGATCCCGTTGCAGAACTTCAAGGATCTTGAGGACGTGCCCAAGACCATCCTGAAGAAGCTGAAGATCGTCACCGCCACCAGCATCGACGACGTGCTGGCCGTGGCGCTGGAGAGCTTCCCGCCGCCGGCCGCTCCCAAGGCCAAGCCGCCCAAGACCGAGCCCCCCAAGACCAAAGTGGGGAGAAGCATCCCGGTCCCGGCCGGCAAGGGGATCCGCGCGGGAGCCAAGGCTTGAGGCTAGCCGAGCTGGGCGAATTCGGCCTCATTGACAGGATTGCAGACAAGGTCGCCGCGTCCTCCTCGGTTCCGCTCGGAATCGGGGACGACGCGGCGGCGCTACTTCCCACCCCGGAAACACTCACCCTGATCACCTCCGACATGCTGCTGGAAGGGGTCCATTTCGACCTCTCCTTTGGCGACCCGCAGAGCCTGGGGCGCAAGTCCCTCTCCGTGAACCTTTCCGATTTGGCCGCCATGGGCGCCAAACCGCGTCATTTTCTGCTGAGCATCGCCCTTCCCAGGGAACTCTCCCTGGAGTTCATGGACGGCTTCATGTCCGGCCTGCTGGAGCAGGCGGAGCGCTTCGGCGTCACCCTGGTGGGGGGCGACACCTGCGCCTCCAAGGGGGGGCTGGCGATCTCCATCACGGCGCTTGGCGAGCAGCGACCGGAGCGGGTGGTGAAGAGAAGCGGCGCCGCCGCCGGCGACCTGATTTATCTGACCGGGACCGTGGGGGATGCGGCGGCCGGGTTGCGCGAGTTGCGGGCGGGCGTGCGGGGGGGCTTTCTGGTGGCGCGTCAACTCGATCCGCAGCCGCGGGTGGCGGCGGGAGTGGCGCTGGCCGAGGCGGGACTAGCGAGCGCCATGATTGACGTGAGCGACGGCGTACTGGGGGATCTGGGTCATATCTGCGAGCGCTCCGGCGTGGGCGCGCGGCTCGATCTGGCCCGGTTGCCGCTCTCCGAGGAATACCGTGCGACCAGCGGAGCCGACCCGTATGCGCTGGCGCTTTCCGGCGGCGAAGATTACGAGCTGCTGTTTTGCGTGCCCAAGGGGAGGGGAGGCGAGATGGAGGCGCTGGTAGCCGGCCTGGGGCTGACCGCGACGCGGATCGGCGAGATCGTGGAGGGAAGCGGCCTGCAACTGATCGACGCCGACGGCGGCGCCTACCTTCCGGCGCAGCGCGGCTTCGACCATTTCGGGTAAGCTTTTCAATGTTTTTCCTGTTGCAGCAGCTTTGCCGAGCAGATCCTGACCGCCACCCGGCGCTCGCGCGGGCCGTCGAATTCGCACAAGTAGAGCGCCTGCCAGGTGCCGAGCAGGAGCTTCCCCTTGTCGATCAGCAGCCGTTGCGAGACCCCGATCATGCTCGCCTTGACGTGGGCCGCCGAATTCCCTTCCGCGTGGGTGAAATAATGGGCGTCCGGGACCAACCGGTCCAGGCAGGTCGAGATGTCCCGCTTCACCGCCGGATCAGCCCCCTCGTTGACGGTGATCCCTGCCGTGGTGTGCAGCACGAAGACGTCGCAGCAGCCGCTGGTCGTGTGCGCCGCCGCGATCAGTTCCTCCACTCGCGCCGTGATGTCGATCAGTTCCGTCCTCTCCCTGCTTTTCAACGTCAGGTAATGGATCATGTCGGTTCCCTCCTGTGGCACCCTTCTGCCAACGTATACTACAAACACTAATTTAAATAAAGCTAGTACTGTCCGTCCACCCCGTCCACCCCGTCCACCCCGTCCACCCCGTCCACCCCGTCCACCCCGTCCACCCCGTCCACCCCGTCCACCCCGTCCACCCCGTCCACCCCGTCCACCTCGTCCACCTCGTCCACCTCGTCCACCTCGTCCACCTTTGCAAGGGGGACGCTACTGGGTTGATAAAAAAACAGATTTGTGCTCTAATCCCAGGCTGTGGAAGAATGCGCTTACATAGGGTTGGGGACGAACCTGGGCGACCGGGAGCTGAACCTCTTGGCTGCGGTAGCCGAACTGGGACGCATGCCCGGCACGCGGGTCACCGCGCTCTCCCCTTTCTATGAAACGGAGCCGGTGGGCGGCGTGCCGCAGGGCGATTTCTACAACGCCGCGGCCCGCATCGCCACCACGCTTTCGCCCCTGGAACTGCTCAAGGAACTGAAGAGGATCGAGACCGAAGTCTTCCATCGCCTAGCCTCCGGCCGCTGGGGAGCGCGCAGCATGGACCTGGACATACTTCTCTATGCGGATCTGATCCTCGCCGAGGAAAAGCTCGCCATCCCGCACCCCCGTCTTGCCGAGCGGCGTTTCGTGCTGCAGCCGCTTGCCGACCTCGCCCCTTCCCTGGTGCACCCCTCTCTCGGGAGCAGCATCGCCGAACTGCTGGCATCGCTTACCACCACCGACCGCGTGGTGCAGATTTGAGGGGGAGAAGTGCGATTTCTCATCTTGCTTTTGGCGTGTTACCTGGTCTACCGGTATGTAAAGGGGAAGGCCAAGCCTGAAATAGCTAAAGAATCCGCGGCAACCGAGACCTTCCAGGACCCGGTGTGCGGCGTGTACGTGTCGGAGGCCGACGCCGTGGTCGGCAACCTGCAGGGGAAGCGTTATCACTTCTGCTCCCTTGGGTGTTTGCAGCAGTTCGAGAAGATTCAGCACAAGAGATAGCAGCAGCATAGGCAACAACAACTTAACGTGGAGGGATGGATGAAGTTTTTTATCGATACAGCGGACGTGCGGGAGATACGCGAGGCCAACGAACTGGGGCTGGTGGACGGAGTCACCACCAACCCGTCCCTGATAGCCAAGAGCGGCCGGCGCTTTGAGGAAGTCATCAAGGAGATCACCGAGATCGTGGACGGACCGATCTCGGCCGAGGTCATTTCCCTGGAGCACGACGGCATGATCGCCGAGGCGACCGAGCTGGCCAAGATCCACCCCAACATCGTCATCAAGCTGCCGATGACCCCGGAGGGGCTGAAGGCGACCAAGACCCTCACCTCGCGCGGCATCAAGACCAACGTCACCCTGATCTTCACGCCCATGCAGGCGCTTTTGGCCGCCAAGGCCGGCGCCACCTACGTCTCGCCCTTCGTCGGCCGTCTGGACGACATTTCTCAGGACGGCATGAACATCATCGGCGAGATCAGGACCATCTTCGACAATTACGGCTACGACGCGCAGATCATCGTGGCGAGCATCAGGAATCCGGTGCACGTGCTGGATTCGGCGCTGATCGGCGCCGACGTCTGCACCATTCCCTATCCGGTGATGTTGCAGTTGGCCAAGCACCCGCTGACCGACGCCGGCATCAAGAAGTTCCTGGAAGACTGGGAGAAGGTGCCGAAGTAGTCTCTCGCGGCAAGCTCGAAAAGCATCAAAGGCGTTTAAACCGCGAAGACGCAGAGAACGCGAAGAAAAATCAGGCAGTTATCTTGCTAAAGCCTTGCACCTGAATTGGTTTGAGACGTTACCTTGATAAGTGTTTGAATTTCTTCGCGCCCTTTGCGTCTTCGCGGTGAAAGATTTTGCGCTTTACTGCGCCCCGTTCCTGCGCTGCAGCTTCACGTAGACCAGCACGATGCAGGAACTGAGCGCCAAGACGACGAACAGCGCGTGGTGGGAATACTTCATGATCAGCTCCTGGTTGCTGCCGATCACGTAACCGATGCAGGTCAGCACCGTTACCCAGAGCCCGGCGCCGAGCAGGGTGTAGAGGGCGAACTTCAGGTGGTTCATGCCGGCAAGGCCTGCGGGAAGCGAGATCAGGTGGCGCACCACCGGCAACAATCTACCGATGAAGGTCGAGATCTCGCCGTGCTTCAGGAAGAAACTCTCCACTTTGGCGAACTTTTCCTCGGTGATGAACACGTATTTCCCGTACTTGATGATCAGCGGGCGCCCCAGGTAGTGAGCGGCGAAATAATTCGCGTAAGCGCCGATCAGGCTGCCGGCCGTGCCGCAGAGGATGGCGAAGACCATGCTCATCTGCCCCTGCTGGGCCAGGTAGCCGGCGGGGGGCATCACCAACTCGCTCGGTATCGGGATGACGGAACTCTCCATCGCCATCAGCAGGAAGATGCCCGGATACCCCATCGCCCCTATGGTCTGTAACAGCCAATCCACTACTGCATGCATGCGGACTCTCCTCTTTCTTTCGTTGCGGCCGTCATATTATACGGAGCGCGGCGAAAAGACGACAAAAAAATTCTTTAATCTGATCCAGCCGGGACGGTCATGAAAAAACAGATCTATGTAATCGGTCACAGGAACCCCGATACCGACTCGGTCGCCTCGGCCATCGCCTACGCGCATTTGAAGCGCGAGCTGGGCGCCAAAAGGGTGACCGCCGCCATGGCGGGAGCGCTCAACCCGCAGACCACCTGGCTCTTGGCGCGGCTCGGGCTGGACGCGCCGCTCTATCTGGCCGACGTGCATCCCAGGGTGCGCGACGTGATCGGCCGCACCCCGGTCTCGGTGGCGGCGACGGCGCCGCTGCTCACCGCCCTGGAGCTGTTCCACCACCACGGCGTCAGGATGCTCCCCGTGCTGGACGAGCGCGGCGCCCCGGTTGGCGTCATCCCGCTCCTGAAGATCGCCGAGCGCTCGCTTTTGACCGGCGCCGATTCGCTGCGGCTTTTGACCAGCTCGCTCGCCTCGCTGGCCGCCTGCCTGGACGGGCGCTTCCTGGTCGGCGCGCCCGAGACCGAGATCGAAACGCTGCATCTGTTCGTGGGCGCCATGGCTGAGGGGTCCTTCGCCTCCCGGATCGACGGCTATCCTCCCAAGAGCCTGGTGGTGGTGACCGGGGACCGGCGCGCCATTCAGCTCTCCGCCATCGAGCGCGGCGTGCGCCTGCTGGTCGTGACCGGCGGGCTTGCCGTCGACGACGACCTCTTGTGCCTGGCCCGGGAGAGGGGGGTGGCGCTCCTGTCCACGCCGATGGATACGGCCGCCACCGTGGCGCGGGCGCGGCTCTCCACGCCGGCCGGGCAACTGGCCGAGCCCCTTTTCGAGAGCGTCGGCATCGACGAGCCGCTCGGGCGCTTGCGGGAAAAGCTCCTGCACTCCGGCGAGACCGCGGTCCTGGTGCTTGAGGACGACGGCGCCCTGGCCGGGGTCGCCACCAAATCCTCCTTGTTCGCGCCGCTCCCCTACGCGCTGATCCTGGTGGACCACAACGAACTCTCCCAGTCGGTGCCGGGCGCGGAGGATCTGGAGATCCTCGAAGTGATCGACCACCACAAGCTGGGGAACTCCCACTCCAACAACCCGATCCCCTTCGTCACCGCGCCGGTGGGAAGCACCTGCACCATCGTCGCCTCGCTCTACGCGGAAAACGGCGTGGTTCCTCCGGCGGGCATCGCCTCGCTCCTCCTGGCCGGGATCCTTTCGGATACGGTGATCCTCAAATCCCCGACCACCACCCAGCGCGACCGCAACGGCGTCACTCGGCTGGCCGAGCTGGCGGGGCTCGACTGGGGCGCCTTCGGGGCCGAGATCTTCGCCGCCTCGGGAGCGCTCTCCGGCTACGGCAGCCCGGAGCGGGTGGTCGGCTCCGATTTCAAGCTGTTCAGCCAGGGGGAGATCAATTTCGGCGTGGGCCAGGTCGAGGTCTTCGGTTTCGACGAGTTCAACGCCATGAAGGCGGAGCTGAAGGGCGCGCTCGCCGCGCTGCGCCAAAAGGAGCAGCTGGACCTGGCCGGGCTGATGGTGACCGACATCTCCACCGAGAGCACCACCTTCCTGATGGACGGGGGGCAGGCGTTCAGCCGCTTCATGGGCTATCCCCAGCCGGAGCCGCAGGTTTTCCTGATGAAAGGGGTCATGTCCCGCAAAAAGCAACTGGTGCCGCATCTGATCAAGGTGCTGGGAGGTCGTTAAATGGGGGGCTCGTTTCTGGAAACGCTGGCCGGGGAGGTGCTGGTCGGCGACGGCGCCATCGGCACCATGCTCTACGCGAAGGGCGTGGCGCTGGAGGCGAACTTCGAACACCTGAACCTGGTGCGCCCCGAGCTGGTGCTCGAACTGCACGCGGAATATCTGGACGCGGGGAGCCGGGTGATCGAGACCAACACCTTCGGCGCCAACCTGGTGAAACTTTCCGCCATCGGCCTGGGGGGCAAGCTGGCCGAGATCAACCGGCAGGGGGCACACTTGGCGCGGCGCGCGGCCAAGGGGCGCGAGGTCTTCGTGGCCGGCTCCATGGGGCCTTTGGGGCGGGGCAAGGCGGAGCTCGCCGAAGGCCAGCTGCAAGAGTGCTTCCGGGCGCAGGCGGCGGCGCTGGCCGAGGGCGGAGTCGATCTGCTGATCCTGGAGACCTTCGGCGAGCTGGAGGAATTGCTGAGCGCGGTAGCGGCGGCCAAGGAGACCGGCCTCCCCGTGGTGGCCAACCTGGCTTTCGGCGAGGGATCGCGGCTGGCCGGCGGCATCGGGGCCGAGGTCGCGGCGCTGCGCCTGGCGGCGGCCGGCGCCGACCTGATCGGCGCCAATTGCGGGGCCGGCCCGCTGGAACTGCTGGCGACCCTGAAGAGGCTGGCCCGGGCGACCGACCTGCCGCTGGCCGCCTATCCCAACAGCGGTTTTCCCGAGTACGTGGACGGGCGCTACATCTACCGGGCCACGCCGGACTATTTTGCCGGCATGGCCCTGGAGATGGCGGCGGCCGGAGCCAGCCTGATCGGCGGCTGCTGCGGCACCACCCCCGAACACATACGGGGCATGGCGAAGCGGCTGCGAGGCCTGCCCCCCGCCCCCCGCACCCTCCTTGCCGCGCCGGGCGGCTCCCCGGCCGGCGCGCCGGTCGAGCGCGCCGGCGCCGGCTTTCTCGCCGCCTGGTGCAAAGAGATAGTGGTCACCGTGGAGTTGGATCCCCCCCGGGGGCTCGATTGCAGCAAGGTGCTGGCGGGAAGCCGCGCCCTGAAAGAGGCGGGGGCGGACGCCATCAACCTGGCCGAGAATCCGCTGGCGCGGGTGCGCATGGGGAACATCGCGCTCGCCTCGCTAGTGCGGCGCGAGGTCGGCATCGAGGTCATCGCCCACGTCACCTGCCGGGACCGAAACCTGATCGGTCTGCAGTCCGACCTGATGGGGGCGAGCCTATTGGGGGTGAGCTCCATCCTCGCCGTCACCGGCGACCCGGCAAGCCTCGGCGAGGACGCCGGCGCTTCCTCGGTGTTCGACCTGAATTCCTTCACCCTGGTGAAGCTTTTGAGCGATCTCAACAGCGGGGTGAACGCGCTGGGGAGCCCGATCGGCGCCGGCACGGGGTTCACCATCGGCGCCGCCTTCAACCCCAACGGGCAGAAGATGGAGGTGCAGGTGGCCAGGCTCGCCAAGAAGGTGGCCAACGGCGCCAGTTTCGCGCAAACCCAGCCGATCTACGACCTGAGGACGCTGGAGCGCATGCTGGAGCAGACCGCCCATCTCGGCATCCCCATCCTTCCCGGCGTGCTGCCTCTGGTCAGCGGCAGGAACGCCGAGTTCCTGCACAACGAGGTGCCGGGGATCGTGGTGCCCGACGAGATCCGGCGGCGCATGGCGGGGAAGACCGGGGAAGAGGGCGTGGCCGAGGGGCTGGCCATCGCGCGCGAGTTCATCGAGGCGGCCATCGGACGGGTGGGAGGCTTCTACCTGATCCCCCCCTTCGGCAAGCACCAGATCGCCGTCGAGCTGGTGAAGTTCATAAAACATTTTCAAATTTGACCTGCATCAATTTCAAATGAGACCAAGGAGCAGATGATGAAGAAAGACGACCTCCAAAGGGGCGCGATACTGCAGCGCGACCGGGAAACCTACGCCATCGCCCCTCACATACCGGGAGGCTTCACCGATACGGCGACCCTGAGAAAGATCTGCGACGTGGCCGACAAGTACAGTCTCACCCTGAAGATCACCTCGGCCCAGCGCATCGCCATGTTCGGCGCCAAGGAAGAGGATCTGGACGCGATCTGGGGCGACTTGGCGCAGCAGCAGGGCGCGCCCATCGGCCTTTGCGTCCGGAGCGTCAAGATCTGCCCGGGCACGCTGCAGTGCAAGCGCGCCTTGCAGGATTCGGCCTCGCTGGGGCTGAAGATGGACGCCCTCTACCACGCCATGGAGCTTCCCAACAAGATGAAGCTCGGCATCTCCGGCTGCGTGCTCTGCTGCTCCGATTCCTACATCAAGGACATCGGCGTGGTGGGCACCGCCAAAGGGTGGCGCATCCTGGTAGGCGGCAACGGCGGGCTTCGGCCGCGCTTCGGCGAGCTGTTGGTGGACGACGTCCCCAGCGAGGAAACGGTATTGGAGATCGTCGCCCGCGTGGTCGATTTTTACCTGAAGTCGCCGAAGAAGGAGCGGTTGGGCAAGATCGTCGAGGCCATCGGCATCGAGGCCCTGCGGCGCGAGATTTTCCCGCAGGCGCCGTCCGCTTCCTCCGAGTCCACCACGTCCACTGGGTCCACCGCGTCCACCACGTCCACTGGGTCCACTGGGTCCACCACGTCCACCCAATTAGGAGGTCAGCGTGGCGCTTATTGAAGACTCGATCTACACCAGGATCAAGAACCGGGTCGGCAAGGCGATCTCGGACTTCGATCTGATCTCGGAAGGCGACCGGATCGCCGTGGCCGTCTCCGGCGGCAAGGATTCCTACGCGATGCTGCACATGCTGGAGACGCTGCGCAAGCGCGCGCCGATCAGCTACGAGCTGGTGGCGGTCAACATCGACTCCGGCTATCCCGGTTATCGCGGCGACATCATCGAGGAGCATCTGCAGGAGCACGGCTTCACCTACCATATGGAGAAGACCGACCATTACGGCATCATCTCGGAAAAGCGCCGGCCCAACTCCTCCTACTGCTCCATCTGCGCGAGGCTGAAGCGCGGCGCCTTGTACGGGCTTGCCCAGCAGTACGGCTGCAACAAGCTCGCGCTCGGGCACCACATGGACGACTTCATCGAGACCCTGCTGCTGAACCAGTTCTTCGTCGGCTCCCTCAAATCGATGGCGCCCAGCATGTTGGCCGACAACGGAGTCACCACCGTGATCAGGCCCCTGGTTTACGTGCCGGAAAAGGAGATCATCCCGTTTTCGCGCAACAACCGTTTTCCCGTGGTTTGCTGCTGTTGCCCGGTCTGCGGCACCGCCGATTTGCAGCGCAAGAAGATGAAGGATTTGTTGACGACCCTGGAGCGGGACAACCCCCTGGTGAAGAAGAGCCTCTTGAAGGCGCTTTCCAACGTGCAGCCGCGGCACTTGCTGGATAGGGGCCTCACCAGAAAGCCGTCCTGACGAAGATCCGCAACGATGTCCCGCACCGTCAGCCAGCCGCAGTAGACGACGATTCCCAGAGCGCATACGACCATTGGTTCCATGTGAGCTACCTCCCGCATCTTTGATGTGGTGAAGATAGCACGGGGTAGTGACAGAATATGTCGTAACACGAACGACAAGGGCAGGGCGGAGGCAAGCATGGCGCAGAAGCAGGTGCAGCGGGTAAGGATTGCGATTCAATGGGGCTTCTTGTTGTTTTCCCTC
Source organism: uncultured Geobacter sp. (assembly GCA_903925075.1). Taxonomy (GTDB): domain Bacteria; phylum Desulfobacterota; class Desulfuromonadia; order Geobacterales; family Geobacteraceae; genus Geomonas. The sequence goes on from CAIYDQ010000003.1 coordinate 78,697, forward strand.
TATCTTGGGGCGACCTTTTACCGCTTCGTGCTCCATTTCCGCAGCGGCGGCGCCACCCCATTCGTCGCGCGTCCCGACGGAGTGGAGGCGTTTCTGCCCATATCGGCCCTGGTCAGCCTGAAGGGGTGGATCGCCTCCGGCGCCGTCAACACGGTCCATCCCGCCGCCCTGATGATCTTTCTGGCGGCGCTGCTGGTCTCGCTTCTGGCAAAGCGCGCCTTCTGTTCCTGGGTCTGTCCTGTTTCCACCGTCACCGAACTGTTCTGGAAAATCGGCCACAAGCTGTTCGGCCGCAACTTCCAGGTGACCCCCTGGCTCGACTGGATGGTCCGTCCGGTGAAGTACCTGCTGCTCTTGTTCTTCCTGTTTTCCATCATGCTGATGATGTCCCCGGAGCGGGTCAACACCTTCATCCTTTCCGACTACAACAAGACGGCCGACGTGAAGATGCTCGATTTCTTCCTGCATCTCTCCGGCACGCCGCTCACCGTGATCGTGACCCTGCTGTTATTGTCGGTTTTCTTCAGGAATCCCTTTTGCCGCTACCTTTGTCCCTACGGCGCGCTGCTGGGGCTTTTGTCGCGTCTGTCGCCGGTCAAGGTGCAGCGGAGCGAGAGCGCCTGCGTCTCCTGCGGCAGTTGCAACAAGGCGTGCCCTTCCCATATCGACGTCATGCACAAGGAGCGGGTCTGTTCGGAGGAGTGCATCGGTTGCCTGCGCTGCGTGAGCAGTTGTCCCGAGCCGGAGGCGTTGCAGATGAGGTTGAAGGGAGGGAAAGTGGTGTCGGGGATGCTGGTGGCGGCCGTGGTGCTGGTGATCATGGTAGGAGCCAGCGTCGTCGGCAGAGCGACCGGCCACTGGCATAGCGCCGTCGAGAAAAGCGAGTACCAGCGGCTGATAACGAAATAGAGCCGTAAGCCTGAAACGGAAGTCGTTTACCGCGAAGACGCGAAGTACGCGAAGAAACCGGAAGGTTGCCAAACGTTTATCAGATCTTCAGGTTTTTTTTCTTTGATAATGCTTTCGAATTGCTTCGCGTTCTTTGCGCCTTCGCGGTTCAAATGCATTTAAAAGGTTCAAATGGAAAAGGGGGAACCGCATCGCTGCCGTTCCCCCCCTCTTACTTTACATCGCTTGCCTGCGACTCGCCTACCCCTCGTCTTCCTCGCCCAGCGAGATCTCCCGATAGGCCCGGTCTTCCTCGAAGCGCTTGGTCTGCGCCTGCTGCTTCTCCAGGTCCGCCTTGCACTTCACGCAGTGGCGGGCGAAGGGAACGATCTTCAGCCTGCCGATGGGAATCTCCTCTTCGCACTCCTCGCAGATGCCGTACTCTCCCTCTTCCAAACGCAGCAGCGCCTCGTCGATGTGCTTCAGCTTCTCCCGCTCGCGGTCGCCCAATAGCAGCCCCAGTTCACGGTCGCGCTCGCTGGAAGCCTGGTCGTAGATGTCGCCGCTCGGCTCGTTTACCGGGATGTCGGAGCCGGATTTCACAGTCTTGTTGATCTCCTGAAGCGTCTCCTCTTTCAACTTCAAAAGCATGGTTTTCATGTCGTCGGGTTTTTCTGTCATTTCTAAATTCACTCCGTTTTTTCGTCTGTCCCTGAAAGCGACGCAATAATACAACAATGATAAGTCATGTCAAGATAAAAGCCCCTGCCTAAACCTGGCAGATTATCTCCCCGATCAGGTCGTAATCGGAGGAGTCGGTGATCTTCAAACGCACGATGTCGCCGACGTTGGCGTTGCCCGCGGTTATGTAGACCAGGCCGTCCACGTCCGGCGCCTGCCGGGAGGAGCGCCCCTTCAAAAGCAGATCGGTCTCCTCGCTGTACCCCTCGACCAGTACCTCTTCCTCGGTCTCGACCAGCGTCCGGTTGTGCTTGAAGGAGACCCTCGCCTGGGTGCGCATTAACTTTTTGTGGCGCTCCCTTTTGATGCGCTCCGACACCTGATCCGGCATCTCCGCCGCCGGGGTCCCTTCCTCGCGCGAGTAGCAAAAGACGCCCAGCCGGTCGAAACGGGTCTCCTCCACGTACTGCAGCAGCTTCTTGAAGTCCTCCGTGGTCTCGCCGGGAAAGCCGACGATCAGCGAGGTCCTGATGGCGATGTCGGGAATCTCGCTGCGCAATTTCGAGATCAGCGTGCGGATCTGCTGCTCGCCGCTTCTGCGCTTCATCTGTTTCAGAATCGGGTCGCTGATGTGCTGGATCGGCAGGTCGAGATACTTGCACACCTTGGGCTCGCTCTTGATCAGCTCGATCAGCGAGTCGGTCACCCCGTCGGGGTAGGCGTACAGGAGCCGGATCCACTTGAGCCCTTCCATCTTGGCCAGTTCGCGGATCAACTGCTCCAGCGTCGGCTTGTCCGGCAGGTCCTTGCCGTAGGCGGTGATGTCCTGGGCGATCAGGTTCAGCTCCTTCACCCCTCCCGCCACCAACTGCTCGGCCTCGGCCAAAAGGCTCGCCAGCTGCCGGGAACGGAGCGCTCCGCGCAGGGCCGGTATCACGCAGTAGGCGCAGTTGTTGGAGCATCCCTCGGCGATCTTCAGGTACGCCGTGTAGTGCGGCGAGGACTGCAGGCGGGGCAACTCGTCGTTGTAGATGAAGTTCGGGTCGCCCGTGTAGCAGAGCTGCTCGGAGGTGGAGTTCTTCTCGGCGATGATCTCGGCGATGCGCGGGTAGTCGCCGGTGCCGATGAAGATATCCACCTCGGGGAGTTCCTTGGCCAACTCCTCCTGGTAGCGCTGCGGCAGGCAGCCGGTGACGATCAGCAAACGGCAGCGGGCGTCGTGCTTGCGGTCCGCGAGGTCCAGGATGGTGTCGATGCTCTCCTGTTTTGCCTCCTTGATGAAAGAGCAGGTGTTGACCACGATGATATCGGCCTGCGTCTCGTCGGTGGTCACCTCGTAGTGATCCCTCGACAGGTAGCCGAGCATCACCTCGGCGTCCACCAGGTTCTTCGGGCAGCCCAGGCTCACCAGGCTGACTTTTTCCTTCTTATGCTCGCTCAAAAAAATCCCCTTCTAAATTTCGGCAGTTGATTGCCACAAAAAGGCACAAAATGCACAAAATAAACCTTTTTGTCGCTTTTTTATCGGTTACGACTGTTACACCTTTTCGGCGCGTCGGTTGTTGCGGATCTGCCTTGATTTTTTTTTGCGTCTTTTGTGCCTTTTCGTGGCCCAATGCATTTTCAGCTTCTGAAGTTCACGAACTGCATGTCCACGTCCAGATCCTTGGCCTTCAGGATCTTCATGATCTCCTGCAGGTCGTCGATGTTCTTGCCGGTCACCCGGAGCTGATCTTCCTGGATCTGGCTTTGCACCTTGAGCTTGCTCTCCTTGATGATGGCGCCGATCTCCTTCGCCTTTTCCTTGGAGATGCCGACCTGCAAGGTGATGATCTGGCGCACCATCGAGCCGGATGCCTGCTCGACCTTGCCGTATTGCAGCGCCTTGGGCGAGATGCTGCGCTTGATGAACTTGGACTGCAGTATCTCAATGATCGCCTTCAACCTGAAATCGTCGTCGGCCAGCACCTTCACCGTCTCCTTCTCCAGGGTCGCTTCGCTCTTGGAACCCTTGAAGTCGTAGCGCTGCCCGATTTCCTTGACGGTCTGGTTGATGGCGTTGTCGACCTCCTGCATGTCGACCTTGGATACGATGTCGAACGACGGCATGGTAAACCTCCTGGAAGCAGATTTAAATTTAAGGCCCGGGCCGGTATCTGCATATGGAACCATTTTGGTTAGTGCGTTTCATAGAGGTAACAACCGGAATATTTTTGTGCTTTTTGTGCATTTTTGTGGCCAACTGCTTTTTAGCTCTCTCTATCTGTTTTTAACGATCTCCACGCCGGCCGGTATCTTGAAGCTGAATTTGCCGCTGTCCAGGCCCTTGTTGGTCTTAATGCCGCTGAAATCGATCCTGGTGCTGTTGCCCAATTGATCGGTGACGGTGGAGGAGACGATCGGAAACGGGCTGCTCGGGTGACCCTGAGCGAGGAAGCTTTCCACGGCGCCCCCCTCGACGGTCAGCAGCAGCTTGGCCATGGTCGGGCTTTGCTTCTTCGGGACCAGTTCCAGATTGTAATTCCCCTTCTTGTCGCGCGCCTCGGCCGCGAAGGCGATGTTGAAGTCCCGGGAGATATGGCCGATGCCGGTCAGGTAGTTCAGGGCCACGCCGTTGCCGTCGTTGTACAGCTGCGTCAGATCCATCACCATCACCTGCTTTTGCTCGGGCAGGTAATACCAGATCTTCTTGCCGTTGCAGACGATCTGCTGCTTGGGCTTCGAATAATTGAAGCGGAACATGGCGTCCTTGCCGCTTCCCTTCTTGATGAAGAGCTCGCCTCCTCCCTTCTCCTCGTGCTTCATGGCCTTCAGGGTACTGCGCTGGCTGAAGTCGGCTTGCAGATCGTTCAGGGTCGCATACCCCTGTTCCAGCGTACGGACCACCTGCGGCAGGTCGGCCCCCAGGCAGAAACTGGCGCCAAGGGCAATCAGGGCAACGGATAGGCTGAAAATTCTGGCTAGTTTCATAATCTCCCCTGAAAAGTTGTGAAGGCGACCTGCCGCTGTCGCCTTCGTGGTGCATTGTTTTGGCTGGACTTGGTTTGGTAGGGGCGAATCACACAAAGGCGTCGAGACCGAGCACGAGCCGGCAGCGACATGACCGGGTATTTTGTCACACAAGCGGTTATCGTGCAACCCTTTTCATCGGATGCCGAGCGCGGTCAGCATGGGGAGCAGCGAGGCGGACGAGGGCACTAGAAAAATCGTGCCGTCGCAGAGAGGCTCGGCGCTGGAGAAGTGGGCCTCGATCACGACCTTCGGCTCGCCGTCGGCCGGCTGTTCCATGACCCGGGCCAGCGCGGCGTCCGCCTTGCCCAAGGCCAGGGAGGGCACCGAAGGGAGCAGCATCATGCCGAGCGACGTGCCGAGCGCGTTCAGGCAGGCGGAGGCAAGGATGTTTCCCACCTCCTTGAGCGTGGATGCCTCAAGTTCCGAAAACGTTGAGCCTTGGGTCGCATCGCTTCCCAGAAGCAGCCGCAGCATGCCGAGCGCGCTCGCCTCCCGCAGCACGATCAGGATGTCGCCGCGCACCTCCCCCAGGATCTGCAGGTGGAGGCCGACGAACTCCTCGGCGGCCGGTAGTTGGAAGACTTCCCCCCTCCCGACCTCCCCCCGCTGGGGGGAGGAGCCAGTTTTCTCCACCTCCAGCAAGGAGCTAGTTTTCTCCGCCCCCAGCGAGGAGCCAATTGTCCCCTCCCCCAGCGGGGGAGGGTTAGGGAGGGGGAAGCCTCCGGCGGTATCGAGGCTACGCAGGCGAGGGATCTCGATGTCGACCCCCTTGCCCAGTAATTGGGAGAGGGCGGTTGCGGCGCGCTCCATGCCGATCTTACACGCCTTGGCGAGCGCGTCCAGATCGGCATCCTGCAAGGCAGGGATCGGCATTGCAGCCTCCGGTTCTTCGTGCGGCAATTGCGTTCTTACCGCAGTCGCGCCGCTCGTCACGGCAGTTGCGCCGCTCGTCACAGTTGCGCCGCTCATTACAGCAGTTCCGCCACGTTCAAAATGGTGACGATCTCGCCGTCGGCGAGCGTCGCGCCTCCGTCCACCCCGGGAAGCTTGGACAGCGGTCTCCCCAGCGGTTTGACGAAGAGTTCCTGCTGGCCCAGCAGCCGGTCCACCACCACGCCCACCCGGCGCCCCTTGGCCTCGGTGACGAACAGCGACATGAAACCGGCCCGGAAGCGGGCCAGCGGCAGCCCGAGCACCCTGTTCAGGCTCAAAAGCGGCACGATCTCGCCGTCCAGGCGAAAAGCCCGGCGCCTGCCGATGGTCTCCAGTTCGTCCCGCCTCAACTCCACGCTGCGTTGCACGGCGCTGGCCGGAACCGCCACCTTCATCGAGCCGCACTGCACGATGAGCGCGTGAATGATGGCGATGGTCATCGGCAGCCTCAGCGTGAACCGGCTCCCCGCGCCCGGCTCGGATTCGATGGCGAGGCTGCCCCCCAGTTTCTGAACCGAGGCGTTGACCGCGTCCATGCCGACGCCGCGCCCGGATAGCTCGGTCACCTCTTTGGCGGTGGAGAAGCCGGGGATGCAGACCAGCATCAAGGCCTGGCGCGGGGTCAGCAGTACCGCCTCCTCCTCGCCGATCAGCCCCTTGCGGATGGCCGCGGCCACCATCGCTTCGGGATCCATGCCGCGGCCGTCGTCGCTGACCGTGATCAGTATCCGGTCGCGGTCCTGGCGAACCGAGAGCTTGACCACTCCCTTGGCGGGCTTTCCGGCGGCGATCCGGTCCGCGCCGCTCTCCAGGCCGTGATCGACGGCGTTTCTGAGCAGGTGGTTCAAAGGATCGGCCAACTGCTCCAGTATGCCGCGGTCCAGACCGATCTCGCGTCCGGCCAGCTCGAACTGCAGATCCTTGCCGCTCTGCTTGGCAAGGGCGCGCATCGAGCGTTGAAACCGGTCGCAGATGGCGCCAAAAGGCATCAGGCGGACCTTCATCACCTCGTCGTGCAGGGCTCGCAACAGCTTGGCCGTCTGGGATACCGCCTCGTTCAGCCGCGCCGAGCCCAGTTCCTGGCCGATGTTCAGCAGGCGCTGCTTGTTGGTGATCAATTCGCCGGTGAGGTTTACCAGGTGATCCAGAACCTCCGTTTTCACCCGGACGGTGCTTATTTCGCCCGCCGGCTCCTTGGCCTTTTCCGCCTCCGCGGACACCTGCGCAGGCAGTTGCGCCTGCACCTGCGAAATTCCCGCCGGCCGGGAACTCCCCTCCGCCTGAGAACTCTCCACGGACGCAGCCGCGCCGTCTGCCGGCGCGGCGCGTTCCGGCACAGGAGCCGGCGTGGTGCTTTCCGAAATCGGCGCGTCGTTTCCCGCAGCCGGCGCGTCGTTTCCCCGGCATGTCGCTTGCGCCTGCGCCTCGGGCTGCGGCGGCTGGTAACGCGACAGCCTTTTTACCAGGTCGCCCGACGAGCGCCGCGGCTCCAGATCCTGCTCCACGTCGTTGAGCAGCCCCTCGATCAGGTCGGCGCCTTCCAGCAGCAGTTCGGCGACCCCCGCGCCAAAGGCCAGCGTTTCCTCCCGGACCCGCATCATCAGGTCCTCCATGCTGTGGGCGACGTCCACGATGTCGCCGAACTCCATGGACGCGGCCATCCCTTTGAGCGAATGGGCTCCCCTGAACAAGTCGTCGATGGCGCCGCGGTCCATTGGGGACTGTTCCAGCGCGGCCACCGTGTCGCCGATCGTCTTCAGGTACTCCCTCGCTTCGGAGAGGAAGAGGCTCTTGTACTGCGACATGTCCATGCTTAGCCTTCGACTGTTTCCTTGAGGACGTGGGCGACCAGCTCGGGGTTGAACGGCTTCAGGATGAAGGCCCTGGCGCCGGCCCGGACGGCGGCGGCGGTAAACGATTCCTGGCCGATGGCGCTGCACATCACCACCTTGGCGGCGGGGTCGAGGGCCATGATCTCCTGGAGCGCCTCCAAGCCGGTCTTGTTGGGCATGACGATGTCCAGCGTGACGAGATCCGGGCGGTGCTCCTGGAATTTGGCGACGGCTTCGTCGCCGTCGGACGCCTCGGCGACGATCTGGTACCCCTCCGCTTCCAGTATGTTGCGCAGCATCTTCCTCATGAAAAGTGCGTCGTCGACGATCATTACCGTGCTGCTCATCCCTACCTCCTGGTGTGTTATCTGTCTACTGCCGTCGCTCGGGCGCCAGCAGGGTCAGCCCTTCTTCCAATCCCGAAACGAGCGTCTCCAGCAGCAGCACCCGGCAGCGGCCGTAGGCGCTGTCGATAACTGCCGCCGTCAGCGGGTCCTCTCCCGGCTCCAGGTCGGTGATGGCTTCGCGGTTGACGATGGCGCGCACGCCGTCCACGCTCAGCGCCAACTGGGCCAGCTTCGCGTCCAACACCAGCACGTTTCCCTGCGACGCCGGCTGCTCGCTCCCCAGGTACAGGCCCAGATCGACCAGCGCCGTCAGGGTGCCGTGAAAGTTGATCAGCCCCACGAAGTGGCGCGGCGCGCCGGGAACCGGGAAACTCTCCTGCGGCTCCATCACCTCGCAGACCTCCCGCAGGTTCAAGGCGAACCCCTCTCCGGCCGCGCTGAAAAGCAGAAACCGCTCCTCGATCATGCCGGCGGCTCCGCGGCCAGCTCCGCCGGGAGCTCGAACCTCTCCACCGAGAGGAGCAGCTGCTCGGCCAGCTTGGCCAGTTCCTGGGTCTGGTACACCATCTCCTGCATCGAGGTGGACTGCTGCTGGGTCGCGGCCGAGACCTGCTCGGTGGAGGCGGCGTTGTCCTCGGCCACCTTGGCGATCTCGTCCACCATGGCCACCATCTTACCGGAGCCGTCGGTCTGCATCTGCGACAGGTCGGCGATGCTGTTGGCCTTGCGCTCGGTCTCGATCACGGTGGCGAGGATCTGATTGAAGGAGTCCACGGTGGTGTCGATGTTCTTCTTGCCGGCGACGATGCCGCGGGAGCTCTCGGTGATGGTCTCCTGCAGCTTGCGGCTTTCCGCCTTGACCATGTCGATCATCTCGACGATGTCCGTCGCCGATTTGGCGCTTCCGTCGGCGAGCTTTCTCATCTCGTCGGCGACCACGCCGAATCCCTTGCCGTACTCGCCGGCCCGCGCCGCCTCGATCGAGGCGTTCAGCGCCAGCAGGTTGGTCTGGCGCGCCATTTCCATGATGAAGTCGGCGATCCTTCCCACCTGCTGCAGCTTGCCGTTCAGGTCCATGAAGTGCATGCCGATCAACTCCACCGAGTCGAAGAAGCTCTTCATCCGCTCCAGCGAGTCGTTGGCCAACTCGCCGCCGCGCTGCGCGGTGAAGCTGGTGTCGCGGGCGGCCTTGGCGGTCTCCTTGGCGCGCCTGGCCACCAGCTCCACCGAGATGGCCATCTCGTGGATCACCTTCGAGCTCTTGGCGACCATTTCCGCCTGGTTTTCGGCGCCGTGCGAGATCTGCTCGATCGCCTGGGCCACCTCCTCGGTGGAGGCGTTGATCTCCAGCGCGGTCGAGGAGAGGGTGCGTGAGGCGCCGGACACCCCCTCGGAGGTCTCGCGGATCTGCAGCACCAGCGAGCGCAGGCTCGACATCATGGCGTTGATGGAGAGCGCCATGTCGTGGGTCTCGTCCGGGAAGCGGCTGGGGGGTATCGCCAGGTCGCGGGAAAGATCCCCCTCGCTGATCGCCTCGGTGGCGCCGCGCAAAAGCGAGATGTTCTTGGTGAAGCTCTTGGAGAAGAAGGAACCCAGTATCAGGCCGATGGTCAGCGCCACCACGTAGGAGAGGATCTGGGTGATGCCGGGGGAGTAGTCGAGGTGCTGCACCCAGGCGGGGACGAAGGCGACGCTGGCCACCACGGTCAGGAATCCGAGGATGAACTTGTACCCGATCTGAATGTACATGGGCGATGCTCCTTAAATTGCTCGATAGATCCGTTCCACCGGGCAGACGGTGCGAAAGCGCGTGCGGGCCGAGCCGAACAGGCTCTCGGACTTGCCCAACACCAGGATGCCGCCGCTTGGCAAGGCGTCGGCGAAGCCGTTCAGGATCGCTTCCTGCCGACTCCTCTCGAAGTAGATCAGCACGTTGCGGCAAAGTATCAGCTCGCACCGGGCCAGCGGCTGCAGGGAGTTCAGGTCGGAGTGCTCGAAGTCGACCAGGGAACGGATCTGCCAATGCAGGCGAAAGCGGCTCCCCTCCGCGCTGAACCAGCGCGCCAGCTGCTCCGGCGCGACCTCGGCCAGCCGGTCGGGATAATAGAGCGCGTTTCTGGCGTTGTCGAGGGTGGCTGCGTCCACGTCGATCCCGCGGATCGAGACGCGCCCGGCGGCGACCTCCTCGGGGAACGCTCCCTGAGGATGATGGCCAGGCTGTAGGGCTCCTCGCCCCCCGCGCAGCCGACGCTGGTCAGCCGGACCTGCTGGCCGGCGCGCTCGCCCAAAAGGGCCGGGAGTATCTCCCCGGCGAGCTTGTCGAAGGTCGAAGGGTTTCTGAAGAAATGGGAGACGTGGATGGTCAGCACCCGCAGCAGGTGCTCCTGTTCGGCCGGGTCCGAGCTGAGCAGGCCGAGGTAGGCCTGCGGTGAGGCGGATTGGGTGGATCGTACCCTGATGTTGATGCGCCGTTTGACGCATTTGTCCTTGTACCCCTCCAGGCAAAAGCCGGAGTGGGCCTTGAGGACCCGCCCGATCTGCTCGAAGAGCTCGGCGGGGATATCGGGCTCGCTGGCGCGCTGCGCGTCGGTCAGCATGAGGCCGCGCGGGCGCGGTCGGGCGCGTCTTGCCGTGTTCCTGGTGCAACCGGTGCCGTCGGGGACATCTGGACCTCTGGTGGGAAACGGGCCTCGCTACGCCTGCGAAAATTGTTAGCATAACTGCCGGGGAAAAGTCAATCCGGCTGGTGAGAGCAAAAAGGCAAATTTAACCACGGAGGTACACAAACCGAAAAAAACCCCGCCGTGCTGCCCGGCGGGGTCTGGTGCGTCAGGAGGCGAGGTAGGCGCCGATCTTCTCGGTGAGGGTGCCGTAGATCCTGCGGCACTCGGCCTCGTCGCGCTCCAAAAGCGTGACCCGGAACCCCAAGAGCCCGGTGTTGAAGGAGGAGAGCGGCACCACGCAGATGCCGGTGTGCGCCAGTATGTAATAGACGAAGCGCTTGTCCGGCGAGACCCCGGGAGCGTTGACGATGTCCTCCACCAGCTTTCGCACCTCGGCGTTTTCGATGGGGAGGCTCTGGGTGTTGTTCAGCATCCCCTCCTTGAAGGGGACCGCCATGTAGAAGGCGCCGTTGGTGCGGTTCACCGACAGCGCGGGGACCTTGCTGAGCGCCTCGTAGGTGATGTTGCTCATCCGCTCGTAGCGCTCGATCCGCTCCCGCAGGTAGATCGGGTAGCCGGGGTGGCGCATGATCGCCGGCAGGCAGCGCTGCGGCAGCGTCGTTGAGCAGACCTCGTTCATCTTGGTGGAGAGGATCGAGTTGACGAATTTCTTGAAGCGCGCGTCGCGCTCGCCGTTGTAGACCTCGATCCAGCCGCAGCGGGAGCCGGGCCAGGGGAGTTCCTTGGAGATCCCCTTCATGGCGATGGCCGGGACCTCGCCGATCAGGTCGGAGATCGGCACGGTGGACTGGCCGTTGTAGACGATGTTGGAGTAGACCTCGTCGCAGATGATGAACAGGTCGTAGGCGCGGGCGATGGCGACGATCCGCTTCAGGATCTCCACAGGGTAGACCATCCCCGTCGGGTTGTCCGGGTTGATCATCATGATGCCGGAGATCTGCGGGTTGTACTTGACGTGATTCTCCAGGTCCTCCATGTCGGGATACCAGTTGTCCTCCGGCTTCAGCCGATAGCAGACGGGGATCGCGTTGGCGTGGGAGGCCTCGCCGATGGAGTGGGTGGTGTAGGTGGGCGAGGGCATCAGCACCCGGCATTCCGGCCGCAGGTTGCCGTAGACCTTGGCGATGGCGTCCCCCAGGCCGTTGAAGAAGATGATGTCGTCCGGGGTGATCTGGGCGCCGCCGCGCTTGTTGGTGATCTCGCAAACGAACTCGCGGGTTTCCAGCACGCCGCGGGTGGGGCAGTAGGCGTAGCTGTCGTCGTGCATCGCCTCCGCGGCCACGATCTCCTTCATCCAGAGCGGGATCTGCTCACCCTTGACGATCGGGTCGCCGATGTTCTCCCAGTTGATCTTCACCCCGAAGCGTTGCACCTTTTCGGCGACGGTGACGATGTTGCGTATCTCGTAGGTCAGTTCTCCCGCGCCGGGAGCGACAATCTCGTTGCGCATAAAGGTTCCCCCTGAAGTCGTTGGCTAATGTTCGTCCGGCTCTCGAATAGATGGCGGCGTTGAGCGTTCGGCAAATAAAAAAGGCCGCAGGATGCCCCCACGGCCTTCAGTTAACATTTTGTTGTTCTGAATCAGCAGTGGCGGCTCTGTAAAGGTCTGGCCGCTGCTGCCGATTGGTGGACGTTGCCACCTGATTTCGAGCTGTTGGTATACATGGTGATCGAATATCACGGAGCATGGGCAAAGTCAACGCTTTTCTAAATTTATCCCCCGCCCTCTCCCGGCAGCGAGACGGTGAGTCGGCCGTCGGCGTCGCGCCAGCGGAACCAGCCGGCGGGCGCCTGCAGCTGCACCCAGTCGTCCTCGACCTGCAGCACCCGCACCGCCTGGTCCCGCGTCAGGCTCGCCCGGTCGGCGCTCCCCTCGCGCGGCTCGCTTTTCAGCGCGTACCCCCCCTTCTTCATGCCGGGGAGCACCCGCAGCATGCGTCCGGGGAGGAATTCCCGCCAGGAGAGGTAGCGCGAGGCGCGGGCCTGTTCGATCCAACCCTCGCGGCCGGCGTCGTCGTAGGCCAGAAGCAGCCATCCCCCCCGAGCCTCGCTCACCGCCAAGAGCGGCTCCGGAGCGCTTCCTGCAAGGCGCGGCAGCGCCGAGGCATTCAACTCGGCAAGCCTCGCCACTCCCGGCTCCCGATAAAAGATGAGCGGGCGCGCTTCGCCCCCCGGTTGCGCCCCGAGCGCCAGCACGCCGCAGCCGCTGTAGGGGCGCGGACGCGGCGGCGCGGACTGCGCATAACCGGCGCACAAAAGGAGCAGCAAGCAGGCGAGCGGCAGGGATCGGCCAAACGAAAGGGAGGCGCGCCCGATGGCGATAGTCGCGGATCGGCCAAGCGACGGCCGGGCGCGCCCGATCTTTTGGGGAAGGCGCGTCATCTGAACAGCGCGACCAGTCGATCCAGGTAGGCTGCGGCCTCGGGGGAGCCTTCCTCCGGCGCGAATTCGGCCTTCTCCGGGGCGCTAAGCGGCAGGTACGGTCCGGCCTTCGCCTCGAAGAAGATGCTCCCCGGCTCCAGCGAGACCGCGGTGTGATAGACGCCGTGGGGGATGTCCACCGCCAGCCGGTCACCGGCGGCGCTGATCAGGCAGGTCTGCGTGACCGCGCCCGACGGGTCGAAGGTGACGATGCCGAGCGAGCCCCGGACCATGACGAAGGTCTCGTCTTTTTCGACGGCCAAGTGGCGGTGCGGGCGGATATAGGCGCCGGGCTCGATGGCGTTGAAGAGCCGATGACAGGCGCTGGCGTCATCGGCGTGCAGGTTGAAATTCTTCCTGAGGCGCGGCGTCAGGCGGGCCGCCTCAGTGACGCCGTCCAAAAGGGCGTTGTCGATGATCTGCATGGCTTTCCCCCTTACCCTTCCACCAGGGCGAACTCGTTGCCGTCCGGGTCGGCGACCACCGCCATCTTGCCCCAAGGGGTGCGCTCCAGCGGTTCCGTGAAGCGCGCGCCTTTTTCGGTTAGCTGCACGCACAGCTCTTCCAGTCCCTTCACGCTCAAGGTGATGCCGGTGTGGCGCCCGACCAGCTTCTGCGCCGCCTCGTGCAGCGCCAGCGCCACGCCCAGCGAGGTTTCCTGGCCCGGAAAGAACTCCATCATGGTCTCGGTTTCCTGCCCCGCCGCCAAGCCCAGTCCTTCGCGGTAAAAGCGGCGCGCGGCGGGAAAGTCCCGAACGAAAACAACAATGTTCTTCATTTTTTCTACCATTTGAACCGCCTTAAATGATATGTTGTGACAGCGTTTTAATAGATAGCAGAGAGGGCGGGCGCTTGGCAACCTCTAAAGCACTTGGCCACAAAAATGCACAGAATGCACAAAAAAACAACAGTCTCACACGGATTCCCACGGATGCGACGGATAAAGGCAAATAAACCAAGCGTAAAGTCTTTGGTTTACCCCAAAAAACTTTTAGTTTCTGGTTTATCTGCCGTTATCCGTTTCAATCTGCCGTTTTTCGTGTGAGACGCTTTTGATTCGTTTTCTGGGTTATGGTTTGGGAGCTTTTTTTTGTGATTTTTGTGCTTTTTTGTGGCGAAAAGCCTTTCGGTTGGTTTTAATTTTTTGACTTCTGTCGCTTCGAATTTATTCCAAGCTGGGCCGTCAAGGAGGTTTTCTGTGAACCAACGGTTTTTGCCGCGCGAGGTGTACGTCGCCTCTTCCTACATGGCGCCGGTCGGCCGTTACAACGGCCGCGAGCGCGAGGCGCTGAGCTTTCTGGAGATGGCTGAGAAGGCGGGGGAACTGTTCGCCTCCAGCCGCCTGCGGCGCGCCGACATCGACGCGGTCGTGGTCGGCAGCCAGAACCCGGTGGCCTTCTCGGGAGTGGACAACACGGCGGCTAAGGTCGCCGGGGTGCTGGGGATCTCCGGCGCCAAGTCGGTGCTGATCGACACAGCCTCCTCCTCCGGCGCCTCCGCGCTCGAATACGGCTACCTGCAGATCGCCTCCGGCCGCTGCGACCACGTGCTTGCCATCGGCATCCAGAAGATGAGCGACGTGTCGACCGCCCGGGCCACCGGCATCGTCGCCGGCGTCATCGACCGTGAAGAAGCCGAGTTCGGGCTCACCATGCCGGCCTGCGGCGCCCTGGTGGCGGGCGCCCTGATCGAGCGGCTGAAGCTCTCGGCCGAGGAATGGACCGCCTTCTCCGCGCTTCTCACCCAGCGGGCGCACCGCTTTGCCGCACGCAACCCCGACGCCCACCTGAACTTCGAGATACCGCTTGAGGAATATTACCGGCAGATCGAGAACGGCAAAAACTACCGCTACTGGTCGCCTTTGCGCTACCACGACTTCTGTCCCATGTCCGACGGCATAGCCGCGGTGCTCTTGAGCGCCACGCCGCACGAGGTCATGGTTTCCGGGATAGGGAGCGCCACCGACATCCCGACCATCGCCGACCGTCCCTATTTCCACAGTTTCCCGGCGACGGTGCGCGCCGCCGCCGAGGCCTATTCCATGGCCGGGGTGAAGGAAATCACCGACTTCGCCGGCAAGATTCACGTGAACATGCACGACCCCTTCAACGGCTTTGGTCCCATCAACATGGTGGACCTGGGCTTCGTGCACCGCCGCCGCATGGTGGACGCCCTTTTGAACGACGACATCACCGGCGAGCACGGGAGCTTTCCGACCAACATCACCGGCGGGTTGAAGGGGCGCGGCCATCCGCTGGGTGCTACCGGCATGATTCAGGTGGTGGAAAACCACCGGCTCATCATGGAGGGAAGATTCCAGGCCGGGCTTTCCCACTCCATCGGCGGCCCCATCAACAACAACGTGGTGATCCTCTTGGAGCGCGCCAGCCATTACCGGGAGCGTCCGCGCCCGACCGTAGCACCTTGGGGATTGCCGCCGCTTGGCCATATGAAGCCCAAGAGCGTGAATCTGAGCGAACTTTTGGCGGGGTTGGGGGCCGTGGAGGGGCGGTTCGTGGCCGCCACCACTCGTTTCGACTACAAGAGCGGAGAGCCCGAAGGGATCGTCATCATCGTTTCCTGCCTGGCCGCCAGCGGCAGGTATTCCTTTCTCTTCGGCTTGGGCGGCGAGCATTACCGGGAAGTGGAGATGCTCAAGGCCGGCGATTCGGTCATGCTGGAGCGGGCCGGCGAGGAGATCCTGGTGAATCGGATACCGGTGAGAAGGCTCTACCGCAGGACCATGGACGGCGTTCTGGAGATGGCCGAAGCCGGCTGGAAGAAGTTGACAGGAGAGCGCAGAGCGACGCCCAGGCCCTGAGCGCCCGTC
>CAIYDQ010000004.1 GCA_903925075.1 uncultured Geobacter sp.
ACACTTTTTTGCAGATTATTGAAGTCAATCTTTTTGAAAAAAAGTCTATTTCTTCACTAGTTACAGAGGCGCTAAAACAAATACCGGATGACCCTAAGTGCAACCAGCTGGATTTATTCAGCTATTAACCGGACACTAGTGGAAGGGAATAACTGTTGCAACAGCGGAAAAAGTACGCTATATGGCAGAGGTACGGCTGTCAGAAGGCGGCGGGCAAGTAAGCCAAGCGCGGATGATTCATGCTCAATTTCCTCAAAATAAAGATCATCGCATTGGTCACCCTGGTAGTGGTCCTCATTATCGCTTCCTTTGCCTATTTGAATTTTCTTCAGCAAAAAGAGATGCTGCACGAGGTAGCCAACCGCAACAGTTCGGTACTGATAGAAACCATCAAGAACAGTATCAGTAACGCCATGCTTGCCGGCCACTCAGCCGAAGTAGGCGCTATTTTCGCCAAGATAAAATCCCGGGAGTTCGTAAAGTCAATCAGGATCGTGGACAGCTCGGGGAGGGTGCTGAACTCGGCCGATCGCGCCGAGATCGGCACCACGGTTCCCGGACTGGCCGGCCCGGAACTGCCGTCGGCCGCCATGAACGCCTCCGCGGACCAGCAGGTCTTCGTCTCCTACGCTCGCATCTTCAACGCCCCCCCCTGCTACAACTGCCATCCCCCCGCCCTGGAAACCCTGGGCCTTTTGCAGATACAGCTTTCCGTCGACTACATGAACGAGTTCATCAAGCGGCAGCGCGACACCGCGGTGCTCTCCAGCTTGCTGATGGTGCTCTTGATCTTCGGCGCCATCTGCGGGTTCCTGATGCGCTACGTCGACCAACCGCTGCGCAAGGTGATGGCTTTGATGCGGCAGGTCGAGCGAGGCGATTTCGAGCAGAGGATCGAGCTTACCAGCAGCGTGGAAATGCGCTCTCTTGGCGAGAGCTGCAACAAGATGGTGCTGAAGTTGAAGAGCATGATGGAGTCAGCCATTTCGCGGGAAAGGGAACTGGCCCGCACCCAGGAGAAACTGAACCACCACCTGGAGGCCGAGCGCATGAACGGCAGGCTGGAGGAGCAGATCCGCGAGATCGAATGCCTCAACGTGAGCCTGGAAGAAAGGGTGGAAGAGATCGAGGAAGCCAACTACAAGATCGCCGACCTGGCGGGAGAGTTGGAAGACAAGAACACCAACCTGGAAAAGGCGGTGACCAAGCTCTCCACCCTGTACCGGCTCGGGCTGGCCATAAACTCCACCATCGAGGTGGAGAACCTGTACCACCTGGTGGTCAAGACCACCATGGACGCGCTGCAGGCCCAGATCGGCTACATCACGCTGGCGCTGCCGGAGCGAGAGGAGCTGCGCGTCGTCAACCTGCTGCACCACGGCGAGCAGCTTGGGCAAGACACCTACGTGCCGATGAAGCCCTCCAGCGTCGCCACCTGGGTGATCCGCAACCGCAGGCCGCTGCTGATCGCCGACATCAACCAGTCCCCCGAGTTCGACCGCCACAGCCCCTTGGGCTACGAGAGGAAGACCGTGATCTGCGCGCCGCTCATGGTGAAAGACGAGATCATCGGCGCCATCACCGTGGTGAACAAGCTGAACAACACCACCTACAGCCACGAGGAATTGGAGCACCTGAGCACCATCTCCGCCCAGGCGAGCATCGCCATCAAGAACGCCAAGCTCTACGACGATCAGCAAAAGACCTACCTGAACACCATACAGGCGTTGGTGTCGGCCATAGAGGCGAGCGACAGCTACACCCGCGGCCATTCCGAGCGGGTCACCCGCTACTCGCTGGCCCTGGCCCGCGAGTTGGAGCTGGCGCAGACCAGGCTGAAGGTGATCGAGCGGGCCGCCATCCTGCACGACATCGGCAAGATCGGCATCGACCTGTCGCTTTTGCACAAGACCGAGAAGCTCACCCCGGAGGACATGGCGGAGTTGCAGCAGCATCCCAGCATCGGCATGAAGATCCTGGAGCCGATCGAGTTCCTTCAGGACGTGCGGCTGTGCATAGGGCAGCATCACGAGCGCTACGACGGGCAAGGCTATCCCAACCGCCTCTCGGCTGAGCAGTTGCTGCTGGAGTCGCGCATCCTCGCCATCGCCGACTCCTTCGACGCCATGACCTCGGACCGTCCCTACCGCAAGGCGCTGGGACTGGAGGTGGCCATCAAGGAGTTGACCGATCACGCCGGCAGCCAGTTCGATCCGTCGCTGGTGCCGATCTTCGTCCGCTTGTTGCAGACCCCCGATTTTCTGTTGCCGCGCGAGCCCGTCCAGCAGGCCGCGCCCCCCGCGGTCAAAGGAGTCGATCGGCAAGCGGTCGGTGCGGAGAGTTTCGGCCCCGCCCTCGACGGCGGCGAGCCTCCCGCCTCCTACAGCCGGCCGTAGGGGCACGCCGTTAAGTTAAACTCGGCCCCGGCTTTTCTCCCCCTTCCTCCGTTGCCCCCGAAGCGCAAAAATGGTATAACGATCTCGCCTACAGCGCCCGAGCCCAGCTCGCCTCACAGGAGTCACCTTGTCCTCACTCATGGAAATCAAAGGCCTCAGCACGGAGTTCCCGCTCGCGGACGGGGTGCTGAAGGCGGTGCGCGGCGTCGACCTCTCCCTGGAAACGGGCGAAACCCTGGCGCTGGTCGGGGAATCCGGCTGCGGCAAGAGCATCACCGCCGCCTCCATCATGCGCCTGGTGCCGCCGCCGGGAAGGATCGTCTCCGGCTCCATCCTCTTCAAGGGCCAGGACCTCTTGGGCCTCAGCTCCGAGGAGATGCGGCAGATCAGGGGTAACCGGATCGGCATGATCTTCCAGGACCCGATGACCTCGCTGAACCCGGTCTACACCATCGGCAACCAGGTCGCCGAGGGGCTGCGCATCCACCGCGGACTCTCCGCAGCGCAAGCCGAGGACGAGGCGGTGGCCATCCTGGAGCAGGTGGGGATTCCCGCGCCGCGCGAGCGACTCAGGGACTACCCGCACCTGCTGAGCGGCGGCATGCGCCAGCGGGTGATGATCGCCATGGCGCTCTCCTGCCGCCCCGAACTGGTGATAGCGGACGAGCCGACCACCGCCCTGGACGTCACCATCCAGGCCCAGATACTGGAACTTTTGGACCGGCTGAAGACGGAGAACCGGATGGGGCTGATCCTGATCACCCACAACCTGGGAATCGTGGCCGAACGCGCCCACCGGACGGCGATCATGTACGCCGGCCAGATCGTGGAACAGGCGCCGACCGCGGAGCTTTTCGCCAACCCGCTGCATCCCTACACCCGCGGGCTGTTGGCCTCGCTTCCCGAGTTCGCCAAGCCCGGAGAGCGGCTGGCCACCATCGCCGGCGGCGTGCCGGACCTGAAGGGGGAGCTCGCCGGCTGCCCCTTCAGGGCGCGCTGCCCGATCGGCGACCAAGGCTGCGAAAGCGGGCACATCGAGATGCATGAGGCAGCAGCGGGACATCTGGTCCGCTGCCTGAAAGCCCAATGACGGCGCTTCTTACCGCCAGCAATCTGGTGAAGGAATTCCCGGTCCGGGGGGGGATGCTGGGCGAGAAACGCCTGCTGACGGCGGTGGCGGGGATCGACCTGGAACTCCATCCGGGCGAGACCCTGGGCCTTGCCGGGGAATCCGGCTGCGGAAAGTCGACGGTGGCGCGCCTTTTGACCGGTCTGATCCCGGCCAGCCAAGGGGAGATCCGTTACGCAGGCAGCGAGCTTTCCGGCATGGACCGGGAGCAGACGGCGCTTTTCAGGAAGGACGTGCAGATGATCTTCCAGGACCCGTTCTCCTCGCTGAACCCGAGGATGCGCGTCTCCGAGATCATCGCCGAGCCGCTGGCCATCCACCGCATCGGCACGCCGGGGGAAAGACGCGAGCGGGTGGCGGCGCTCATGGAGCGGGTGGGACTTTCCGCGCAGCAGCTCTCCAGGTTCCCCCACGAGTTCTCCGGCGGCCAAAGACAGAGGATCGGCATAGCCAGGGCGCTGGCGGTCTCCCCCCGGCTGATCATCGCCGACGAACCGGTCTCGGCGCTGGACCTCTCCATCCAGGCCCAGATCATCAACCTGCTGCAGGAGGTGAAGCGCGAGCTCGGGCTCTCCTTTCTCTTCATCACCCACGACCTTTCCGTGCTGCGGCACCTGAGCGACCGCGTCGCCATCATGTACCTGGGGAGGATCGTCGAGACCGGCAGCCGGGAACAGGCGCTCGACGCCCCCCTGCACCCCTACACCGAGGCACTGTTGAGCGCCATCCCGAGCATCGACCCGGAGAAGCGAAAACGCCGGGTGATCGCCAAGGGGGAGCTCCCCTCCCCGCTGTCGCCGCCGACCGGCTGCCCTTTCCACCCCCGCTGCCCCTATGCCCGGGAGATCTGCGCCAAGGAGCGTCCGGAACTCTCGGAGAAAGAGCCGGGGCACAGCGCCGCCTGCCACTTCAGTGCAGAGATCTATCGAAACGATGCCAGCCATCGGTCGCCCTGAAGCTTTTCATTGACAAGACGGCATCCATACATATAGATTCTTTCAAGTGGGATCTTGACAACTAAGGCAGCAGGCTGGCAGGGCAAAAACAGCGAAAAACTCGGAGGGTGCATCTTTGACATTCGATAAGACCAAGGAATTCGGCAAGGAAGCGGAGATGCTCAAGGTGCTCGGGCATCCCATCCGTTTGAAAATAGCGGCAGGGCTTTGCACCCAGGAATGCAACGTGAAGCACATTTGGGAGTGTCTGGGGTTGCCGCAGGCGACCGTATCGCAGCATCTGGCGCTGCTCAAGAACAAAGGGATCATCGAGGGGACCCGCGACGGGGTCGAGGTGCACTACGCGGTGGTGAGCCCCTTCGTGCGCAGGCTGATGGGGATCATCGACGAACCGTAAAAAAAGGTAGCGGCTCCGACTCAGGAGCCGCTCACGTCCAACTCCCTCACCCTGAGCGCAGGCGAGCCGACCGAACCGAAGAAGCGGAGGTCGTCGGCGACCATGTCCACCCCCTTGAACAGTTCCAGCAGGTTGCCGGCGATGGCGATCCCCTTCACCGGGTGCATGATCGCACCCCCCTCAAGATAAAAGCCGGCCGCCCCCACCGAGAAATCCCCCGTAATCGGATTGGCGGTGTGCATCCCCAGCACCTCGGTGATCAGCACCCCCTTCCCCACCCCGGCAATCAATTCCTGCAGTGCGTGCTCGCCCGGCTGAATGAAGAGGTTATGCACCCCCATCCTGGGGGGGGCCTTGGAGTTGTTGCGCAGCGCGTTGCCGGTGGAGCGCTCGCCCATCTTGTTGCCCCAATAGCTGTCGTAGAGCAGGCTCTTCAGCACCCCGCCGGCCACCAGCAGGGTGTCCTGCTGCGGCACCCCCTCGCCGTCGCAGGGGGCGCTCCCCATGCCGCCGGCCAAGAGGCCGTCGTCGCGCACCGTCAACAGCTCGGAGAAAAGCGTCTCCCCCACCTTGCCGCGCAGAATCGATTTCCCCTTGTGCGCGTTCTCGGCCAGAAAAGAGGCGCAAACCACGTCCAAGAGCTCCTTGGCCACCCGATTGTCCAGCACCGCCTGGCAACGCATGGACGGGATGGTGCGGGCGCCCAGAAGCGAGGTCGCCTTGCGGCCGGCGCTCTCGGCGATCCGCTGCAGATCGACGCCGCCGAAGCGGGTGGAGAAGTCGAAATCGAAGCCGCTCTGCGCGTCGCCGTCCGCCTCGGCCACCGCGGAGACGCTACAGGTGACGTAGCTCCCCCGATAGCCGGCGGACAGGCCGTGGGAGTTCCTGATGTTCCATCGGTAGCTCGACTCGGCGTAGCTGCATTTTCGCACCCGCTTGATCCTCGGGTCGCAGGCGAGCAGCAGGCGCTCCAGCTCCAGGGCGCGCCCGATCTTGGTTTCTTCGGGGATCTCGGCCAGGGTCTCGTCGCAAAGATCGGCAAGCGGCGGGTAGGCGTCGCAGCGGGGGGGGAGCAGGTAGCAGGGGTCCGGGGTCTGCAATTGGGCGGCGACCAGCGCCCCCTCCACCATCCTGGAGAGCGCGGCCGGATCGAGGGTGGTCGAGAAGGAGAAGCCGAGCCCCTGGCCGCACTGCACCCGGATGGAGACGCCCAGAGGCTCGGCGCATTTGAAGGCGTCCAGCCGTCCACCCTTGGCCTCGACGGAAAGGTCGCGCGCCTGCGAGACCACGATCTCCCAGGCGTCGAGCTGCCGCCCCTTCAGCAGCCGTTCAACGGCGTCCATCTGCTCAGCGGGTTCCATGGGTACCTCTGATTTAAAGATCCAGGATCATGGCAATCTCGTCGCAGTCGGGGAACTTCACGCACTTGATGCAGTCGCCCCAGACCTTGTGCGGCAGCTCGGACTTGTCCACGATGCTGAAGCCGAACTTGGCGAAGAAATCGGGCTTGTAGGTGAGGCAAAAGATCCTCTTCAGCCCGAGCGCGCGCGCCTCCTCCAGGCAGGCGCCCACCACCTGGCTGCCGATGCCGCGCCGCCCCGCCTCTTCGGAGACCGCCACCGAGCGCACCTCGGCCAGGTCCTCCCAGATGATGTGCAGCGCCGAGACGCCCAGCACCTTCCCCTCCTCCTCGACCACGTAAAAATCGCGCAGGCAATCGTACAGCTCGGAGAGCGAGCGGGACAGCATCTCCCCCCGGCTGGCAAAGCTGGTTAACAGTTTCTGGATATCCTTGACGTCGCCGATCCTGGCTTTTCTGATCATGAAGCTGCCTCCTGAATCATCTCCCTGGCGTGCTCGAGGGTCTTCTCGGTCACCCGCGCCCCGCCCAGCATGCGCGCCACCTCGGCCACCCTTCCCTCTCCCTCCAGCCGTTCCACGCCGGTGGCGGTCCTTCCCTGGCTCACCGATTTCTCCACCCTCAGGTGCAGGTCGGCAAAGGCCGCCACCTGGGGAAGATGGGTGATCACCAGCACCTGCTGTGAAGCGGCCACCCGCTTCAGCTTCACCCCGACCAGGGCCGAGGTGGCCCCGCCGATGCCGGAGTCGACCTCGTCGAAGATCAGGGTCGGCACCTCGCTCTCCGGGTGGAGCTGCTTCAAGGCGAGCATCAGACGGGAAAGCTCGCCGCCGGAGGCGATCTTGGCCAGCGGCTTCGGGGGCTCGCCGGGGTTCGGGGAAAACAGGAACTCGGCCCGCTCGAAGCCGTGGGACTTGGGCCCGGCGTGCCGCTCGAAGGAGGTTTCGAAGACCGCATGGGTCATGGCCAGCTCGGACAGCTCCCGCTCCATGCCGGTTTTCAGCGCCGCCGCCCCTTTTTTGCGGGCGTCGCTAAGCTTCGCGCCCTGCGCGGCCAGCTCCTTCGCAAGCGCGGCGATCCGCTCGCCGAGCGCTCCGCGCGCCTCCTCCCGGCCGCTGAGCGTGGCCAGCTCGGCGTCCACCTCCCGCTGGTAGGCCAGGATCTGCGGGATGTCGTCGCCGTACTTGCGCTTCAGGCGGTTGATGGCGTCGATGCGGTCGTCCAACTGCTCCAGCCGCACGGGGTCGGCCTCCACCCCCGCCGCGTAGTCGCGCAGGGTGAGCGAGGCGTCCTCCAACTGGGCATAGGCCGCCTCCAGCGAGTCGGCGACCGGCGCCAGCGTCCGGTCGATGGAGCCCGCTTCGGCGACGCCGGCGATGGTGCGGCGCAGGGCGCCCAAAAGGGCGGCGTCGCCGCCGTAGAGCGCGTCGAAGGCCTGCTGGCTCAGGCAGAGGAGTTTTTCGCCGTGGGCCAGCCGCATCCGCTCCTCGGCAAGCTCCGCCTCCTCGTCCGGGGAAAGCCTCGCCTGGGCGATCTCCTCGCTTTGAAAAGAGAGCAGGTCCAGGCGGCGGGCGGCCTCGCGCTCCCCCTGCTCCAGCGCCTCCAGTTCGCCCTTGGCCTTCTGGAACTCCTCGAAGCGCTCGGCGAACGCCTCGCGCAGCGGCAGGCAGCCGGAGAAGCCGTCCAAAAGCCGCAGGTGATGCTCGGTCTTCAACAGGGTCTGGGATTCATGCTGGCCGTAGATGTTGATCAGGGTGCGGCAGATCTCCGAGAGCATGGCGATGGTGGCGAGGCCTCCGGCGATGAAGACGCGGTTCTTCCCCCCCCGCGACACTACGCGCCGCACCAGGAGCTCCCCGTCGCACTCGACGCCGATGCCGGCCAGGTAGGTGATAAGCGAGGGGCGGCCGGAGAGGTCGAACAGCCCCTCCACCGTCGCCTCGTCCGCGCCGGCGCGGATCAGGTCGGCGCTGGCGCGTCCCCCCAGGAGCAGGTTCACCGCGTCGATGATGATCGACTTGCCCGCCCCGGTCTCCCCGGTCAATATGTTCAGGCCGCCGTGAAACTCCAGATGGAGCTTGTCGATGATGGCCAGGTTGGTGATCTGCAATTCCCTTAGCATGGTAACCCTTAGTTGATTGCCTCAAACGGCGCGACTCGGAAAAACGCCAGACGTCGCCCCAGCACCGGTTTTACCCAAAGTTTTTAGCTTTAAAGGTGTTGTCCTGGAATTTTTTTGCGTCTTTTGTGCCTTTTCGCGGCTAAAAGCCTGTTCAGCGCTCTCCCCATTTGAGCTTGGTGCGCAGCACTTCGAAGTAGTCCTTGCTGCGCGACTGCACCAGCCGGGTCGAGTGCCCCGACCTCCTGATCTGCACCACGTCGCCGCAGACAAGTTTCACCCCCACCTGGCCGTCCAGGGTCAGAAAGACCGCCTCGTCCATGGAGTCGAGGGTGATGGCGATCCTGGCGTCTCCCGCCATCACCAGCGGCCTGTTGGTGAGCGTGTGCGGGCAGATGGGCGTGATGGAGATGCACTCCAGCTCCGGATGGATGATGGGGCCGGCGGCGGAGAGCGAATAGCCGGTGGAGCCGGTCGGCGTGGAGACGATCAGACCGTCGGCCTTGAAGGTGGTCAGATAGCGGCCGTTGACCGAGGTCTCCATGTCGACGATGCGGGCCAGCGCCCCCTTGTTGATCACCACGTCGTTCAGCACCCGGTGCAGTTCCACCACCTCGCCCGCACGCTCCACCGAGGCGAGCAGCATCATGCGCTCGCTCACCTCGAAGTCCCCCTGCAGGCAGCGCTCCACCGACGGGTAGAGCTCGTCCAGGGTGATCTCGGTGAGAAAGCCGAGGCTTCCCAGGTTCACCCCCAGGATCGGCACCTGGCGGTCGCCCACCAGGCGCGCCGCCGCGATCAGGGTGCCGTCCCCGCCCAACACCACCACCAGGTCGGCGTCGTTGGCGATCTCGGAACTCTTGCCGCTCTCGGCGGCGCTTGGTTGGCGCAACTGTTTGGAGAGGTGATCTTCGACGCTCGCGGTGATGCCCCGCCCCGCCAGCCACTCGGTCAATTCCTCGGCCACGCCGAGGCAACGCGGGTCGTGCACTTTCGCGAAGATGGCGATTTTTTTCATCCCAACCCCTTAGCAGTATTGTAATCTACGGATTTCTAGCATATATACAGTATCATGTCCAACGGAAACTCGGCCGCCGCCCCCCTGGCGCCGCCGGGCCGGTCGCGGCCGAAACCACACCTCCAAACGAAGCAGGGTGACTCATGACTGAAGAGGTACTAGGCGAAACCGAAAAGCTCGATCAGCAGATGATCATCATCAAATCCTTTCTCGAACACCTCGAATACACCCTTGGCAAGGACAAGTACTCCGCCACCAAATACGACAGCTACAACGCGCTCGCCTACGCGGTCCGGGATCACCTGGTGGAGCGCTGGCTCGACACCCAGCAGGCCTACTACAATTCCGACAATAAAAGGGTCTACTACATCTCCATGGAGTTTCTGATGGGGAGGGCCCTGGGCAACAGCCTGATCAACCTCGGGGTCTGGAACGAATTCAAGGACGCCCTCAACTCGCTGGGGTACGATTTCGACGAGATCCTGGCCGAGGAGCAGGACGCGGGGCTCGGCAACGGGGGGCTGGGGCGCTTGGCCGCCTGCTTCCTCGACTCCATGGCCACCATGTCCATACCCGCCTACGGCTACGGCATCCGCTACGAATACGGCATCTTCCGGCAAAGCATCGTCGACGGCGCGCAGCTGGAGATCCCGGACAACTGGCTGCGCTACCGGAACCCGTGGGAGCTCGACCGCCAGGAGCACCTGCACACGGTGAAATTCTACGGCCGCGTCATCACCACCATCAACGACGCCGGCAAACTGGTCAGGGAATGGGTGGACACCGAGGACGTCATGGCCATGGCCTACGACACCCCGATCCCCGGTTACCAGACCCACAGCGTCAACACCATGCGGCTTTGGAGCGCCAAGTCGAGCCGCGAGTTCGACCTGAAGTTCTTCAACGAGGGGAACTACATCCGCGCCGTGGAAAAGAAGATGCAGTCGGAGACCATCTCCAAGGTGCTCTACCCCGCCGACAACATGATCGAGGGGAAGGAGCTGCGCTTCAAGCAGGAATACTTCCTCGCCTCGGCCACCGTGCACGACGTGCTCTACCGCTTCAAGAAGAAGCACTCCGACGTCAAGCTCTTGCCGGAGAAGGTCGCCATCCAGCTGAACGACACCCACCCTACCCTGGCCATTCCCGAGCTGATGCGCGTGCTGATCGACCTGGAGGGGGTCGAGTGGAACGACGCCTGGGAGATCACCAGGAAGACCTTCGCCTACACCAACCACACCATCCTCCCCGAGGCCCTGGAGCAGTGGCCGGTCTGGTTCTTCGAGCAGATCCTCCCCCGGCATCTGCAGATCATCTACGACATCAACGAGCGCTTCATGAGCGACATCAAGGCGCGCTTCCCCAACGAGCCGCAGCGGTTGAGCCGGATGTCCATCGTCGAGGAGCACTGGGAGCGCAAGATCAGGATGGCGCACCTGGCCATCGTCGGCAGCCATTCGGTGAACGGCGTGGCGGCGCTGCACTCGGAGATCCTGAAGCACGAGCTGTTCCGGGATTTCTACGAGATGTACCCGGAGAGGTTCAACAACAAGACCAACGGCATCACCCAGAGGCGCTGGCTGAAGATGGCCAACCCCGCGCTCTCCTCCCTGATCGACGAGTACATCGGCGACGGTTGGACCCGCGACCTCTACGAGCTGGAGAAACTGCGCGCCGCAGCCGGCGACGCCGAGTTCCTGGCGCGCTGGCAGCAGGTGAAGCGGGGCAACAAGCAGGAGCTTTGCCGCTACATCCTGGAGCACAACCAGATCGAGGTCGATGCCGATTCCCTTTTCGACGTCCAGGTGAAAAGGATGCACGAGTACAAGCGGCAGATCCTGAACGTGCTGCACATCGTCACCCTCTACAACCGCATCAAGGACGACCCTTCGGCCGAGGTGGTGCCGCGCACCTTCATCTTCGGCGGCAAGGCCGCCCCCGCCTACGCCGCGGCCAAGCTCACCATCCGGCTGATCAACGCCGTCGCCTCGGTGGTGAACCGAGACCCCGACGTCGCCGGCCGCATCAAGGTGGTGTTCCTGGCCAACTATTCGGTGACCCTGGCCGAGAAGATCTTCCCCGCCTCCGACCTTTCCGAGCAGATCTCCAC
This sequence comes from uncultured Geobacter sp., assembly GCA_903925075.1. Classification (GTDB taxonomy): domain Bacteria; phylum Desulfobacterota; class Desulfuromonadia; order Geobacterales; family Geobacteraceae; genus Geomonas. The sequence continues at coordinate 11,486 of CAIYDQ010000004.1, forward strand.
CGCCGGGACCGAGGCCTCCGGCACCGGCAACATGAAGTTCGCCCTGAACGGCGCGCTCACCATCGGCACGCTCGACGGCGCCAACATCGAGATCATGGAGGAGGTGGGCCGGGAGAACATCTTCATCTTCGGGCTCACCGCCGCCGCCGTGGCCGAGTTGAAGGGGCGCGGCTACAGCCCGCGGGACTACTACAACGGCAACGCGGAGCTCAGGCGGGTGCTGGACCAGATCTCGGGGGGCTTCTTCTCGCCGGACGCGCCCGAACTCTTCACCCCGCTCACCGACTCCCTTTTGAACCTGGGGGACAACTATCTGCTGTTAGCGGACTACGCCTCCTACGTCGCCTGCCAAGAGCAGGTGAGCGAGCTGTTCCGCGACAAGGACGAGTGGGCCAGGCGCGCCATCCTGAACACGGCCGGCATGGGGAAGTTCTCCAGCGACCGGACCATCGCGGAGTACGCGCGCGAGATCTGGGGCATCAAGCCGGTCGACACCCGTCCGGGCGAAGTCGAACTGCAAAGGCGCTAGCTTGGATCTCTTCACGGCCAAAACATCCGAAGCGGCGCCGCTGGCCGAGCGGATGCGGCCCCAAACCATTTCCGAATACATGGGCCAGGGGCACATCCTGGGCGAAGGGAAACTGCTCAGGCGGCTGATCGAGACCGACCGGCTCACCTCCCTGATCTTTTGGGGGCCGCCGGGAAGCGGCAAGACCACCCTGGCCCGCATCATCGCCAACGCCACCCGGGCCCACTTCATCTTCTTCTCCGCCATCATGAGCGGCATCAAGGAGATCCGCGAGGTGGTGAAGGAGGCCGAGGACACCCTCAAGTACCAGAGCAAGAGCACCATCCTCTTCGTGGACGAGATCCACCGTTTCAACAAGAGCCAGCAAGACGCCTTTCTCCCCCACGTCGAGCGCGGCACCTTCACCATGATCGGCGCCACCACCGAGAACCCCAGCTTCGAAGTGATCGCGCCGCTTTTGTCCCGCTGCAAAGTCCTGGTGCTGAACCCCCTCACCGACGAAGAAATCGCCCAAATCCTGCAGCACGCGCTGAGCGAGCCCGAGCGCGGCCTGGGCGCGTACGGGCTGAGCCTCTCCGCCGAGGCGCTGAGCTTCATGGCGGAGCAGGCCGAGGGGGACGCGCGCGTGGCGCTGAACACCCTTGAGACCGCGGCTAGACTCGCCCACAGCGGCGAGATAACGCTGGAGACCGCGCGCGAGGCCGTGCAGAGAAAGCCGCTGCTGTACGACAAGGGGGGCGAGGAGCACTACAGCGTGATCTCCGCCTTCATCAAGTCGATGCGCGGCTCCGATCCCGACGCCGCCCTCTACTGGCTGGCGCGCATGCTGGAGTCGGGCGAGGATCCGCTCTTCGTGTTGAGGCGCATGGTGGTGTTCGCCTCCGAGGACGTCGGCAACGCCGATCCGCGCGGGCTGCAGATGGCCGTCTCGGCGCTGCAGGCGTTTCAGTTGGTGGGGATGCCCGAGGGGAGGATCATCTTGGGGCAGGCGGTGAGCTACCTGGCGACCGCTCCAAAGTCCAACGCCTCCTACCTGGGGATCGACCAGGCGCTGGCCGAAGTGCGGCGCTCCGGAGCGCTGCCGGTGCCGATGCACATCAGGAACGCCCCCACCTCGCTGATGAAGAACCTGGGCTACGGCAAAGGGTACCGTTATCCGCACGACTACGGCGGCTACGTGGCGCAGGGGTATCTCCCCGACGAGATCGCCGGCAAGCATTTCTACGAGCCCAAGGAAAGCGGCTACGAGAAGAGCATCAAAGAGCGCATGGAATGGATCAAGGGCGAGCGGGGAAAGGGGTAAGGTTCAGCCGCGAGACGCATACCGACGGGATAGCCTACTCAGACCACTACTGCTTGCAGTTGAATTCGGTCCGCGGATGCCCTGACAAACTTCTGCCTGCCGTGCCCCGGAAGTGGCACTTCCTCGATAGTCAGCAGACCGGCGGCAACCAGAACATCAACATCCTTCTTGACCGTACTCCTATCCCGATTAAGGCGATGTGCTATAGCAGTTATGGAAGATGGCTCAGACTTAGCTGCACGAAACAACTCAAGCCTTGCTGGAGACATCACGGCAAACATATCGCCAGGGTCTTCGAAAGTGAGAATAAATTCCGGCGCTGGCACCTCACCGAGATCCATTTTTTTTGTGAGTTGGCGAACATGTGCAAAAAATTCTTCAGTAGTTCCTGTTTTTACGATCACGTTGCGCATTGAATTCCTCCAGCACAAGGGTCCATTCTTGCTCAAAACGCTTTTCAATTTCCTGATAGCTTCTGGTATCCACCGACTCTACAAGGCCCTTATAGTGTCGGTGCCCGTGTTTGTTGTCGTATCCAACGACCCGGCCATTGTCGCCGCTGAAGATGAGGTGGTTGATGTAGGCTAAGTTGTAGCGGGTAACGACTCCGTCGTCCTCCCAAACTTCAAATCGGAGGGTGCCATCTCCGCGTTTTAGCGACACCATGATTGACAGATCGACGGTCTTTGTTTCAGCCATGGTTTTTTATATCACACCTGCGCCATCACTACAACAGAGACGGCCATGTTTTTGCTACTAACCCTGACACATACGGATGCAGGGAACGCTCTGTAGATACAAAAAGAAGGGCAGGTGACGTGGTAGATGGCACCGGGGAGAATTCGGCCGCGCGGCCGGCGCCGCCTCCCTTATTTCAAAAAGGAGAACTGATGAAAAAGATGCTCTTTACCATCCTGATTCTGTCATGCCGCTCCATTGCCCACGCCTCTGAGGCCACCCACAGGGCCGCTGCGGAGCAAATGCTGCAGGTGACAAAAGCCGAAAGGAACATAGCCGGCTTTTACGCGCAGATGGGCGCAATGATCGAGCAACAGTTCAAGCAAATGGATGTTCCAGAGGACGCAATCCCAATACTGGCAAAATTCCAAAAAAAGCAGATGGATGTCATGAAGGAAGAGCTATCGTGGCAGAAGTTGAAAGATGAGGTAGCTTCAGCCTATATGAAGATTTGTTCAGAAGATGAGATAAGAGAAATTACGAAGTTCTTTTCTTCTCCGATAGGCGTCAAGTATGTGGATAAAATACCTGAACTGACCCAAGAAATGATGAAGTCCGTGCAAAGCAGAATACCGAGCCTGACAGAGAAGATGTCTAAAATCGGAGAAGAGTTGAGGGCAGACTTGGAAAAATACGACGAAGCGAATCGAACACAACCTTAAATTCTCGTGAAGGGGGCGAAGACGCTCAAAATGGCGCGAAGCGCATCCTCTTGTTGGGTAATTCAGATTCACGCACGAGATCTAAAATGAGTAACAACTGCCCGATAATGACCGGAGCCCAGTCAGTTCTGGCATGGGCTAAAAAAACGCCGCAAGCAGTTGCGGTTAGCTATGCCATTAATAAATATTCTTATCTTGATCTGGCATACCACATCTCCAAATTTGTCAACGAATTGGAGAAACTGGGAATAAAAAGCGGGACGATCGTTGGTATCGAATGCACGCATCGCTATCTGACATTAGTGCTGATCTTGGCAATGGAAGTTATCAAGGCTGTGCCGGCCGGGGTATTCAAGGACGATCTAAACGGCAGCGATGTTATTACGCGCTGTGACGCCCTTCTTAGCGAGGCGCCGATCCCCGACCGCCCGGGGCACCCTCTGTCGATTTGCATCACCCAAGCCTGGGTGGCCTCAACTCTGAATTCGGATCTGACCGGTTTTGACTTAAATCGCCTTGATCACATCATGGAAGATGACGATGCAGTGTCATTAGGCGGCACGTCTGCAACAACGGGAAAGAAGAAGTATTTCATTCGCAAGAGAGCGCCAATTCAAGCTAAATTGAAATTGCTTTCCGATTTTTTTTTCGCGGAAACGACCACAGACTTCATCTCTTTGTATAGCGTCATGATTACCGCTGGATACCTCGGGTCTGTTTTGGCGCTCAATCGAGGAGGGAAAATCGTCCTTTCGTCATTGGACGATTTGCTGGCCGACTTGGAGAAACACCCCGGCTGTCACGCAACGCTGCTTCTTAACGACATAAGCTACCTTTCCGAGTTTTATCCCGAGCCGCATTTGACGCGCAAGCTTTCCACGGTTCGCGTCCTTGGATCTTTTCTTCCCGATAACATGAGAAGTTGGCTGGAGACGTATCTTGCAGACCGTGCAGTCAATTCATATTCATCCAACGAAACGTCGCAAGTTTCCGAGGTCCAACCCGGCGGAGCCGGGATAATTTACCCTGGAGTCAACGTTAAAATCGTCGATGACCACGGAAACCCGGCCACACCGGGCGCGGTAGGCATCATAGCCGTCAAGTCGCCGATGATGATTTCGGAGTACGCGTGGAACAGCGAGTTGACGGAGAAGCAGTTCGTCGACGGCTGGTTTATTAGCAGCGATCTCGGATACATGCCGGAAGCGAATAAGCTTGTGGTGCTCGGAAGAGCGGACGATATGTTGATCGTTGGCGGTCACAAAGTTCCTCCGGGGCCTATCGAAGCCGAAGTCAAGCTGGTAGACGGCGTTAGCGACTGCGTTCTGCTGAGCGACAATATTCTTTTTGGCGTCGGCAAGGTAGTTGTCTGTATTGAGGGAAAGATAAACGGCGATAAAAATCGGATGCAGGAATCGATCACGCGGATTTTATTCCGCACTTTTCGTTCGTTTACTTTATATTATTTCGGCAAATTTCCGCGAACCGAGACCGGAAAGGTCCAACGGAAAGATCTTCATAAAAGGGTTGCAGATGCAGCAGCGCGCTGACGTCGATTGAGCAAAACCGCAAACGGGTAAGTTGATCGGCTGAGCAAAGATCCCAAAACCGTTAAAAATCTGTCAAATGCCTGAATTTGAGTTCGTTTATCGCCCCCACACCACCTACGGCCTCCGGCCCCCGTCACACCATATCCCATATCAGGGTCACCCGCTGTGCCATAGGCGTATCCTTCAGAGCGTTGAACAGCTTTTCATCGGCGGTGATCATGCGACCATTGCAGACGACCGCCAAGGCAATGTAGACGCTGTCGTAAAAGCTCCGGCGCCAGGTTGCGGCAATCCTGGAAGCTTCGTCGACAAGAGCAAAAGTCGGCACAATACGCATATTCATCCGGCGAAGATCACCCAGCAGCGACGGAATGACCTCTGGTTCAAGTTCCTGGCGCAGCCACTTTTTCCAAAGAACGTTGCCACATTCGGGAAAAATCAAATCCGGCGCAGCCAATTCGCAACCGGTCTCTAGAAGCCTGATTGCATTGATGGAGTACCGCTCCGGCAGAAACCATTTGATGGCAACACTGGCATCTATCACCAAAGGACTCATCGTTCACGGTCCTGCCGCACCAGTTCCGCGCTGTCGCTGAAAGTTCGACCGGAGAAATATCCCT
>CAIYDQ010000005.1 GCA_903925075.1 uncultured Geobacter sp.
CTCCTTCAGGTCGGCTACCGTATCCGATACATAATAGGGAATGCCGCAAGCCCCGTAGGAAATGAAATGCCCCCGGTCGATCAGGGTAACTTCTGCTCTTGGATTTATCCGTTTCGCCTTCGAAGCGGCCTTGGCACCGGCGGCGTTCGCACCGATAACGACAATTTTCATTTTCATCGAAAACCTCACTTATGGTTGAGTCCGACAAGACTGCAGTCGGCGCATGCGCACTTCGTTATCTTTCCTGGGGATGCCCGGCCCGCCTCCAGCCGGCCATTTGTCCGGCAAGAAGCACCATATTGCGGTAACCAAAGGCTCCCAGTATTCCCTTGCAAATCTGGGCACGAGGGCCAAGTTCGCAGGTCAATACCATTTCGGCGTTCTTGTCGGCAGGCAAGCGCGCCAGCCGCAACAGTATTTTCCAGGTCGGGGCATGGATTGCGCCGGGTATGTGTCCCTTCCGGAATTCAAACCCGGTGCGGACGTCGATGACTGCTGGTGGGTTTTTTAATTTTATTCGTTTAGCCAACTCCTGGCACTGCATGTAATCTCCTTTTCAGCCTACTTGCTCTAATCGTAGAGTGAACGGGTTATTTCGTCAGACATCGAAGGGGCAACGAGTGGCGTCCAGACCGGATCTTTCCAGGTTCCAAGGTGGGTGTGCATATCAAAGTATTTTTTTGGTATGGGGTGCGTACCCACAACGACCTTCACGTCATAGCGTTTTTCCAGAAATGCCTTGAAGGTGGCAATGTGGGGGCAGGGGGGATAACCGACCACCAAGCCGGTAGCCAAATGGATGACTTCCGCACCATTTGTCACCATCTCCTCGCCTGCATACTCTATGTTGCCTCCGGGACATCCAGCGCAGGTGGTAAAACCGACCAGCTCGACGTCGGTGTCCGTGTAGTTGCTGAACGCCCCTTCCTTGTTTTTCATCGCCTTGAGGCACTTCCCGCCGGCACAGCAGCGGTAGCGATCACAGATGATTATCCCGATCCTGGTCGTCGAACTCATGGTGACTCCTTTGAACTGGAGGGTTTATGGCGTCTGTTCGCTATATCTTAGCGGGGCTACGTTTACCGCCTTTAGCCCTGACAAAGTCCATTGGCAAAGGGTAAACGCTCAATTTTTGTAAGCAGGGGCTTTCAGCCTATTATGGGTTGCTCTTTGCCCGATATGGTGTCCCGGTACTGGTGCACGGCCGCATGCAGTGCCGATGCCGCCATGTTCGAGCAGTGCATTTTTCCCTCAGGCAGTCCGTCCAGAGCTGTTGCAATCCTTTGGTCATTGAGGGTAAGCACTTCGTCAAGGGATTTGCCCATGACCAACTCCGTTGCTATGGAGGAGGTCGCTATGGCTGCGCCGCACCCTTTTATGAGAAACTTGATGTCGTGAATGACCTCATCCTCAATCTTGATGAAAAAGACCAGAGCATCGCCGCAAGAAGGATCACCCGCCTGCACTACCACGTTGGCATCTTCCAGGGAACCGAGGTTGCGCGGATTATGAAAATGATCCAGCACTTTAGCCGAATAAAGCTCGCTCATAAATAGATTCCTTTGCAGTACCAGTTTAATTCTTTACACTGCGTCTTCCGAGGCGGTGCTTTCACGTCCTCTCGGGAAGCTAGCCGGAGATCGCCGGCGCTTTCTGCTCGACCGGCAACGGGGCGTGGACGCGGCATAGTTAGTGGGAGCATCCCTGGCTGTGGCCATGACCGCCGCAGGTATGGCCCGGCATGTATTCGGGCAGTTTATTGGTCTTGAAGAGCAGGATGTTCTCGGCGATGGTCCCTTCGTTCGCCTGGAATACGCGCAGCCCTGAGCTGTTCAGTTTATGCAGCGCTCCGCCGCCGATTCCTCCGACCACAATGGCGTCCACCCGGTGGCCCCCTAGCCCCGCGACCGGGTTGCAGGCCCCATGCTCATGGATCTGGTCACTGTTGTTGATTGCCGTTATTTCGTTGGTGATCAGGTCCACCACGACGAACCCCGGCGCCGACCCGAAATGCCTGAACACCTGACTCTCTAACCCTTGATTCTCCAAAACCGGAAAACAGACTTTCATTATGTACCTCCGTTAGTAGTGTGCATCTGCACAAATTAGGGTTCGAGATATTCAGTATTTATGAGAGTCAAGACCATATACAAATATTCCGGTACTCCCCCCTTCTAAACGCATATATCGAGTAAAACAAAGCGTCTCTTGCAACTCAAATAAGAAAAGAGCTTTAAGTTGGCGTTGAGGCGGCGTTATTTCGGCTGCTTCTTGGCAGAGGCTCCCCAGTTCTTGATACTGTCGTCTACTGTGGTGGTCGATTAAGAGCAGCAACAGCCTTTCGTAGCACGGTTTGATTCTCATGTTATGTCCTTGTAAGTGCCCGACTGCTTAAAAAAACATATTTTTTATCAAGGCACTGCATGCTTCGGCATATTACGACGCGTCATTGGTTCGGAGAAGACAAGTCAACGCAAGCTGAAATTCAGGTTAGGCGTGTGAAGCGTATTTCACGGTATCTGCCTACTTTCTTAGTCGTCCTGACAGAATCATCGCGCTGAAGTTACTAACCGTACCTGGCCGTCATCGAAAGGAGAAATCAACACCATGATGTCCAGTCACTCGTCGATTAAGCACCGATGGTGAAATGCGTCGGCATGCCGGAACCGGCAAAATCGAATGTGTTCCCGTGATCCTTCATCATGAGCAGGAAGGCACTCAGCATGTATTTTCTCTTAAAACCGTCCTCAAGATCGATTATTTCCTGCATTTTGTTAGTGTAGAACTCCATGTAGCACTTGCCGTGCGCCTGAGTCATCTCTTCCATCGTCATTTCGAAAGGCTCGATAATGGGCGTCACCAGGTTGTACTGAGAGTAGTCGAACACCCTGATGCGATCCTTCATCTCGGCGTGTATCGGAGTAAACGGCATGGGAGTGACGATTGGAAATACGGCTATGTCCGGATTGAGATAGATGGCTGAGTCAATGGTGTCCTGAATGGAATCCCACGTTTCGGTCGGAAAGCCTATCATGAACGAAGCTTCCGTAATGATGCCGGCCTCGCGGCACAGGTCCAGGGCCAGCTTATTCTGTTCGAAGGTGGTCCCTTTATTGAGACTTTTCAAGGTCTCCTTGCTGGCGCTCTCGGCGCCGATATAGACGTGAATGATTCCCGCAGCCCGGTACTTGTGCAGGATGTCAGCATCCCTGATAATATCTTCCACTCGCGTCTCGATGAGCAGCAGCACGCCGAGATCGCGTTCGATCACCAGGTCCAGATACTTTTCCCAGCGCTTCCTGTTTTTCGTCGGATAGGCGTCGATCAGGGTGAAAAAACTCACGTTATAGGTATCGCGCAGAAATTCCATTTCATCGACGACCTTCTCCGGTTTCCTGCAGCGCCATTCTTCGCGCCAGAACAAGCGCTGGCTGCAGAAAGCGCAAACCATGTCGCAGCCTCGGGAACTCAGGATTGAGGCCATGGTGCCTCTGGGCTCGACGTGATAGTTGTAGTCCTCCCAATCCAGCAGATGCCAGGCCGGCGACAAGGTGTCCAGGTCTTCGATGTGGGGCTGCTGAGGATTGGCGACCACCTTTTCGCCGTCGCGGTACGCGATCCCCTTGACGGTCTTCGCCTTTCCTTCTGGTAGCGCCGTCAACAACTCCTTCAGAGTCTGCTCGGCTTCTCCCATAAGGACATAATCGACCTCACTCTGGACGAGTTCCAGAATTTCCTGATACATGAAGGTCGGGTGGGGACCGGACAGCAAGGTGACGATCGCCGGGTTTATCTCCTTGGCAATAGCCAGGATCTTCAGCGCGTCGGGGACCGTGGCTGTGCTGATGGCTCCGGTGACGGGAAGGTAATCGAGAGACATGACGCAGTCGGGTTTATAGCGCTCTATTTCCTCCCAGATCTGCTTGAAAGAGTGATTCTTGTTCATGGCGTCGTATATTCTGGCCTCGTTTCCCGCTTCGATTGCAGCGCCGGCGAGATACGCCAGATGCAGCGGCGGCCAGTTGCCGACAACCTGCACCCCCCAGTTGTGATACGGCGCCGTCACAAACAAAATTTTGCTCATCAGTCTCTCCCTTTCAAGGTTTTTCCAAGGTCACTTTTGTTCCCTACTCAGCCCGTCTACGACAACAGGCTTTTTTGCGGCCGCAGCCCGGCATGGCAAAAACGCTGTCCTTGAGCCTGCCATTGAGCCAAGCCTCGATTACCTCGTGGACGGCGCCCGCGATAAATGAATGCACCTCGATGCCACAGGCCTTGGCCGCAAAGCAGGCCGGCCGCGATATGGCTCCGCAGATCAGCACATCGGCTTGCACTTCGGCAAGTGAGGCAACCTTCGCCATGGCTGAACCGGCGGGAAGCAGCAGATCCACCTCGGCGAGGGTCGCGCCATTCTCCAAGACAACTACCAATGCCTGTCCAGCCACATCAAAGACGGGGGCTATCCGATCGTTCCATATGGTGAACACGACTCTCATACGGTGGCTCCACTGTTTGTGCGCCTGTGCCAGGCAAGGTCATAAACCAAGCTCATTCAGCCGTTTGTTAACTTCTTCCTGCCGTTTCAACAGCGCATCGGCCTCTTCCCTCAGCAGCCTCTCCTCATTTTCCCGAGGCGAGCGCGCGGCAAGTTCCGATGCATTGAACCAGCCGCATATTTCCCGGCCAGCAACGCCTTTGCCGGAACCCCTATTCATCCTGCCTCTACCTTGATTGCCTATGCAGTTACGTCCTGGACCCATTCCATCACCTCGTGGCATTTCAAGCCTCCTTTAGCTGCGACTTCCTTTCTCCAGTAGAAGTGGAACCAACAACCATAGAGCAACAGTCGGGCCATAACAGGCAAAATGGGCACAAACGGCCATAGCTGCCTGTAATAGCGGGGTTAAATCTCAGGTGACAGAGGAAGGGTGAGAGAGGTGTGGTTGCGATACTGCGACTATACGGCGCGGTCAATGGTAGCATTTTAGCTACTTACCGGCGGTTTTGGAGGAACGTCCGTTTTGTTCAGGAAGCGGCAGGCCAAGAGTTTTCATCTTGCGGTAGAGCGTGGTCTTATGGATACCGAGTTCACGAGCTGCGGCAGCACGGTTTAAGTTGTTTCGCTTCAGCGCGGCAAGGATGGAGTGCTCTTCCGCTGCTCGTTTTACTGACTCAATGCCACCGGGTTCGATAGCCCGTGACCTGAATCCGGTCAGTTCTCCGGGGAGGTGTTCGCTGCCTATCCATTTCCCCGGACAAAGTACAAAAGCCCGTTCCACGACATTCTCGAGTTCACGGACGTTGCCCGGCCAGTCATGGGCCATCAGCAGTGAATAAGCACCCGGCGTGAATCCCGTTACGTTTTTTTTCTGAAGATGATTGAACCGCTCGACGAAGTGTTCTGCCAGAAGCGGTATGTCCTCTTTGCGCCTGCGCAAGGGGGGGAGTTCCAAAGCGATGACGTTTATCCTGTAATAGAGATCCTGGCGGAATTCGCCCCTTTTTACCATGGCCGCCAAATCTCGGTTTGTCGCCACCAGGATCCTGGCTTTTGACTTTTCCGACCGCGTCGCGCCCAGTGGCTCGAAGGTGTGCTCCTGAAGCACACGCAGAAGCCGCACCTGAAGCGCCTGACTCATCTCGCCGATTTCGTCCAGAAAGAGAGTCCCATCACCGGCCAGCGCGAACCTGCCGGGTTTGTCACGGGCCGCGCCGGTAAAGGCGCCCTTCTTGTACCCGAACAACTCCGACTCGAGCAGCGTATCGGGCAGGGCGCCGCAGTTGACCGCCACAAAAGGTTTTAGCGCATGAGGGCTCATCCCGTGAATCGCCCTGGCCAGGAGTTCTTTGCCGGTTCCTGTTTCACCTTGTATCAGCACGGTGGTTAAACTAGCCGCCAGCGAGGGCACCATCTCGAAAACGGGCTGCATAGCGTGGCTATGGCTGATTAGATCACCAACCCGAAGACGCACTTGCAGTTCCTTTCGGAGAGCCACGATTTCGCTTAAATCACGGAATGTCTCAGCCCCACCGATGATCCTTCCGCCTTCGTCATACAACACGGCGGTAGAGACGCTGATCGGGATACGGTCCCCATTCGCATCGATGATATACCCGGACTTGTTGATGACCGGTTTCCCGCTCTTCTTTGTCCGTTGCAGGGCACATTCCGCCTCGCACATACTCGATTTGAACACCTCGGAACAAAGACGGCCCAACGCTTCTTTCCGAGGTATACCGGTGATCTGTTCCGCCGCACGGTTAAAAGAGGTGACGCGCCAATCGGGGTCAACCGTGAAAACGCCATCGGAGATGCTTTCCAGAATGGACCCGGTCAGGTCGGAAAATGCATAATCCTTTTTTTTACCAATCATGCATTACCCCCGGTAAAGCCGACAGATCCAAATACCGATCGAGACCGATGCCGATTTCCCGTCAGCGCTGAGTCAAGAAAAATTTATAAGCCATGCTAACGCCAAACTGGCGTTATTAGAACTTTCAACCGCCACTGTAACATGAGTCGGAAGAAGTCCCTGCGGAGGAGAACGTCGACAATTCTTTTTCCCCCTCGGCGAAGCCGCACGCAGGACAGAGAGTTTGGTCCGCTGCGTCGGCTTTTTGCAGTTTTTCAAAGTGATGACCGCATGTCATGCAGACGTATTCAAAAATAGGCATATTTACCCCCTACTGTATGCTGCTGGTTTATTAGCTGCTGCATGAGGCTTAAGCTGCCGGCAGCGTGAATTCCCAGGCGCACCAGAACTCTTCCGGATGCGCATCCGGGGGACAGGATATGCAGCGGGTTTGGATGCGAGGATCTATTGTGCTGGCAAAACCGGAATTTTCAACGATTCCCACCGATTTGCAAGGGTGATCCGGCAACCCCTTACGTTTTCTCGCCGACTGGACGCGGCAGTCGAGCATGCGGAACACGGCACGGCTCTCCGTGACTTCGATGCATTCCTGAAGATTCAGTCGTGCGTAGAAGCGATGCTTGAGACATTCCACCAGTGCCGGGATACCGCCGCCAGGCGTCATTCCCAGCCGTTCCATGATCCGCTTTGCTTCGATGACGGTGAACATCCGCCAGGCATCGGTATCGATGTCTACTGCCACATCCATACCGTACTTTTTTTCGAGGGACTGAAACCATACCCCGTCGTGGGCCAGCCAGTTTTTGGCGTCATCGGTGATAATCCTCACCAACTCCTCTTTACTCAATGCATAAAGGAGCCGGACACCTTCATCTCCGACGTTTCCTGCCTGTGTTGGTTTTTCCTGTGAAGTATTCGCACCGGTCATACTTTGCCTCCTGTCGGCAGTTGCTTCTTAGAAGAAAGCTATTCGATTCTCATTGGTGATTTTTGCAGCCTCTTGTAGTAAAAATTCTGGCCGTAAAGCACTGCGGCCGGATTGTGGCCTGTGACACGGTCCTTCACCACCAATGTCGTCACCGGAGCCCTTGAATGCTTGTTGAACAACATGTCGTGACCGACGCACAGACCCACTATGATGTTCATGTCGGTTTCAAGATCGTTGCAGATCTGCGCCTGGGCAATAGGATTGCACGCAGGCTCGAAAGTCCCCGGACGCACCTTGTCCTCTTCCTTTAGACCCAGCTCTTTTTTGTCGATGCTGCCGGCCTTGCAGCAGACGCTCAGCGGGGTGAAACCCTGCGCCTCCAGGATGGCGACCAGTCTCGCTGACTCGTCCAGAAGGCCGATGCAGGTTGCGATGCCGATTTTTTGGTAACCCATCAGCTTCGCGAAGGCAATGGTATCCTCCACCCGTGTCCAGCGCGCGTTGACCGCATCGCTACCTGGTATCGGCTGATAGCAGAGCCCCTCAACCCGCGCCGCGACGAAGGCGATCCTCGCGTCCTCGCTCTCCCCCTTCAGGACCGCGACCGTCTCTTCGATCACACTGGCGTAACTTTCGGCCGGACAGTTGCCGGGCCTGGGCGGTGCCGCCTCCGGGTTGCCGCTCCAACAGTTTGTCGTGCCGCTTTTCTGCCAGACGGCACTGCAACGCGAGCAGGATACGTCGACGGCATGTTCCTTTTCCATAAAAGCCCCCTTTGTCACCCTTTGATTTGTAAATCCGTCGGTAACTCGGGCGAGAATTTGCCTTTCCCCTCGCGCCTGACAAACAACGCGATGAGGGCTATGAACCCCCATGCCGACGCCATCAGTATTATGAAAAACTCCATGCGTCACCGGCCTTTCACACGGGAAACCCTCGCCATTATTGGCTACACCCGCTAATTCAAAGTAATATGCATCAATCCATATGTCAATATATTATTTAAATTCTGCATCTCAGGAAACTCGGGTAAATGGGCGACGTTTTCAACGGTGTTCCCGGTTTAGATTGTTATGGTTTTGCATAGGACTCGCGGTTCGTCTCAGTACCTTGCGGTGCATTCGCCCGTGTCATTCCATATGAACGGTCTTCAGCCATAATTTTGCACCGCCGACATTCTCAGGCACGGTATCCTCATCCGGCCAGTCGGTATCGATGTCGTACGTCCGGTACTGCTTCGAGTCATTGACTTTTTCAGATGCCCCGAAGATGACTATCGTTACCGGAAAATCGGATGCTTTATTTGTTGCTCACCAGCCACTCAAAAGCAGGCACCGAACTTGCCATTGCAGTCGCCGACTTGGCAAACTTTGCGATTGCAAATGCCTCAATAATCTCTTCCGTTGTTGCTCCGGCCTTTTTTGCCTGCTTGGCGTTGTTCAGAATACAGGTCGGAGAATCGAGGGCAATGCCTGCCGAGAGGGCGATCAGTGCCTTGTACTTTGGCGGGATGGCCGTACCGCTCATCGCAGCCTGGCGCTGCCCTGCAAACTGCGTCACCTGTCCTTCGTCAAGCTGTCCCAACAGTTCCAGCGGCCTTGGTACTTCTCCATTTTCCTTTTTGATGTTTTCCATCAGTTCCTTGAATTCCATTTGAAACCTCCTGTTAAGTTAAGTATGTTGAATGACTTCTTGGGGTTTGTCGCCCTGTTTAACCGCAGTTGGGACTCGGCGGAACAGTTCCGTCACCCAGTTCGTCAAATCCTCAAAGATGGTGTAGAAAATTGGTACGTAGAGCAGCGTCAGGAAGGTGGAGACCATCAGCCCGCCGATGGCAACGACAGCCAGCGGTGAGAGTCGTTCCAGCCCGATGGCCCGTTCCAGGGCGATGGGAACCATCCCCACCGCGGTGCCGAAGGCGGTCATGACGATCGGGCGCGTGCGTACCCGTACGCTGTCGGTCAGGGCTTGCAGCGTGTTGGCCCCTTGTTCCTTGGCCACCTCTATGAAATCGATTAGTAGTATCGAGTTTTTGACCACGATCCCGGCCAGGAGGATCACCCCCATGAAGGCGGCGGTGGACTGCTGACGCCCCGCGAGAAGCAGCGACCAGACCGCGCCGATCAGCGCCAGCGGGATTGCGCTCATGATGGTAAGCGGGTGAATGAAGGACTTGAATGCCGGAATCAGAGAGAAGTAGAGCAGTACCATGCCGATCCCCAGCGCCATGGTGAGTTGAGCGAAGTTGGCCTTGCCCTGCTTGGCGTCCCCCTCTTGGGAGATTTTATAACCTGGCGGCAGTTTGATCCCCTTCAACTCCTTCACGACATTGTCCATGACATGCGACAGGGCCGCGCCGCCTTTGTAACCGTAGATGTCGACGCTGTTTTGCAGATCCTGTCTAGTCAGGAATGCAGGGACGTAGCTTTGGCTCATGACACCAAGGGACGCCAGCGGTATCGGCCCCAGCGGAGTAGTCACCTTGATGGCAGCCAGCTTGTCGGGACGGTCACGATACTGTTCGGCAAGGCGGATTCGAACCGGAAAACCATCCTCATTTGCCACACGGAAGGTTGAAGCGATGCCGCCGGAAAGAGCGGCTTGCGCCTGGGCCGCCACATCACGCGGAGAGATGCCGAAGGCGGCGCAGCGCTCCTTATCCGCCTTGAAGAGCACCTCCCTTTTGTCCAGGTCCCATGCCATCGATACGGACAATAGGCCGGCCGCTTTTTGCAGCCGCTCTTGCACCTCGCGTCCGATCTGCACCAGCACCGTTGGGTCCGGGCCGGTCACCATCACGTCCACCGGAGCCTTGATGCTGGACATGGCGGTAGCGCCGAACTCGAAGATGTCCGCGGACTTGAGTCCGGGGATATCCCTGAACTCCTTACTCAGATTATCCTCGATCTGCCAGATGGACTGTTTACGGTGGAAACGGTCCACCAGATTGACGGTGATATTGCCTATCTGCGGGTTCTTGCCGCTGCCAAAGGAGACGACCGCCGGTTCCGAACCGATTACCGAACTGATTGCCACCAGTCCTTCCTGCCTTTTGATGGTCTCTTCCATGCGGGTCAGGATGGCGTTGGTCTGGGTCAAGGAAGAGTTGGCGTCGGCCTCGAAGTTGATCTTGATGATACCGGTATCCATGGGGGGTTGGACGCTCTGCCCCACCAGCGGCTTGGCAAACCTCATGGTCAAAACCAGCACCACAAAGGCTACTGCCACAAACCAGAAGCGATGCTTCAGCGCCGTCCCCAGCATTCCGGCGAACAGATCGCGGATGCCGTTCACAAACCGGTCGCTCCCCTTTTTGATGAACCTCTCGAAGCGGTTTTCAGTGGCATCCTTTTTCAGGATATAGGGAGCCAGGATCGGGATGATGGTAACCGAAACAATGTAGGAGGCGACCAGGGCGATGGTCAGCGCCAGCGCCATGGGGCGCAGCACGGTCTGGACATAGCCGCCGATGAAGACGATCGGAATGATAACGACAATGGTCGCGTAGGTACCGGAGAAGATGGCCAGCATCACCTCTTCGACCCCGCCAGCCACCAGTTCGGTCAGGTCGCGTTTCGATTCGTGATAGTGGCGTTCGATGTTCTCGATCACCACAATGGCGTCATCGAGCAGCATCCCCACCGCCAGGATCACACCGGTGAGCGTTACCATATGGAACTCGAAGCCGAAGAGCCACATGAAGGCGAAGGTGATCAGATAGGTGAAAGGAATGGCGATGGCGCAGAGCAGCATGGTGCGGATATTCGCCAGGAAAAGAAAGAGCACTATGACGGTGATGATGACCGCATCGCGCAGCGCCTCCAGCATGTTGTCGACGCTTCGCTGGATCAGATCTTTCTGGGTGTAACTGACCTCGAAGTTGACGAAGGGAAAGCGGGCTGACAGCTTCGGTACAATCTCGTCAGCAGCCTGTATGGTGTCTAGGGCATGGCCGTTCTGCCCGCGCAGGATGTTGATGCCGATCGCCTCCTTGCCGTTGCCGTGGTAGGCCGACTGAGCTTCCTGCACCCCCGGTTCCACCTTTGCCACATCTTTCAGGTGAATGACGCCGGCGTCACGGCGGGCAATTACCAGATCTGCCAGTTCTGCCACCTTTTTGGCTGAACCTTCGGTCTTGAACAGGTACTGCCCCCCACGGTTGATGATCATCCCCTGAGGTATGTTCTGGTTCTGGGCAGTAACAGCAGCCACGATCTCCGGCAGTCCGACGCCGAAGCGGGCCAGCTTGTCCTGATCGACGACCACCTGGATTTCCGGCTGATAGCCGCCGAACACCTCGGCGTTGGCGATCTCCGGGTCGCGCAGCAGTTCTTCCTTGATCTGATTGTCGGCCAGCTCCCGAAGCTTTCTCAGGTCAACCGGCGAGCCGGGCTTGGGGGAGAGCGCCAAGGTCATCACCGGCTGGGTCGCCTGGCTGATCTTGAAGATCTGCGGCGGGCGCACCCCCTGGGGAAGCCGGGCCGAAATCTTGCTCAAGGCATTGGCCACGTCGGTGGCAGCGGCATCCAGGCTTTTATCGTACTCAAATTCGGCGGTAACTACCGAGGCCTCGTCTTTGGAGGTGGAAGTTACCTTGCGCACCATGTCGATGGTGGCAACCTCCTTCTCGATCAGCCGGGTAATGTCGCTTTCCACATCCCCGGCAGCCCCACCCGGCATGACCGTAATCACGCTAATCTGGGGTCGATCCACATCGGGAAACAGATTGAACGGCATCTTCAGGTAGCCCATGACGCCGATGACGGACAACAGCAGCACGACCGAAAGTACCAGATGGGGATGGCGTATATAGCGTTCGACAAACTTCATTGTTTGCCTCCCGCTGCAAGCGTCGGGGTTGGTTTCCCCGGTTGGGCGACAGACACCCTTGCCCCTTCCGACAGAGTTAGCAGCCTGTTCTCCTGACCCACCGCCACCTGCATACCCGCGGAAAGCTCACCGCTGACCGCTGCGTAGCCATTCCCGATTCCCAGCAGCTTGACAGGGATGATCCGCACCATGCCATCCTTGACCTGATAGACAAAGCTTTCCTGCCCTGTTTTGACCGTTGCCTGCGCAGGCACGATCAGCCCTTCCACCTTTTGGGTGACGATATCGAAACCTACCGTGGCGGACGAAGGGAGCCCGAAAGGTGAGGAGGGGGTTAACACTTCAACCGTTGCCAGCATGTTTTTCCCCAGCGCGGGATAGATCCGACTGACCTTTGCCGGCATGGTCCGGTTTCCGTCGCTAAGCTTCACCGTTGAACCGGAGCGGATTCCTGTCAGTTCCTCCTGGGGCACCTGGGCCAGCACCTTGTAGGAGGAAGTTTTCTCGACCGTGAGGATCGGTTTGCCCGGTGCGGCCAGGTCCCCCGGTTCGGCCCACCGCTTGGAGACCACGCCGGAGAAGGGGGCGGTGATTCGTGCGTACCCGGCCTGGGTTCTGGCAACGTTGGTATTCATGGCAAGCCCCTTCAGGCTCTCGTCGTAGGCGTCAACTGTCGCCTTGGTACCATCCATGGTGGCACGAGAGCGCTCCAGCGCCTCTTTCGAGATGGCACCGGCCTTGTACAGCGCCTCGTCTCTCCCATAGACGGATTTCTGGGTGGCGTAGGCGCTCTGGGCGCCGGCCAGCCTCTGCCTGGTTGCCAGTACCTCGGCATTTACTGATACCGTCCGATCCTGCAACTCGCGGTCGTCAATGGTGATCAACAGCTCTCCCTGACGGACCATATCCCCCTCGCGTTTGGCAATGGCAAGGATATTGTCGGAGATGCGGGGCGACAGATCGCTCCTGGAGAACGGCTCGATGCTCGCCAGGTAGTGGGCAGTCACCTCAACGCTCCCTTGGTTTATTGACGCCGTCTGCACTGTCGGTGCAGAAGCCAGGGGTTTGGGGAGGTTGGCGATCTTTTTCTGTTTGTTTTTGACGACCACGATGCCACCGACGATCAGGGCAATCGCAACCAGGACAACGACAATTTTTCGTTTCATCGCAGGTACTCCTCCAGCGTTCCGGTCGCCCGGTGATAGGCGACCACGGCTGCGTTGTAGTCATAAAGGGACTGGGTGTAGTTGGCGACGGCATTTACCTCGGCCGATTGGGCCAGGAGCAGGTCAACCATGGCTCCGGCTCCGCTGTTGTACTTTTCTCGCTCGATGCGGAATGACTCTCGGGCCTGGGTCAGCACCGCTTCCGCCGCCTCGATCCGTTTCTTGCTCTCCCGAAGCGATGTGATGGCGGTTCCGATGTCGAGCCTGACCAGGTTCTCCACTGCGGAGAGTCTGGCCTGGCCGCGCTCTATCTGAATCCTATCCCGTGACAGATCGGCCAGGAGGGGCTTATCGAAGAGGGGAATAGACAGGTTGATCCCGGTGAACCAGTTGGCCTCCTTGTACCAGGGGTTGAAGCCGAACTGGTCGAGGTAGCCGGCCACGGCGCTCACTGTTGGAAGAAACCTCCCCAGGGTAACCCTCCGGCTAAACTCTGCCTCCTTGACTCCCGCCAGTGCACTTAGATATTCGGGTCGTTGTCCTTTGGCTGATTCCAGTGCCTTGGCAAAATCGCCATCCAGCGGAGCTACCGCCAGAGCGCTCGTGAGGGTGGGTAGAACGTTGCCGTCTGGGAGCTCTCCCATCAGGTACTGGAGCGTTGCCGCCAAGGTGATGATGGATTCCTCAAGCGACAGCAGCCTCTGTCGCTCGTTGGCCAACTGGACATCCACCTTGAGGAGGTCCACACGGGCGATCCTACCCAGTTCAAGTGCCAGCTTGGAGTTTTTCACCTGCTCCTCCAAGGCAGCAACCGAACTCTGTGACGCATCCTTCAGCTTCTGGAACTGAAGAAGCTTGTTGTAGGTGTTCACCAAATTGGCGATTATTTCATTGCGGGTGAAGTAAAGGCTTTGCTCCTGAAGCTGTTTCCTGACTTCGGCGAGAGCCACCCCGTTAGTTATCTGCCCACCCTGGTAGATGGGGACGCTCATCTGGATGGCATAGAGGGCGAAGCTGTCGCTGAAATGTGGCCCGGTTTTGGCGCTTTGAGCCGGGATAAAGGGGAACGGGTCCTGTCGCTCGGTCAGGTTCGCATCCAGGGAGAAACGGGGATAGTGCTTCCCAAATGCGCTCACCACACTTTGTTCGCTCGACGCCACCCCGAGGCGCCCTTCGGTCAGAAGCGGGTTGTTGGCAACCGCCCTGGCAAGTGCATCCTTTAGGGAGAGAGTTTCTGCCTGTGCCGATGTGGCCGCCAAAAATAAAATAAACGCCAAGCTGATTCTTAGGTAGAGTGCCATGTAAACCGCCTTATTGCTGTATGGATATAGTTACATGTATAAAATCCGAAATAAGGCAGGTGTTCACATCGCTCGAATCACCTGCCGTCTGTTTGGTCATTTATATATGAGCTAAGCATCAAAACCCCTGCCAGATAAACCAGGCACCCACCAGTGCGACTACTCCTCCACTTACACGTTTGGCCCATAGGGAGAAGTTGATTACTCCTCGCGCCTTGACGAAAGCTTCGATAAATCCGGTAAAGGTGCCGGCCGCCAACATAAGCAGGCAGTGGCCGATGGCATAGGTGAAAAGGAGGGCGACCCCGTAGAGTACCTTGCCCTTGGTTGCCACGAAAGTCAGGAGCACCACCAGTACAGGCGTGGCGCATGGCGAGGAGACGACCCCAAAGAACAGTCCCAAAAGGAATGCACCGAACAGCCCCCCTCGTTTCGGCTTGAAGTCTCGCTTGATGGGGAGGCTTATTTCATAAAGACCTACCATTTGCCCTCCCATTACCAGCGCCACAGCCCCGGCTGCCACGTACCACCAGCCGCCCAACGTGCCGAACATGGTGCCCAGAAGACCCGCGGCCGCGCCAAAAACGGTAAAGGTGAGGGAAAGCCCGAGAACGAAGGCGAGGGAATAGCGGAAAGCCTTCCAGCGGTCTCCCTCTGAGTAGCCGCCGACAAAGCCGACTACCAGCGGTATGGTGGCAAGGACGCACGGCGAGGCGGAGGAAATAACCCCGGCCAGGAATACCGCGCCGAAGGCCAGCAGAGGGTAGGCGGCGACGATCTGTTCGATGTTGTCGAGAAAGGTCACTTTAGCCCTGCCGCCTTCAGTTCCTTGACGATCTCCGCCTTTTCCATGAAGCCGACATGGCGTTTGACCTCCTTGCCCTTGGCGTTGAAGAAGACTTGGGTGGGAATCATCTGGATACGGAACTTGTCGGCGGCAGCCTGGTTTTCATGCACGTCAATAAATAGTACCGAAGCCTTGTTACGATACTCAGCGGATAATGATTCGAGGATGGGCGCCATTTTCTTGCAGGGAATGCAGGTGCGGGCACCCAGGTCGATGACCGTCGGCTTTCCCGACGAAAGGGAGAGCCGAATTGATGAATCGGTAGCTGAGGGTAGTTCGGCTTGGGCGGCACCGGCAAGCGTCAAGATAAAGGCAAAAGCCGTTATGACCGGTCTCATGGATTTTCCTCTCGGGTTGTAGAGTTGGATTCTTATGGATGAGCTGTTACAGCATCCCCATGATCTCGGCCACCGATGCAATCTTGCCGGAGAATTTAACCTGACCGTCGATCACCAGCGCCGGCGTGCTCATGACGCCGTATTTCATGATCGAAGGGATATCCTCCACCTTTACCACCTCGGCGCTCTTGCCGCTGTCTTGGAGGGCTTTCTTCACGTTCTCGTGGAGGGTCTTGCATTTGGCGCAGCCGGTTCCGAGAATTTCGATTTTCATGTTGAGTCTCCTTTTTTCTGGATTGTCTTCTAAGGGTCACTTTGTTTTGGCCTCATCAAGACCTTCCTTAAAGTCTTTAGACCGATCCCCTCGCAAGAGTTCAGCCCGGCCGATCATCCCATTCGTGAGATATTTTGCCTCCGTGCCGGCTCAGACCGAAGGCGCTCACCTGACGAGTCTTTTTATTGATGCTATTGGAGCCTCCCTTTGGCTTTCATCATGTCGCATGGGTTTCGCTTTATCATGGGCGGTGTGACCCCCTTTTCCTTGGCCCTCTCTTCCATCTGCTTGTGGTGTTCGCCCACATACTCCTTGCAGGCGTTGTAGTCTGTGAATCCTCGCATTTTGGCTTGGTGCTCTGTCCGTTCCTCGGGGGTCATCAGTTGCCACCCGTAGGTGTTCTTCTGGTCGCCTTGCCAACGCCAGGGTTTGGCGAAGGAAACGGAGACGAGCATGGCGAGAATGAAGGTCAAGAGTATGCCGATAAAAATCCTTTTCATTGGTTTCTCCTTTAATGATGCATTTTTAGGTGCTGAGCCGGCGCGTTGAATAACATTGCCAGTGTAAGACTACCTTTGAAAACGGTAAATTTCAGTGCAGGTGGTCGCAGGTTATTCGTGGCTGATGATTTAACTCCTTAATCACCGGGCCGTTCATACAAGTGGCGCATTCCATCTGGATGGTCGTATGCGTAATACGAAAACGCTCCGCCAGCAGGTGTTCGATGGCATGAAGCATGGTCGTCCGCCTCCCTTCGTTGCCCGTGTCGATATCCAGATGAACCGACAACGACAGGATGTGGGAACATACCGTCCAAATGTTCAGATGATGCACATCCTGAACACCCTCGACACTGCGAATTGCGTCAGCCACTTCATTCAGTTCCAAACCTCGCGGGGTACCTTCCATCAGTATATGCACCGACTCGCGCAGTACTCGTCCCGCACCTGCCAGGATCAGCAGACCGATGCCCACGGATATCAAGGTGTCCAGCAGGTACCATCGGGTGAAGTACATTATGATGCCACCCACGATCACGCCGACCGATGCGGCGGCATCGCCAACCACATGCAGGAAGGCACTGCGCACGTTCAGGTCGTCGTGGGAGTGGCCATGCAGTGCCTTAGCCGCCAGCAGGTTCATCACCAGGCCAATAACGGCGATGATCAGCATGGGGAGGCTCTTTACCGCCTGCGGAGCGGCGAAGCGCCCCCATGCCTCGTAAAGAATGCCCAGCGCCATCAGAAACACGGTCAGACCGTTGATAAAGGAGGCAAATACTTCTGAGCGGTGAAAGCCAAAGGTGTGCCGGTCCGAAGCAGGCAGCGTGGCAAGCTTAACCGCAGCCAAGGAGAGAATGAGCGCGAATAGATCCAGAAAGACGTGGGCCGCATCGGACATGAGCGCCAGGGAGTTGGTCCAGAAACCGCCGGCAACTTCGGCCACGAGGGTGATCGCAGTAAGGGCGATGGCAATCTTGAATTTTCTGGTTATGCGGGTGTCAATCACAGAGCTCATACTGTTTCCACCTTAAAGAATCGCGTTGAACAGGTAGCCGACAATGACAATGGCCGTGGCTACGATGCCGAAGAAGGTGGCGAGGAGCGGCCTTTTCAACACGTTGCTTAGGATGATCGCTTCCGGTAGCGACAGGGCGGTGACCGCCATCATGAAGGCCAGCACGGTGCCGATGGCCATTCCCTTTTCCATCAGGGCCTGGACTATGGGGATGACCCCGGCGGCGTTGCTGTAGAGCGGCACTCCCAGCGCCACCGCAACCGGCACGGCAAAGATGTTATCTCGCCCGGCCCAGCGTACCAGAAAGTCGGCGGGGACATAACCGTGGATAAAGGCACCAAGGCCTACACCGACCACCACGTAGGGCCAGATCTTTTTCAGCAGTGCCAGGGTGTATTCACGGGCGTAAGTAAGCTTCTCTCGAAAGGACATAACCTTGATTTCGGCCTTGCCTACCTGCATTTCCCAGACATAGTCCTGGACGTACTTTTCCATCTTCAGTTTGCCGATGACGATGCCGGCAGCAACGGCCACCAACAGGCCGGTGCCGATGTAGATCACGGCGATCTTCCAGCCAAAGAGCCCCCAGAGCATGATCAGCGCTACCTCGTTGACCATGGGAGAGGAGATCAAAAACGAGAAGGTCACGCCCAACGGGACGCCGGACTCGACAAAGCCGATGAAGAGCGGCACAGCCGAACAGGAGCAGAAGGGAGTGACGATGCCCAGCAGCGCCGCCAGCACATTGCCGACGTACTCTCGTTTCCGGGAAAGCAGTCTCTTGGTTTTTTCCGGAGGAAACGAGGACCGGATGATCGCCACCACGAAGATGATCGTGGCGAGGAGCAGGAAGATCTTCAGCGTGTCGTAGACGAAGAAATCGAGCGCTTCGCCCGAGCGCGAGCCGGGGACGAGGCCAAAGAGGCTGTAAACGAAGTAGTCGGCGAAGCTTTTTAGCATGGGCGACCTCTATGAGTACTTGATTGATTACTCACTTAATGAGACAAAAAAATTTACCGCTTGATTAAACTGGATTCGCCCTGCGGAAAGTGCGAATAACATTCCGCGGGATTCCTCCCGCAGGTTTACCCAACGGCCTTCAGAAGACTATGCCGCCCGTAAATCTCGAGTTTTACGATACCTGTGACGATGTCCACCACCTCTATGATCTCCGGATGCTTGATAGCATAGTAGATCTTCAATCCATCCTTGCGGCGGGAAAGAACCCCGGCCGCGAGCATCACGTTCAGGTGGCGGGAGGTGTTGGACTGCTCCTCGCCGATGGCTGGAAAAATCTCGCAGACGCAGCGCTCTCCATCGCGGAGAAAATCGACGATTTTAAGCCGGGTAGGTTGCCCCAGTGCTTTCAGGATTTCGGCGCGGAACTCGACAAGCTCTTTCATGGCTACCTCCTCACTTCATGACCATATAGTCATATAGTAAGAGATGTCGGTTGTCAAAGGAATTTTACCCGGGCGTAGCGGCTGGCGGTCGCCGAGGCTAGCAGCTTGGCGATCTCGGTTTCGCGTGCTGGTGGGACCGGTCCGGGAATAGGGGCGAACCTCGTGGTGCACCCGTCTCTGTTATGAAAAGGCCGAATAGACGCAGGCTGCACACCGGGAGAATTGCAGGGGAGATCGGAAATTGTTGACAGATTGCGGTCGAACGTATACAAGCTGGGTCTCCCGGCTAGTTGCAGCCGATACCGCCGTCGCCAACCATGTTAATTGGACTGCCCCATGCCCGCATTGCACATCGAGTTCCAATCCTTGCTGCTCATCGCCGCCGCCGGCTTTTACGCCGGCACGCAGAACACCCTCGCCGGAGGCGGCTCGTTCATCACCTTTCCCGCCTTGCTGCTGGTGGGGTTGAATCCGCTGGCCGCCAACATGACCTCGACCATCGCTCTTTTCCCCAATCAAATCACCTCGGCTGTCGCCGGGCGCAGCCTGCTGAGCGACGTCGGCCCGGTCAAGTTTCGACAGCTGTTCCTGGTGAGTTGCCTGGGCGGCGTCTGCGGCGCTTTCTTGCTGCTCAATACCCCGGTGCAGTTTTTCGCCAAGCTGGTCCCTTGGCTGGTGCTGTTCGCCACCAGCGTGTTCGCCTGGGGAAGCCTGCGCCGCAAGCCCTTGCAGGCCGGGCACCTGGGCTCGCCGACCTTGCTGATCGGCGTCCAGGCCTGCATCGGGGTTTACGGCGGCTATTTCGGCGGCGGCATCGGCTTTCTGATGCTGGCGGCGTTGACGGTGGCGGGTCTCCCCATTCGCCCCGCCACCGCCAACAAGAACTTCCTGGCTATGGCCATGAACGCCTCGGCGGTGTCGATCTTTCTCTTCTCCGACCTGATTCACTGGCCGGCAGTGGTGGCGCTGGGATTGGGCGGCATCGGCGGCGGGCTTGCCGGCTCCTACATGGTGCACCGGGTGCCGGAAAAACTGTTGCGGGGGTTCGTGGTCGTGGTTGGCTCGATTTTGACGGTTTGGCTATTTATTCGTTAGTCCACTTCCCTCCGCCGGCGCCGGCTTGATGACGTTGGGCGTTCAGGGCGGTATTGCTTCAGCCGATCAGGAACCAGTTGGCATGCTGCTAGCTAGAACTTGGACAGGAACTGGAGCAGTAGTTGAACTAGACCCTGTTCCAGTTCCTGAACCAGTAGTTGAATCAGCTGGATCAGTCCAGCCGTCTGAGTTCACCAAGATCGTCCCCAATGATGCGCCGTTGGAATTGATGAGCATTGCCGAAATGGAAATTCCGCCGCCTGAAGACGCACCCAGCACGTCGAAACTGAAGGTGGCGAGAGGACCTGCTCCTTGCATCGGCGTGGCGCCGACCACGGCGAACCGCACCGTTCCCGGCACGGCGACGTTCACGGCATTCAGCCTTTCGGCGGCAAGCCTCCCGATAACGACCTGCGGATTGGCAAGAAAGCGGCTGTCGTAGGTAATGATGCACTGAAACCCAGCGATATCGTTGAAATTGACTGCCTGCAGCGTATAGATTCCGGAGGCGGCGGCGACCAGCTTCATAATGCTGCCTGCGCTGACCTGCACGTTTACCGTTGCGCTTTTGGTCGGATCCGCTACGTTGGTCGCCTTTACCCGATAGGAGCCGGCTGTGGCTGGGGCGGTGTAGATGCCTGCTGCGGTGATGGTTCCTCCGCCGCCGTCGACTACGCTCCAGGTGACTTGCTGGTTGGCCGAGCCGATAACCTGTGCCGCGAATGTGACGGTGGCATTGGTTGCTACGAGTGCGCTGGCCGGCGTCACCAGCACCGACCCGACGGACCCGAGCGGATCGGCAATTATATTTACCGAACTCGTGGGGAGGTCGCTGAGGGATATCAGGATGTTGTTGCTCGCCGTCCTGTCCTCAATGGTTACGTTTCCGTTGAGCACCGAAATATCGGTCATGTCCAAGAAGAGGTCGAGCCCCTGGTGGTTGACGGAATAGGGAGCGGAAATGAAGTCCACTGTGGCAGCTCCGAACTTGAGCAAGGTAGGGTGCAACGCGGTTTGAACGGTGGCGACGGCGCTTTGCAGCGCATCTCTTAGCGCATGCATCTTGGCCGGGTCCGGGGAACTGTAGAGGCTTGCCAAGTCCTGGCCGCCGTTGGCGCAAACGACCGCCAAATTGGCCAAGGGATTTATGTTCGCGATGCCGGCCGCGGTCCCAAAAGAATAGAGCGTCAGGTTGTGGCCGTTGGCAGTGCCCACCGCTTTCAGCAGAAACGGCGCGGTAAGTCCCTGCGTGCTAAAAGAGAACGAGCCATTCGCTGCGATGGGCTCGGAAAGCTCTTTGGCCGGTGACGACGAATCCTTGAGGCTGATGCTGCCGGTAAGGCTGGTCCCGGCGGCCGCAATGCCCGAAATCGTCGGGGTGTTGGTCCCGCCTCCGCCGCCTCCTCCGCATCCAGCAACCAGCCACAGCAGAACAGGGACGAGCCACTTCAACCCGCTAACCTTGCGCATTTTCTCTCCTTGCGGCATGTCGGAACCCTTGAAGGTCGCGATGCCGGAACAATTCCCCATAACGGGCTAGCTACTTCCCGCCTCCGGGGGCCGGCAGATTCAGAAGCATGTTGCCCCCGCCCATGACGCCCGGCATCTTCCCGTCCCATTTGGCGATTTGCTGCCTCATGATCTGCAATTTTTCCCATTCCAGCAGCTTCGGGTCCAAAGAGGACGCTAGAGCCCTGTTGGCGGCGGCCTCCCCGTTGGCTATGGCGATTTTCTTTTTCGCCTCCGCTTCCGCCTGACGAACTTCATTCTCGACCTGAATGCTCTTTTGGATCGCCTGAGTTTTTGAATTCACCGCCTCCAAGAGTGCCTTGGGTGGACGCAGACTGCCGATCAGTCCGAACTGTTGGATGACGACGCCGTAGGTTTTGACGTTTTCGCCCAGAGTTTTGCCGACTTTACTCAGAAACTCTTCCTTCTTCGAGCCGTTGATGTCGTCGAAGGTGTATTCGGAGCCGAGTTGCGCGACGATATTGCGGGTCGTGTCGCGCAGAAAACCGTGGGTGAAGGAGTCGATGTTGTCGGCGCGAAACTTGGTGTAAAAATCGGGAACGCGGTTGGACTCCAGTTGATAACTGACGGCGACGTCTATGTCGACCGGCACCGAATCTTTGGTGTTGAAGGTCAGTTCCTCGTTGCGCGCCGCGCCTTCATGGAGGTCCTGCGTCCACGCGACCCTCTGGATAAAGGTGGGATACACGACCACGGCCGATTGGATCGGGTTGAAAAAGACGAAGCCGGTCACGATGTCTTCCCGGGTCACGCCGCGGTTGACCAGTCGGTTGATCTTGATTCCGGTGTAACCCGGCTCGATAACCCGCCAGTTGACCAGTGCGCTTTTCAGGATGGGAAAGACGAACAGCAGCAGAAAAATGAGCAACAGCCATTTGCCGCCGCCTTTGACGAAATTGAGAGCTTTTTGTACTACCGGTTCCATGTGAAGTCTCCTCGGGAATTACTGAAAGTCACCTGCAGACGCTCTCCAGCAGTGCGCGTATGCCTTTGTCGGAGTCGAACTTGAGGGCGCCGGCCAGGCAATCGTTCTTTTTAAGGACGATGACCGGGCCGTACAAGGGATCCGTCCCCTCAAGAAACAACGCGCCTTGTCCGCCGGTTTCCAGCTTGCGCTTGGCAAGTTGGGAGCTGTAGCGGTCGAAAGCCGTGGCAGCCGAGGCCGCCGTGGTACGCAGCAGCCGGAATATCCGGAGGTTCCCCCCCGCCGCCACGGCGTCGGCGATGATCCCCTTGTTCAGGAAGTCGTAGCCCAAAAGGCTCTCGGGCAGGTAGCGCACGCTTGCCTGGACCACTTCCGGCCGATCGAAGACCGACAGCTCGGCAGGCTGGTAATTCTTTCCCGGCAGCCGGGAAGCGACGGCCTGGCCGCAGGCGGCGAGCGCTTCAGGATCGGCGTGGCCGCTGCCGGTCACCTCGATGTGCACGAAATGGCGCCCCTGGTAGAAATAGAGCTGGGGAGGGGAGAGGCTGGCGTCGGCCCCGAAGCGCAGGACGCGGCCGTCTTTTTGGCGGTAGTTCGCATACATGCCGAAGGCGTCGAGCAGCGACCCCATGCGGAAGATCTCCACGTCCATGCCGGAGCCGGGGCTTTTGGGCGAGGCGTAACGGGCGGCGGCCAGGCGGTCGAAACCGTAGGGGAGGTAAAGTTCGGCCTCGCCGTCGATCCGGTCGGAGAGGGTCTCCTGGTCGTAGAAGAGCTGCTTTCCTTCCATCCGCCAACCGGCGCCGCAGGAAATCGGCGGCAGGATCTCTTCCATATCGCCGGCTGCCGGCGCGTTGACCGCCACGACCAGTTGCAGGACCAAGCTCAGGAGCAGCAGCTTCGCGGGGAGATTTCGATCGGGCCGCGCTTTCATGCCAATAGCGTCCTGGCGCGATCCATCTTGGCGGCGATGTCGAGCCCGTTGACGCAGCGAGCGGAGCATCCCTCGCAGTCGACGCAGGCGGCCGCGGTGGCCCGCTGGGGAAGTTCGGCGTAGGTGGCGCGGGCCAGGGCCAGGTCGCGGTAGCCCCCCTCCGCGTACATCAGGGCGCGGTTCACCGTCGAGATCTCCACGCTTTGGGGGCATCCCGCCTCGCACGAGCCGCAAAAGTTGCAGTAGAAGGGGGCGATGGCCCGGGCGTAGCGGTCGAGACGGCGCTGGTCGGCGTAGCTAAAGGACATGCCCATGACGGCGATATCCTCGCGGAGCTGCTTCATGTCCCTCATGCCGGGGATGGCCGCGGTCACTCGCGGGTTCTGCAACGCCCACTTGAGGGCTGCCTGGTGCTGGTTCAGCTTGCCGAGGCCCGCGACGTCGTAGCCGCCGACCAGGGTTTTCATGGCGATGATGCCGATGCCGGCCGCCGCCGCCCGGTCGATGCCGTCCGCGACGTCTTTGCCCGTTTTGAAGTTGTATTTGACCAGGCAGGTGTCGAACAGGTGCTCCGGGTCGTCGGCCAGGGCGTTCAGCACCTCGGCTTCGTTCTTGTGGGTGGTGACGCCGCAGAAGCGGATCTTTCCCTGCTTTTTCAACAGGGTCAGGGCTTCGCGCGTCTCGTCGAAAAAGATCCTGTCTTTTCCGGTGACGTTGTGCAGTTGGATCACGTCCAGATGGTCGGTCCCCAGAGTTCTCAGGCTGGTCTCGACGTCCCGGAAGATCTCCGCCTTGCTGCGCGACTCGGGGAGAGTCTTGGAGGCGAGGAAGACCTTGTCGCGCATCCCTTTCACGGCTTTGGCGACGATCTCCTCGTTCTTGCCTCCCATGTACTTGCGGGCCGTGTCCACGTAGTTCACCCCCTGCTCGACGGCGGCGCGGATTACCTCCGGCTCGGGCGTCAGCATGGCGCCGAAGCTGACCACGGTGATCTTCATCCCGGTGCGCCCCAAGGTCCGGTAGACCGGTTTCGGAAAGGCGAAGCTTTCCGCTTCCGCCAGCTCCTGAAGGGACGCTGCGAATGCGGGCGGGGCGAAGAGCGCCGTGGCGGTTCCAACCACGCCGGCCTTGATGAAGCTGCGGCGATTGATCCCTTTTTTCTCGACAGGTTCCATGGAGCGTCCTCCTTGGGGGCTTTTTTGCTGGGCGGATGATAGCCTTAAGATGAAACTTGTTCAATGGAAATGTTTTATCCGGAGCTCTTTCGTCACAGGTTTTCGATCCGCTCGGTATCCACGTTGTAGACCGGCATCCCCCTGATGAGCTCTATGCGGTCGTTTCCCGACACGTAGGTGAGTCTTCCTTGCGGATCTCTGCTTTCTCTGACCTTGGAGAGCACATAGCCCTCTGCCAGCGACCTCTCGACGACATTTCCGCCCAATTTGTCTCTCCTGACGAAATAGGCGTTGTTGCCGGCGCCGGTGCAGCCGATGAAAGCGTAGCCTTTTTGGGCCGAGAGTTGCTGAAGCGCGCGCAGCGAGGCGCCGAAATACAAATTGCTGTGATGGCTCCTGGTTCTGAAGAAAGCCGGGTCGTAGGGGGTCGTTATGGCCCGATCGATCCCGAAAATGCTGTTGTATTCGAGGATGACGACGATGGGCGCTATGCAGGTTATTTCCTTCCATATCCAGTAGTCGTTGCCGTCCAAATCGATGTGCAGTATGCCGACTTCCTTTTCGAAGTTGCTCGATTCGATCAGGCCGTTGACGTTGGCGGTCTCGATGAAGGCGGTTTTCGCGGACAACTGGTACTTCCAGTAGTATTCGGAGTTTACTATCTGCGCCACATGGGACTCGGACCCGTCCATCACCAGCCCGGACCAGTTGTCGTTCATCATCAAAAATCTGGTGTTCGCTTCGCGGTAGTTTTCGACGCCGAACTCGATGAAGGTCTTGTTGGGGAAATCCAGGTTGTTCAGCAGCCATTGAATGATGCCGTCGTCGCCCCACTGGGAGAAGATTTTGAATTCCACCTCGCTCAGGGAGCCTATTTCTCCCTTCGCTTTGACTCCCTCCGACAGGATTTTCCCGAGCGTCAGCAGTTGCTGCTCGGCGGCCAGTTGCTGTTCTCTCTTTAGCTCGGCCATTTCATCGCGCAAGGCCATGAGCTTCTTGACGCCTCTGAAAATATTCATCTGCTGACCCCCGGGGCAAGGTGATGGAGACACTTGACGGTGCTCGCTGCGGCCAGTGCGGCCGCAGTCTTTATTCCACAGCAGCGCACCCGAAGCAATAGCTAAATTGCCGTCGCTGACCATCCCGCCGGGCGGCATGGCCGATTCGCCTGAAAAAAATGGAAATTTCGGCCCTGCGGTGGTAAGGTCGCGCCTTGGGCAGCTAATAAGATCATTCGGCAGGGGCGATTATGACCAGCAAAAACTTACGCTTGAGGGATTTTGAAATCGAACGCTTGGGGGAGGAGCTGCATCCGTCGCCGATGTCCAGCCAGTGCTTTTGCGACGGCTACGAGCGTCTGCTCTATCATTCCAGTTTTGAAGAGATACAGCAGCGCGTCGCCAACAACCTGGACCCGTTGTCGTTCGAGGTGGCCGGCCCTCGCCAGAAGATTTTCTTCGACCCGGCCTCCATCGCCTGCGGCATCGTCACCTGCGGCGGTCTCTGCCCGGGGACCAACGACGTGATTCGCGCCATAGTGATGAGCCTTCATCACCATTACGGCGTTGCCGATATCTACGGCTTCCGTTACGGCTATGAAGGACTGGCGCGCAGTTATGGCCACGAGCCTCTCAAGTTGACCACCGAGTTGGTGAGCCGGATCGGAGAGTCTGGCGGCACCATTCTCGGCTCGTCGCGCGGCCATCAAGATCCCGAAGAGATGGTCGCCACGCTCTCGGAACTCGGCATCGGCATCCTGTTCGCCATCGGCGGCGACGGAACGCTGAAGGGCGCGGGGAAGATCGCCGAAGAAATCGCCCGGCAAGGGAAGAAAATCGGCGTCATCGGCATTCCCAAGACCATCGACAACGACATTTCCTACCTGCAAACCACCTTCGGCTTCGAGACCGCCGTTTCCGAGGCGCAGCGCTCCACCTATGCGGCGCATACCGAGGCGCTCGGCGCCCGCAACGGCATCGGCCTGGTGAAACTGATGGGACGGGATTCGGGATTCATCGCCGCCTATACGGCGCTGGCGGATTGCCAGGTGAACTATTGCCTGATTCCGGAAGCGCCTTTCAGCTTGCCTGCGTTGCTTGCCGATTTGGAGCAGCGGGTGCGGCAGCGCGGTCATGCGGTGGTGGTGGTCGCGGAAGGAGCGGGGCAGGAACTGATGACCGCTTCCGGTCAATTCGACGCTTCCGGGAATACCAGGCTCAACGATATCGGCCTTTTCCTGAAGGAAAAGATCAACGCGCATTTTTCCCGGTGCGGCCTGGAGATGACGCTCAAGTACATCGACCCGAGTTATACCATCAGGAGCCAACCCGCCAACCCGCACGACGCCACCTTCTGCCTGTCGCTGGGGCACAACGCCGCCCATGCCGGCATGACCGGGCGCACCAATATGGTGGTCGGGTTTTGGAATCACCAGTTCGTCCACGTGCCGATCGCCCTGGCGACCAGCACCCGGAAAAAGATCGACCCGCGCGGCCGCCTGTGGAGCAGCGTCATCTCCTCGACCGGACAACCGGCAGAGCTATAGCGACGCCGCCATGCACGGGGTTCAGCACCTGTTTCCGTAGGTCGCGTTGAGGTACGAAACGCGACGTCGCAACGCTGGCGCGGTCGCAACGTCGCGTTTCACGGTGAAGCCGTTCAACACGACCTACAGATGCGCGAAGTTGGCAGTCGATGCGGTGAATCGTTGCAAACCGGGAACCTTCCCCTGTAAACTCCCCTGAAAAACCGGTCCCCTCGGGCTTTCCAAAGCGCCGTTGTTTGCTATAAAAACAAACGGAGCTGGTTCTTTGCCAAGGGGGCTGACATGGTATTTAATCCCGTTTTAGTCGCAAGTCACGTTGCTCGGCCGCCGTGGTATCAAGACACGGCAAAGTACGCGCACTGCAACGTTCCCATCGCCATCAGGCAGCTGGCGACCACCTTGATCCCTTATTTCCTGCTGCTGGCGCTGATGATCCGGATGGTCAAGAGCTCCCTTTCCTACTGGTTCGTGCTCCCGCTGGCCGTGGTCGCGGCCGCTCTTTTCGTGCGCATCTTCATCATTTTTCATGACTGCACCCACGGCTCCTTTCTGCCGTCGCCCCGCTGGAACACCAGGGTCGGCTTTTTCTGCGGGATACTCACCTTCACCGCCTTTTACGATTGGCGGCGCAGCCACGCCGGGCACCACATCACCGTGGGGGACCTGGACCGTCGAGGCATGGGCGACATCACCACCATGACGGTGCAGGAATACCTGAGCGCCGGGCCGCTGCAGCGGCTGGCCTACCGGCTGTACCGAAGCCCCCCGGTCATGTTCGGCATCGGCCCCGCCTACTACTTCCTGCTGCGCAACCGCTGGCCCGGGAAGGGAGCGCACCGGCAGGACATCCACAGCGTGGTGATCACGGACCTGGCGCTCCTGGCCCTCGCCGCGCTGGCGTTGCTAACCATCGGTTGGCGCACGTATCTGTTGGTGCAACTGCCGGTCCTGCTGCTTGCCGCCACCTTCGGCGTCTGGCTTTTTTACATCCAGCACCAGTTCGAGGGGGTGTATTGGGAGCGTCACGAGGCGTGGGATCCCTGGAAAGCTGCGCTTGAGGGCGCCTCCTACTATCGGCTCCCCGCGATATTGCAGTGGCTTTCGGGCAACATCGGCTTTCACCACGTGCATCACGCTCGCCCCGGCATCCCGAATTACAATCTGCAGCGATGCTACGACGAAGTCCCCGTGCTGAAAAAGGTCCACCCGGTCACCGTAATCGGCAGCCTGAGATCGATCCATTGCAACCTGTGGGACGAAGAGCGACGCCAACTGGTCAGTTTCCGCTCCTTGAAAGGGCGCGCGCCGCGCGGTCGCTGACCGATACGCGGGCAGGGGTAATAAAAAAGGGGCTCCTTGGCGGGAGCCCCTTTTTTTACTGCCTGAACCGGATGCCTAGTGCGGGTACAAGAAGGCGTAGATCATCAGCAACAGCAGCGTGATCCCCACGAAGAGCGCGCAGAAGCCAAACGCCTTGAAGCAGAAGTCATAGACCACGCCGCTCGATTTTTCCACATGGTGCTTCTCGACGTTCCCTTCCCGCTCGTAACGAGCCCACTGATCGCCGCGCTCTTCGATGAATTCGTGCTTGGACATCTGTCCGTTGAAGATGACGAAGTCCATCGGGAACTTCTCGGGCCGTCCGTGGGTGTTGAAGAAGTGGACGGTGAAGATGAATCCCGTGGCCAGCAACGCCTCGTCGGAGTGGATGATGGTCGCCACGTTGAAGGCCCAGCCGGGGAGGAAGCTGCCGAAGAACTCGGGGAACCAGAGCATCAGGCCGGAGCCGCCGATGGCGAACATGCCCCAGAAGACCGCGAGGAAGTCGAATTTCTCCCAATAGGTCCAGCGCTCGAAGGTCGGCTTCGCCCCCTTGAAGAAGAACCAGCGCACCATGCCCACCACGTCGGTGATGTCGCGCAGGTTCGGACACAGGGAGTCCGGCCCGAACAGCCGCTGGATGAAGTTCCCTTTCAGGTCGCGCCTGATGAACAGGAAGTGGATGCTCATCAGTATCGCCGCGGCGAAGTAGAAGAAGGTGAGCCCCGCGCAGAACCGGTGGATGATCGCGGCGTTGGGCGCGCCGCCGTAGAAGCTCATCAAGAGTTTCGCCCACGCCTGGTCGCTGAACTTGAGCGGCAGCCCGGTCAGAGACAGGCCCAGGAAGCTGATGATGACGGTCAGGTGCAGGAACACGTGGCGCGCCTTGAAGCGGCGGTACTGCCTGTGGCCATCGGGAACGTCGTGCAGCACGCGTCCCTCTTCCAGGGCCGCTTCCTTTTCTCTGTTTTCCACGAAGCCGCGGATCATCCAGAGCAGGGTATGCAGCCAGAAGACGGCGAAGGTGCCGGTGAGCAGGCCGGTCATGGCGACAAAGGTGTAGTAGAGGATCGGGTAGTGCTCGCGGTCGTTATGCTCGCCGTGGGCGTAGAACTTGGTGAACAGCACCGTGTCGCCCTTGTGGCAGTTCCCGCAGGTCTTGACCAGGTTTTTGGGGTTGACCGAGGAGGCGGGGTCCTTGGAGGGGAGGATGCCGTGCGCCGTGTGGCAGTCGGCGCAGCCGGCCACCTTTTCGGGATAGCCCAGGCGGTAGTTCTTGCCGTGGTAGCTCGCCAGGTAGCTCTCCACCGCGACCTTGGAGATCTTGTTGCGCTCCACCAGCTTCTCGTCGCCGTGGCACCTGAGGCAGACCCTGGTGTGGAACTCGCGGTTCTCGTGGGAGATCTTGGCGCCCAGGGCCTTGATCTCGTGCAGGCCGTGGCAGTCGTTGCAGGCGGCGGAGTCCTGGTTGCCGGCGATCACCCCCTTGCCGTGCACCGACTGCAGGAAGCCGCGCTCGTCTTTATGGCACTTGACGCAGATGGCCAGCACCCGGCGCTTGTCCTTGTTCCAGGAGACATGGCTGTGGATGTCCGTGTGGCAGTTGGCGCAGGTGACGCCCTTTTGGACGTGGATGCTGTTGGCGTGTTCGGCGGCCTCCTTCTTGTGGCAGCGGACGCATTGCACCTTGCCGATCTTGGTTTCGCCCTTCATGTGCTTGGAGAGGTCGACGATCTCGACATGGCAGCTGGAACAGCCGTTTCTGCCGTGCACGGACTCAGCCATGACGCTCGCGGAGATCTTGTCCCCGTGGCAACCGAGACAAGTTGCCGGGTCGATGGCCAGCCCTTGGCTGGCGGTGGCGGGTTGGGCGAGGGCGAGGAGGAGCAGCAGTGGAATGATGCGCGTAAAGACGTAGGCCATCGGTAATCTCCTGTAATTAAAAAACACCGTTTTGCCAAGTACGATCGATCAGAAGGCTTCCAAACGGGGCCTAATGTAATACGCGAAGTGATTTTAATCAACAGAAAACTAGCAGGTTATTAGGCGGATAGCCGATTTTTATCCGGCTATTTCGCTGGATTCCTGTACGGAAAACCGGTCAAATGACCGATTATGTTGCAAATTAATTAAATAAAATCAATTGCATTGCTTTTATGCAACAAAAGCCCCAACTCCATGACGGAGGTGGGGCTTTTGTTGTTTCGGAAGTATGTCCGAACTAACCCGACGCGGTTAGAGAACCTGCAGGACCCGCAGCAAGGCGACTAGATCACAGGGGAAAGAAGACTGCCGCAAAGTCATTGAGAAGTCAACGATGGCTATGTTTTGCAGATAAATTGCCGAAGTTGTATACTAAATCAGTAGCTAAAGCTTTTTTAAAGGGGGCTGAGATATGAAAAAGTCCACTTTGATAGTGCTGTTATTATCAGCTTTGATCTTTGCCGTCTCTCTTACCGGCCCGCTTGAGGAGATTGCCTGGGCGGCCCCGGTGGCGCATGGCGGACACGGTGGTGGCGGCCATTTTGGCGGCGGCGGCCACTTCGCCGGACGCGGTTTTGGGGGGCATGCCGGCGGCTTCAGGCATGATGGCGGTTTCAGGCACGGCGGACACTTCGAGGGTGGCATCTGGATCGGACCGGGCTGGGGTCTTTGGGACCCGTTTTACTATCCTTATTACCCGTACCCTTACTCCTCGCCCACAGTGGTGATCCCCGAGGAGACGCCGGAGTACCTGACGCCGGCGCCGCAACAGGAAGGCGGATACTGGTACTACTGCAAGGATGCCAATGGTTACTATCCATACGTGAAAAGTTGCCCCGGAGGATGGTTGAGGGTGGTCCCATCGCCAGAGCCGCCGGAGTAAGGACGGCAAGCGTGCCTGGAGGAGCGTTCAAATCGGGTAGAGAGGAGGATCCAACATGACAACTAAACACGGCACTGCCGGAAGGTTTCTATCGTTATTGCTCTTGCTCGCTATGGGCGGCTGCGCCACACTCCCGGAGGGCCCAAGCGTCAGGGTGCTCCCCGCCCCCGGAAAGAGCTTTGAGCAGTTCCAGGTTGACGACGGCATCTGCAGACAATGGGCGGCGCAACAGATCGGAGAGAGCGCCCAGGAAACGGCAAACCGTAGTACGGCAAGTAGCGCCGTGGTCGGCACCGCCGTCGGCGCCGGCGTAGGCGCGATGATTGGTGCGGCGGCGGGAAACCCCGGGGCAGGCGCGGCCATCGGCGGCGGCAGTGGATTGTTGCTTGGCACGGCCTCCGGCGCGGGTGCGGGCCAAGCGTCGGGTGGGCTGGCGCAGCGGCGCTACGATAACGCCTACGTGCAATGCATGTACGCCAAAGGAAACCAGGTGCCCGGTGCGGTGCGCCGAGTGCGTCCGGTGAGAAACGCCCCTGGCTCTTACCCGGTCCCACCGGATTACTATCCGCAGTAGCCCAGGGCAAGAAGGGCGAAGGGTAAAGGGTGAGCGACAAACGGCAAAAGGCAGGGAAAAGGGCGCTGGCAGTTGCAGCGCCCTTCTTGTGCCGACAACCCGGACTCCAACCGGGCAACCCCTCAGATTGTCTTTATTAACCAGGTATGCTATCTTGATTCGCGATCGGGCGCAGAAGGTCCGTAGTGCCAATCCCCGCTTTGAAAAGAGGTTTCTTTGCCAGGCTCCAACTCGATAAAACCGCTGCTCCCCTGGATTGCCGCCGTCATCGGCGGCGTGCTGATTTTTCTCGGTTACGCCGGCTTCGATCAA
The DNA here is from genome assembly GCA_903925075.1 of uncultured Geobacter sp. Taxonomy (GTDB): domain Bacteria; phylum Desulfobacterota; class Desulfuromonadia; order Geobacterales; family Geobacteraceae; genus Geomonas. The sequence continues at coordinate 32,256 of CAIYDQ010000005.1, forward strand.
TACTACTTGGAGTGGGTCTGCTTGGTCCCGCTCCTTTGGGCGTTGCGCGAGCAACGGCCGGGCCGCGCCTTTTTGATCGGCTGGCTGGCAGGTATAGTGGCGCATGTGGGCGGATTTTCTTGGATCGTCGGCATGTTTCGACAGTTTGCCGGGGTCGACTGGCCGCTCGGGACGCTTGGGTTGTTGCTGGTGGCGGCGACCAACGGCTTGGTGGTTGCCACCTGGGCCTGGGCCACTCGGCTGATCACCCGCGCCACCGGTTGGAGCCTGCTCTGGGTTGCTCCGGCGATCTGGACTGCCGCCGAGAAATTCTGCCCCGAGGTGTTTCCGAATTACCTGGGCGCCAGCCAGTACCGGCTCGCGCCTCTTACCCAGATAGCCGATCTGACCGGCATTCTTGGCGTCAGTTTCCTGCTGGTCTACATCAACGCCGTCATCTATGAACTGGCCGCCGGTTGGCTCGAGAACCGGCGCTTGCCGCGTCGCACCCTGCTGATTTTTGCCGCCGTGCTGGCCCTGGTGGTGGGCTACGGAGAACTGCGCATCGGCACGCTCGACAAGCAGGTTGCCGCAGCCGAGAAGATGACGGTCGGGCTGGTGCAGACCAACCGCGGCGCGGCCGGCAATTATGCCGACCCGGAAACCCGGCTACGCGAGCACCAGGAACTATCGAAGACGCTTACCGCGCAACATGCGCTCGATCTGATCGTCTGGCCGGAGGCGATCTGCAACCTGAGCCTCTCCTCCCGCGCGCTTACCTTGCCGCCCCAGGTCCTGGGCGAGTCGAAGACCCCCATGCTGCTGGGGGCCTGCCTGCAAATGGGTCAGCCGGGCGCATCCCGCGTCAGCAACAGCGCTCTTTTGACCGACGCCTCCGGCCGGATCGTCGGCAGCTACGACAAGACCGTGTTGGTGCCGTTCGGCGAGTACATCCCTTTTGGCGACGCCTTCCCGATCCTTTACTCCTGGTCCCCCTATTCGAGCAGGTTCTGGCGCGGGGAGAGCGCTGAGCCTCTGCCACTCGGGCGGCACCTGCTTTCGGTGAGCATCTGCTACGAGGATATCTTCCCCGATCACATCAGGAAATTGATGGCCGGCGGACGCGAGCGCCGCATTCCCGAGGCGATGTTCAACCTGACCAACGACTCCTGGTACGGCAATTCGACCGAACCGATGGAGCACCTGGCCTTGGCGAGTTTCCGATCCATCGAAAACCGGCGCTCGCTGGTGCGGGTGACCAACACGGGGGTCTCCGCTTTCGTCGACCCCGTGGGCCGAATCGTCAGCCACACCGGCATCTGGACCAAAGAGGTGCTGGTCGGTCGCGTGCCGCTGCTCACCGGCCGCACCCTCTACGCGTCGTGGGGCGACTGGTTCGGCTGGCTCTGCACCTTGCTGTCGCTGGCCGGCGTCGCCTGGTCGCTTCGCCTCGGTCGCCCGGGCGGGCGCGGCCGGGCGCAGGACAAAAAGACCGGCAAAGCCTGACCGTTGGCAATGCCGACTTCGGCGGCTTGTCCATGAGAAGGTGACGCTTCTTGCTCACATTAGTGTATAGTTTAATCGGCCCCCCGATTTCAGGCCGCTGCCTCGCGCCAGGAGCGAAAGTTGTCGTCCGGCGAAGCTTGGATAGGGGATATTGCGGTTTCAATTTTGACGGTCTTGCCATGCGTCCCGGAGCTGCTCCGAGGACGAACAGGGTCTAAATGATCAACGATATCGACACAGTGACGGGTCCGTTTTTTGATCTTTACCGGGGAAGCAGCTCTCCGCTGGGCGCAACCATCTCGCGCCACGGGGTGAATTTCAGCGTTTTCGCCCGCGACTGCACCGGCGTGGAACTGCTCCTTTTCGACCAGGTGGACGACGCCCAACCTTCCCGGATCATCACCCTCGAATCCCGGCGCAACCGCACCTACCACTACTGGCATACCTTCGTTCCCGGCATCGGCGCCGGGCAACTGTACGGCTACCGGGTGGCCGGCGCCTTTGTGCCGCAACGCGGCCGCCGCTTCGACCCCTCCAAGCTGCTGATCGATCCCTACGGCAGGGCGGTGGCGGTGCCCGCCGGCTACGACCGCGAGGCCGGATGCCTCCCCGGCGACAACGCCGCCGTTGCCATGAAATGCGTAGTGGCGGACCCGCGCGGCTACGATTGGGAGGGAGACGTGCCGCTCAAACGCTCCTACTCCAAGACCGTCATCTATGAGATGCACGTGGCGGGCTTTACCCGGCACCCCTCCAGCGGCGTCGCCGAGGACAAGCGCGGCACCTACGCCGGTCTGATCGAAAAAATCCCGTATCTGCAGGACCTGGGCGTCACCGCGGTGGAACTGCTCCCCGTGTTCCAGTTCGACCCGCACGACGCCCCTTTGGGCCTTTGCAACTACTGGGGCTACAGCCCGGTCTCCTTCTTCGCCCCCCATGCCGGCTACAGTTCGCACAAGGACCCGCTCGGCCCCTTGAACGAATTCCGCGACATGGTCAAGGCCCTGCACCGGGCGGGGATCGAGATCATCCTCGACGTGGTCTTCAACCACACCTCGGAGGGGGATCACCAGGGACCCACCTTCTGCTTCAGGGGCTTCGCCAACGACGTCTACTACACGCTGGCGCCGGACGGCGGCTACATCAACCATACCGGCTGCGGCAACACCCTGAACGCCAACCATCACATCGTGCGCCGGCTGATCATCGATAGCCTCAACTATTGGGTGAAAGAGATGCACGTCGACGGCTTCCGCTTCGATCTGGCGTCGATCCTGTCGCGCGACGGCGAGGGGCGCCCGCTGAAGAACCCCCCCATCCTCTGGGACATCGAGTCCGATCCGGCCCTGGCGGGGATCAAGCTGATCGCCGAGGCCTGGGACGCCGGCGGTCTCTATCAGGTCGGCAGTTTCATAGGCGACAGTTGGAAGGAGTGGAACGGGGAATTCCGCGACGACGTGCGCAGTTTCCTGAAGGGCGACAACGGCCTGATCGGGCGTTTCGTGGCGCGCCTTTTGGCCAGTCCGGACATCTACGGACACCAGGAAAGGGAAGCGGAGCAGAGCATCAATTTCGTCACCTGCCACGACGGCTTCACCCTCAACGACCTGGTTTCCTACGATAAGAAGCACAACGAGGCCAATGGCGAGCTCAACCGGGACGGGGCCGACGCCAACCTGAGCTGGAACTGCGGCGTGGAGGGGGCGAGCAGCGACCCGGGCATCGAGCTGCTGCGCAACCGCCAGGTGAAAAATTTCCTGGCGGTGACCCTGCTGGCCCTGGGCACGCCGATGATCCTGATGGGAGACGAGGTGCGGCGTACCCAGTTGGGGAACAACAACGCCTACTGTCAGGACAACGAAATCGGCTGGTTCAATTGGGACGACCTGCGCCTCCACGCCGACACGCACCGATTCACCAAGGAACTCGTCAAGGCGAGACTGATCCACAGCAGCACCGTCACCGGCGATTTCACCCTGAGCGAGCTGCTGGGGCAAGGTCGTCTGGAATGGCACGGCGTGCGGCTCGGTTCGCCCGATTGGAGCCACGAATCCCACAGCATTTCGCTGACCGCCTGGAGCGTTAGCCGAAGGGTGGTCTTCCACTACATGGTCAACGCCTACTGGCAGCCGCTCAGGTTCAGCCTCCCCTCGCCGCTGAAGCTGCCCGGCCGCTCTTGGCATCGCTGGATCGACACCTCGCTGGCCTCCCCCGAGGACATCGTGCCCTGGGAAGAGGTGCCTGCCGTCGATAGCGACAGCTATCTGCTCCCCGCGCGCACGCTGGTGGTGCTGATCGCCAAAGTCCCCATGGAGCGCCGCAAGAGCGCCGGCTGAACAGGGCGAAAGCGGCCGACGCCCCGCCGGGATCTATGCAATCTCTCCGGGTCAATTCCCCGCCCCTTGGGGCGTTCGATTCGTTGCTCCCCGCTGCTTGCCTTGCGGCGGGGTATTTCCTCAATAAGGAGCTTGGTATGTCTTCCGTCTTTGGCGCCATGTTCAGAGTCTCCACCTTCGGCGAGAGCCATTGCGCGGCGGTCGGGGCCGTCATCGACGGCTGTCCTCCCGGCTTGCCGTTGAGCGAAGCCGACATCCAGCCGCAGTTGGACCGGCGTCGTCCGGGGCAAAGCGCCCTGACCACGCAGCGCGACGAACAGGACCTGGTGAGCATCCTTTCCGGGGTGGAAAACGGCATCACCTTGGGGACTCCCATCGGACTGCTCGTGCACAACCGCGACCAGAGGCCCTCCGATTACCAGCAGATGCAGAACATCCCTCGACCCTCCCATGCGGACTACACCTACCAGATGAAATACGGCATCCGCGCCGCCAGCGGCGGCGGCCGGGCCAGCGCGCGGGAAACCATCGGGCGGGTGGCGGCCGGTGCCGTCGCCGAAAAGTACCTGGCCGAGCACTACGGCGTGGAGATGGTGGCCTGGGTGGACGCCGTCGGGCCGTTGCAGGGGGGGACGGTAGACCTTGCCGGCGTCTCCCGGCAGCAGGTGGACGCCTGCGCGGTCCGCTCGCCGGACCCGGTCGCCGCCAAGGCCATGGCGGAATTGATCGCCGAGGTTCGGGACAACGAGGATTCGGTGGGCGGGGTGGTGGCTTGCGTCTGCCGCAATCTGCCGGCCGGACTGGGCGAGCCGGTATTCGACAAGTTCGAGGCCCTGCTGGCCCACGCCATGCTCTCCATCCCCGCCTCCAAAGGGTTCGAGATCGGCTCCGGCTTCGGCGGCAGCCGCATGCTGGGGAGCGCGCACAACGATCCCTTCGTGCGCAAAGGCGCGCGTCTGGGGACGGTGACCAACCATAGCGGCGGGGTGCAGGGAGGGATTTCCAACGGCGAGTCGGTCTATTTCCGGGTCGCCTTCAAGCCGCCGGCAACCATAGCCCTCAGGCAGCATACCGCGGACTTCGCAGGGAACGACGCCGTCTTGGAGGCCAAAGGGCGCCACGACCCTTGCATCGTGCCGAGGGCGGTCCCGGTTGTGGAGGGTATGGCGGCGCTGGTGATCCTGGATTTATTGTTGCGGCAGGAATACCGGCAAGGAGGGCGTTAGCCGGGCGCCGGGAACGGACCTGAGAGGTGTCGCACGTGGCGAAAAGATCGGAGATGATGACGCGCGAGCTCCCCCGCTGGCTGAGTTCCCTGTTGATCGTGGGCACGGTGGCGACGGTGGTGCTCTTGGAAATGAAGCGTCCGCTGCGCCGCAGCAGGCAGGATAAGCTGGAGCGTGACCTGCGCAACGGGGCGTTCGCCGTGCTGGCGGCGGCGACGGTCGCGCTGGCGGAAAAGCCGGTGACGGCCCCCATGGCGCTGGCGGTGCAGCGTAACCGCTGGGGACTTTTGCCGGCGCTGCGGCTCCCCCGGGCGGCGGAGCTGGTTCTCTCCGTGCTGTTGCTGGACTACACGCTCTACGTCTGGCACTACTTGACCCACAAAATTCCCTTCCTTTGGCGGTTCCACAAGACTCACCACGTCGACCTGGACCTGGACGCCAGCACCGCGCTTCGCTTCCATCCCGGCGAGTTGCTGCTCTCCGTGCCGTGGCGGGCGGCCCAGGTGCGGCTCTTGGGCATATCGCCGCTGGGGCTGGCGATCTGGCAGACCCTCACCCTGATGGAGATCATGTTCCATCACGCCAACCTGCGGCTTCCTCTCGGCTTGGAGCGCCGTCTGTGCCGGTTGATCGTCACTCCCCGCATGCACGGCATCCACCACTCCACCCTCAGGGCGGAGACCGACTCCAACTGGTCGACCATCTTTTCCTGGCCCGATCGCCTGCACGGAACCCTGCGGCTGAACGTGCCGCAACAAGAGATCACCATCGGGGTAGGCGCTTACCAGGACCCGGCGGAACTGACGTTGGGCAAGGTGTTGGAGTTGCCGTTCGCCCCGGAGCGGCCGTGGAGCGACCGGGAGCGGGGACCCCTTTCCCGGCCGGCGGGCAGGTTGGCAGGTTGAAGACAGGAGAGGTTGGAGGCGGTTGGAGGAGGGACGGTTTTCGCGGGGCGGGTTTCAAAACCCGCCCCGTCTTATTTTGGCGGGTCCTTGGGACGGGTCTTGACGACCCCGCTCAGTACGGCGATTCCCAGCAATATCAGGCAGGCGATGGCGATTTTCACCAGGGCCACTCCGGCGGTGATCAGCGCCCAGGCCACGCCGGCGATAACCAGTAAGAACCCGATGAGATAGAGCGCAAATGACATGAGATCTCTCCTTTTGTCCCGTTGCCGCTGATGTTGATTGTTCTCTCAAGGCTTGGCGGACGCCCTGTTTGATGTCCTCTCAAGGCTTGGCGACCGCCCTGATGTAAGCCACCAGCGCTTTCATCTGCGCCGACTTGGCGGCGGGCGGCTTGCCCGCCAGCGCCTCCTTGATGCACTGGTTAATCACCTTTATCAGCTCGCCGTCGTCGTAAGACGCCGTCTCGGCCAATCCGCTGCCGTCGGGATGACAGCTGGCGCAACTCTTGCCGTTGCTCCCAAGCCTCGCGCTGTTGAAAAGCTCCTTGCCCGGATCCGCCGGCTGCTGAGCGGCCGCCGGCGAGGCGCCGAGCAACGCCGCAGCTGCGATAAAGGTCATGCCAAGTTTTTTCACGCAGAACTTCCCCTTGTTGCCGAGATGCGTCGCCAGTCCCTTACGCTTTGTTCGCCGCCCCCTTCATCAATTCCAGCATGGTCGCACCCATCCTGGTGGGGCTTGGCGACACCGCGACGCCGCAGTCGGTGAGCGCCCGGATCTTGTCCTCGGCCCTTCCCTTCCCCCCGGTGATGATGGCACCGGCATGTCCCATCCTTTTGCCGGGAGGGGCGGTTACGCCTGCTATGAAGGCCGCCACCGGCTTGTTCATGTACTCCTTGATCCAGGCGGCGGCCTCTTCCTCGGCCCCTCCGCCGATCTCGCCGATCATGAAAACGCCGTCGGTCTCCGGGTCTTCGTTGAACATCCTGAGCACGTCGATGAAATTCATGCCGATGATGGGATCTCCGCCGATGCCGACTCCGGTCGATTGGCCGAGGCCGACGTCGGTCAACTGCTTGACCGCCTCGTAGGTGAGGGTGCCGCTGCGGGAGACCACGCCGATCCGGCCGGGGGTATGGATATAGCCCGGCATGATGCCGACTTTGCAGACGCCGGGGGTGATCACTCCCGGACAGTTGGGGCCGACCAGCCTGGTCGAGCTTTTCTCCTGGATCATCCTGGCAAGCACCATGTCCCGGACCGGAATCCCCTCGGTGATGCAGACGGCCAGCTCCAGGCCGGCGTCGCAGGCCTCCAGTATGGCGTCCGCGGCGCCGGGAGGGGGGACGAAGATCATGGAGACGTTGGCGCTCGTGTAGCGCACCGCCTCTTCCACGGTATTGAAAACGGGAATACCCTCGATGTGGATGCCCCCTTTGCCGGGGGTCACCCCCGCGACGATCTGCGTGCCGTATTCCCGGCACTGCTGGGTGTGAAATAACCCGCTTCTGCCGGTTATCCCCTGCACCACCACCCGCGAGTCTTTGTTCAACAGTATCGACATGAAAACCTCCGTTGCCCTGATACCCAGTCCGGCAAAAAGTTTCGTTTCCCGCGTTTAATTTGATTGCCGTAGGGGCGGAGCTACTCCTTGAGCATGGCCACGATCCTGGCGGCGCCGTCGCCCAGGTTGTCGGCGGATTGCACGTTGAGGCCGGATTCGGCCAAAAGCCGCTTCCCCTCCTCGACCTGGCTGCCGTCCATGCGCACCACGATGGGGAGCGTGCAGTTCATCTCGCCGGCGGCCTCGATGATCCCTTGCGCGATCACGTCGCAGCGCATGATCCCGCCAAAGATGTTGACGAACACCCCGCGCGCGTCGGAGTCCTCCAGGATGATCTTGAAGGCCTCGGCCACTTTTTCCCGGGTGGCGCCGCCGCCGACGTCCAGGAAGTTGGCCGGCTCGCCGCCGTACTCCTTCAGTACGTCGAGAGTCGCCATGGCGAGCCCAGCCCCGTTGACCATGCAGCCGATGTTGCCGTCCAATTTGATATAGGAGAGATCGTATTTGCCGGCGTTTATCTCCAGCGTCCCCAACTGCGAGTAGTCGAGCATGTCCGGATAGTCGTGGTGACGGAAGATGGCGTTGTCGTCGAAGGTGATCTTGGCGTCCATGGCCAACAGCCAGCCGGCCCGCGTGGTGACCAGCGGGTTGATCTCCACCAGGAAGCAATCCTTCTCCAGGCAGAGCCGGTACAGGTTCAACATCAAAAGCACGCAGTCCTCGCAGATGCTTCCTGCCAGGCCGAGCTTGAGCGCCACTTTCCTCGCCTGGTAAGGCCTGAGCCCGGTGGCCGGGTCGATGTTTAACAGGTGGATCTTCTCCGGGGTGCGCCGCGCCACCTCCTCGATCTCGACCCCTCCCTCGGCGCAGGCGATCATGCAGTAGCGGGAGGTGGCGCGGTCCAGGGTGATGGATAGGTAGAACTCGCGGGCGATTTCCACCGCCTCCTCCACCAGGATCCTGCGCACCTTGAGCCCTTCCGGGCCGGTCTGCGGCGTGACCAGCCTCTTGCCGAAGAGTTCCTTGCCAAGTTCCTGGGCCTGCTCGGGGTGGTGCACGACCTTGACGCCCCCTCCCTTCCCCCTGCCGCCGGCGTAGATCTGCGCCTTCACCACGCAGTGCCCGCCAAGCTCCTTGGCGCAGCGCTCCACCTGGTCCGAAGTGAGCGCCACTCGGCCGCGCGGCACCGGAATGCCGTAGGCCGCCAATATCTCCTTGGCCTGATATTCATGGATATTCATGCGGGCTCCCCTTGACTGGCAATTTTTAACCATGGTTGTTTTATCATGAATGCAGGGAAAGGCAAGCGCGATCTGATGAGGCGGGAAGGGGGTGCGGGAGGGGGGCAGGGGGTGGAAAATTGCCCACATTTGCTGACCTGGCACCTTCTCCCACCCCCCAGCCCCCTCCCGCTGGGGGTGGGGGAGTCTCGGCAAAAGCTTAAGTTAGCGCCAGTCCTCCGAAGGGGACAGGGTCTTCAGGGGTGGCGGAGCTTTTGCGTTGCGCCAGGTCCGCCTCGGAGTGTATAGTCCTCGGCAGGACAGTTTTACCAAAGGAGTACCAATGACACAACAGCAGTTTTTCGCCACCACCGCCAAGGGCGTGGAAGAGGTCCTGGCCGCCGAGCTCACCAGGCTCGGCGCGGAGGGGGTGGTCGTCGAAAGCGGCGGGGCGCGCTTTAGCGGCGGCTTGGAGGCGGCTTACCGGGCCAACCTCTGGCTGCGCACCGCCAGCCGGGTGCTGATGCCGCTGGCGGAGTTCGCCTGCGAGACCCCGGAACAGCTCTACCAGGGGGTGCGCGCCATCGGCTGGACCGGCCACCTGACCCCGGCCATGACGCTCGCCGTCGACTGCAACCTGCGGGACTCGGCGCTCACCCACTCGGGGTTCGTGGCCCTGAAGGCCAAGGACGCCATCGTGGACGATCTGCGGGACGCCTTGGGAAGCCGCCCCAACGTGGACAGCAAGGATCCGGACCTGAGGATCAACGTCAGGCTCTTCAGGAATCGTTGCACGGTGAGCCTCGACTGCTCCGGCGCCCCTTTGGACCGGCGCGGCTATCGATTGGACAGGCACGAGGCGCCGCTCAAGGAGAACCTGGCTGCGGCGCTGATCGAGCTTTCCGGCTGGGACGGCGCCACGCCGCTTATCGACCCGATGTGCGGCACCGGCACCATCGCCATCGAGGGCGCGCTGAAGGCGCTGCGCATCCCTCCCGGACTCTTGCGCGCCGGCTTCGGCTTCCAGCGCTGGCTCGGGTTCGACCGCGAGCTTTGGAGCCGTCTGGTCGAGGAGGCGCGCCAGGGGATGCTGGCCGCCTTGCCGGCGCCGGTGCTGGGCTCCGACCTCTCGCACTCGGCCGTCGCCATGGCCAACGAGAACGCCCGCCGCGCCGGGGTCGGCGACTTCATCAGCCTAGGGCGCTCGCCGATCGCCGAGTTGTCGCCGCCGCCCGGCCCGGGGACGCTGATCTTCAACCCTCCCTACGGCATGCGGCTGGGCGAGGAGGAGGCGCTGAAGCCGCTGTACAAGGAGATCGGCGACACCTTGAAGCAGCGCTGCAAGGGATACACTGCCTATCTATTCACCGGCAACCCGGCGCTGGCCAAATGCGTCGGCCTGAAGGCGTCCAGGAGGATCGTCCTCTACAACGGCCCGATCGAGTGTCGGTTGCTCAAGTACGAGATGTATTAGAGCGGTCGCGGCGGCGAGGTCATTAAAATTTCGAGCTTGACACTCTAATTCATTTAACCTATAGTTAAATTTCGCTTTTCGGGCCTATAGCTCAGTTGGCTAGAGCTACCGGCTCATAACCGGTCGGTCCCAGGTTCGAGTCCTGGTGGGCCCACCACCTACAATTAGGATGATGTGGGGATGCCCTTAAAGCACCTGATCAGACGAGAAAATACACGTAAAGTGGGGAAAAAGAGTGCACACCAAGCGGTTGCACTCTTTTTCTTTTGTGTGCGATGATTACTCCTAGAGTTTCCGATATAGTTGGAATTACTAACAAAATTGCTCCGGCAGAGCTTGCTGAATCCTGGGATAACGTGGGGCTTCAGCTGGGGGATCCGGCCGGCCAGGTCTCCCGGATCATGGTGGCGCTCGATCCCGGCGGCGACGCCGTACAGGCCGCCGTCGAGACCGGCTGCCAGTTGCTGGTCACCCATCATCCCTTCATCTTTTCCCCGCTCAAGAAGATCTCCGCGGCCGACGAAACCGGCCGGCTGGCCATAAAAGCCCTGAAGAACGACCTCTCGATCATCTCCCTGCACACCAATTACGACATCGCCCAGGGCGGCGTGAACGACCTGCTCGCCGCGCGGCTGGGGGTCGAGGGGGCGCTGCCGCTCAAGGTGACCGGCGGCGACGAGTACGTGAAGCTGGCGCTCTTCGTCCCGCACGGCTTCGAGGAGCGCTTGCTGCAGGCGCTTTCGCCCTTCATGGCGCCGATCGGCAGCTATCGGGACTGTTCCTTTCAGGGGGACGGCATCGGCAGGTTCACCCCGATGGCCGGCGCCAACCCTTTCGTGGGAGAGGTAGGCCTCGGGCATCAGGAAAAAGAGAGCCGCCTGGAATTGCTGCTGCCAAAGGAAAGGATCTCGGGCGCGGTGGCGGCCATGAAGGGAGCGCATCCCTACGAGGAGCCGGCCTACGACCTTTACCCGGTGCTGAACCGGGGCGCGCTGCGCGGCCTGGGGAGGATCGGGCTGCTGGCGGAGGCGACCAGCGCCGGCGAGTTTGCGCGGACGGTCAAGGAGCGGCTGGCGGCGAGCGGAGTGCGCCTGGTGGGAGAGCCGGGGCGGCGGGTGAGGAAGGTGGCGCTTTGCGGAGGCTCCGGCGCTTCGCTGTTGCGCGAGGCGGCACGCAAGGGCGCTGATCTGCTGGTAACCGGGGACGTCAAGTATCACGAGGCGCGCGAGGCGGAGGCCTTGGGCGTGGCGGTACTCGATGCGGGGCACTTCGCCACCGAATGGCCGATGGTGCAGGGATTGGCGAGCGCGCTCAGGCGCGCGCTGGAAGCAAAGAGGTTCGAAACGGAGGTTGTGGAGTTCCAGGGAGAGCGGGAGCCTTTCAGTTTTTGGTAAGGGGCTTTTCGCTTTTAAGGTTCATAAAAAAAAGCGTTGGGGAGGCGGATTTTGCGTAACAACTTGAGGGCGTTATACGAGTTGCAGGAGATCGACCTGCGGATTGACGGTCTGGATGTCGAGAGGGGGCAGTTGCTTGCCGAAGCCCAGGCCCTGGAGGCGAAGCTTGTCGAGGCGCGGGAGAAGATTTCCTCCCGCCGCGAGGAGGCGCAGGCTCTGGAGGCGGAGAAGACCGGGCTTGAGGCGAGTCTTGCCGGCGAGAGCGAGAATATCGTCAGGTCGGAGTCCCACCTGAAGGAGATCAAGACGCAGAAGGAATACCAGGCGGTATCCAAGGAGATCACCGGCGCCAAGAAGTTGATCGCGGAACTGGAAGACCAGATCCTGCAAAAGATCAACACGCTGGAGGAGATCTCCGGCGACGTCGCCAAGAAGGAAGCCGATCTCTCCGAGCTGGTAGAAAACATAGCGCTGCAGCAGGCCGAGGTGCAGCGCAAGGTGGAGAATCTGGAAGGCGGCATCGCCGCCGACGTCACCACCCGCGAGCAGACCATCAAGGGGCTTCCCGCCTCGGTGCTGAAGCGATACGCCCGGCTGCGCGAGCAGCGCCGGGGCGTGGCGGTGGTCGAGGCGAAGGAAGGGAACTGCATGGGGTGCAACATGCATCTCCCCCCGCAGCTCTACAACACGCTGTTTCGCGCCGACGACGTGATCACCTGCCCGCACTGCCAGCGTATCCTGGTCATGCGGCAGGAGCTCGAAGCGAAATAGCGAAACAGTAGCATCAGTCGGATCGGCCCGATCGGTCGGATCGGTCGGATCGATTTTTACCAGTTTGGCTGAAGCAGACCAGATGGCCGCCGCCCGCAAGGGGGGAGGAAAGTCCGGGCTCCACAGGGCATGGTGCTGGATAACGTCCAGCGGGGGCAACCCCAGGGAAAGTGCCACAGAGAGAAGTCCGCCCGCCGAAGCTGCCGAGCGCAGCGAGGCCTCAAGCGAAGGCGGGTAAGGGTGAAAGGGTGAGGTAAGAGCTCACCGGGTCCGACGGTGACGCCGGATGCCAGGTAAACCCCACCAGGAGCAAGACCAAATAGGGAAGCGTTAAGGACGGCCCGTCCGTGCTTCCGGGTTGGTTGCTTGAGGGCGTCGGTAACGGCGCTCCTAGATGAATGACCATCGCCCGCCTCCGGGTAACCGGCGGCGGGAACAGAACCCGGCTTACGGGCTGCTTCGGCCAATTTTTACATGAGCTTTGAGAAACAATGGCAGGACGGGGTGCAGGAGGTTTCCGGCGCGTTTGGCGCGCTTTCGGAGTCGGACCTGCAGAGGCTGCGCGCGCGTTGCGACCTGCTGATGGAGCGAAAGCGGGCTCTGCAGGCGCTGACGGCGCGGCTCGATCCCGCCACGCACTGCGCCGGCTGCGGCGGCGCCTGCTGCGTGGCCGGCAAGTACCATTTCGCCCGGGTCGACCTCCTGGTCTACCTGGCGGCCGGCCAGCCGCTCTTCGCCCCGCTCTTCGACAACGGTCTTTGCCCCTATCTGGGCGAAAGCGGTTGCCTGATGGCGCCGGCGTTTCGGCCTTTCAATTGCATCACCTTCAATTGCGAGCTGATCGAGGACCTGCTTGACGATGAGGAGGTCGCCCGCTTCTATCGTTTGGAGCGCGAGCTCAGGCGCAACTACGGGGAGATCCGCTCCCTTTTCCCCGGCGGCTCGATGGACCGGGCGCTGCTCTAGCACCCGGAAGCAAGCCGCAACTGACCGGAGGTAATCGAACCATGGCCACCATACACGATCTCGTGCTCGCCCACATCGACAACAAGCCCGCCTTCTACGCCAGGATCGAAGAGATCATGCCGGACGTGAAGGCCGGCTGGTGGAAGGTGAAACTCCTGGTGCTCACCGTTCCGCTGCAGACCTACACCTGGATCCTCGACGACAGCCAGGTGAACGGCGCTCCCTTCACCATGGGCGATACCCCCATCATGCTGGAGAAGGTGGTCTCGCCCGAGCCGCCGCTGAAGCCGCTCAGCTCGGTCGGCAAGGGGAGCAAGGCCTCCCGCAAGGGCGGGAACGTCGTTTCCCTGTTCGACAGAAAAAAACCGTAAGACCGCACGCCGGCAGCCGCAGTTGCTGCCGGGCCTCGCGCGTTTCGCCTTGAAGATCAGCCGGTCTTGAGCGCCGAAACGCCGGGCCGCCCGCCTCGAAAAAATCCCCGCCGCCCCGGCGCCGCTTCCCGCTTCTACCACCGTCGTTTCCCGCTTTGACCACCGCCGCTGCACGCTTCGACCGCCGCCGCTGCACGCTTCGACCGCGGCAACGCTCCCGATTCGCCGCCCCTTCGCACCCCCCCGCTCGGCACTACCGCCGTCAAGTGAAGCGTTCACTGAGAGCTCCCCCTCCCCTTGCGGAAGGGGGCTGGGGGGTGGGGGAAGGCTCCACGTCCTCAAAGGTGGGCAATTCCCCCACCTCCTGCACCCCTCCCGCAAGGGGAGGAGGAGCTGAATTAGTGTCGTGATTCCCTTAACTTAACGGCCGTGAGGCCGAAGGAAGGGAGGGCCTTCACGAGCTTTTGATCCTCTCCCCATCCCTCTCCCACCAAGGGAGTAGGGGCTTTTGATGCGCATCTCCCCTCATGGTGACCGGGCGCCGTTTGGCACCCCCTCCCGTTCGCCGGTTAACTCCTTGGAAAAGCTCCAAAAAACTCGCTTTTTCGGGACAATTTTGCCTTGACATCACCGCTACCCTCCCGTATAGTTCCAGCCCATTGTGGAATAAAGTGGTATAAAGTGGCAAGAAGTGCCGGAGCGGCCATGTTTAGAGGGAAATTCGAGACGACTATCGACGCCAAAGGGCGCACCAGCATACCCGCGAAATTCCGCGAGGTTCTGGTCGAAAGCTTCGGCGACGAGCGGTTTTTCCTCACCAAATCGAGCCCGGTTCGGCTGGGCGAGGGACGGGTCTGCTACGGTCTGGTCATCTATCCCTATCAGGATTTTTTGGCGCTGGAAGCGAAGCTCAAGGACGGCAACGGGCTGGGGTTGAGTCTGGCCGAGCTCGCCGCGGTGAGACGCACCGTGCTGGTGCCGGCCGTGGAGTGCGTGGCGGACAAACTCGGGCGCGTGCTGGTGCCCAGCGACTTGCGAAAAACCGCCCTCTTGGAGCGCGAGCTCCATTTCGTCGGCATGCAGAACAAGATCGACATCTACAGCAACGAGGTGTGGACCCGGGTCTGCGAGCAGGACGAGCAGAACTTCCCGGTCGATTCTCCGGCGCTGGCCGGACTGGGGCTGTAAATGGAAGATTTTCACCACATATCGGTAATGCCCGACGAGGTGCTGAGCGCGCTGTCGCCGCGCTCCGGCGGCGTCTACGTGGACGGCACCCTGGGAGGGGCGGGGCACGCGGGGCTGATTCTCGCCGCCAGCGCGCCGGACGGCATGCTGATCGGCTTCGACCGGGACGCCGAGGCGATAGCGGTGGCCTCGCAGCGGCTGGCGCCCTTCGGCGACCGGGCGCGGCTCTTCCAAAGGAATTTCGCCAGCATCGCGGCCAGCTTGGCCGAGATCGGCGTCGAGGCCATCGACGGCTTCGTGCTCGATCTGGGGGTCTCCTCGCACCAGTTGGACCGCGAGGAGCGCGGCTTCAGCTTCATGCACGACGCGCCGCTCGACATGCGCATGGACCGCAGCGCCGGCCCGAGCGCCGCCGACCTGGTGAACACGCTGGCCGAGGAAGAGCTGTTCCGCATCATCTCGCAGTACGGCGAGGAGCGCTGGGCCAAGAGGATCGCCTCCTTCATCGCCGCGGCCAGGAAAGAGCGGCCGATCGAGACCACGCTGGCGCTGGTCGACCTGATCAAGGGGGCGATACCCAAGGCCAAGTGGGAGGAGCGGCTGCACCCGGCCACCCGGACCTTTCAGGCCCTGCGCATCGCCGTGAACGAGGAGTTGAAGAGCCTGGAGGACGGGCTGGCCGATCTGTTGCGGGTCTTGGCCAAAGGGGGGCGCGGCGCGGTGATCTCCTTTCACTCCCTGGAGGACAGGATCGTCAAGGAGAGCTTCCGGGAGGCCGCCACCGGCTGCACCTGCCCCAAGGGGCTGCCGGGCTGCGTCTGCGGCCGGGTGCCGCAGTTCAAGGTGGTGACCAGAAAACCGCTGCGTGCCGGAGAAGAAGAAGTCGCCGCCAACCCGCGCTCGCGGAGCGCGCGGCTCAGGGTCGTGGAAAAGATCGTTTAGGGAGGTTTCCTCATGGGACATAGCAAAGTCGCTTACGGCAAAGTCGCCGCGCCGGCCAGACCGGGCGTGGTCGTCACGGAGAACTGGATCAACCTCCCCTATCTGGCGGCAGTCATGGTCATCTTGACGCTGCTCTCCATCTTCCATGTCTGGTCCCGGGCCGAGGTGATCGCCCTGAGCCTGGGGATCTCCGACTCCGCGCGCCTTGCCAAGGAGGAGCAGCAGGAGAACCAGCGCCTGAGGCTGGAGGTCGCCTCGCTGAAGACCCCCTCCAGGATCGAGCGGCTCGCCAAGGGGGAGTTGGGGATGGCGCTGCCGACGGACCAGCAGGTGGTTGTCGTTAAATGATGGAGAAGCCGGAAAAGGGGGCGAGGGGCCGGATGCGTACGGTGGCCCTGCTGTTCGTCTTTTTTTTCGTGGCTACCGCCGGGCGCGCCTTCTACCTGCAGGTGTTGCAGAAGGATCGCCTGGTGAAGCTCGCCGAGAAGCAGCATCAAAGGATCGTGCCGCTCACCCCGGGAAGGGGAGTGATCTACGACCGCAACTCCGCTCCGTTGGCGGTCTCCCTCGAGATGGATTCCTGCTACGCCGAGACCCGCAACCTGGAGAGCCTGCCGGACGCGGCCGCGAAGCTCGCCCCGCTCCTGGGGATGGGGCGCTCGGATCTGGAGATAAAGCTGCGCGCCAGCCGCAACTTCGTCTGGCTCTCCCGCTGCATGCCGCCGGAGCAGGCCGCTAAGATTCGCGCGCTCGAACTGGACGGGATCGGCTTCGTCAAGGAGAGCAAGCGCTATTATCCCAATTCCGAGGTGGCGGCCCAGGTGGTCGGCTTCACCGGCATGGACCCGGGCGGCCTGGAAGGGGTGGAGAAGAAGTACGACTCGACCATCCTCGGCAACACCGGCTATCTGGTGACCGAGCGCGACGCCCTGGGGCGCGACATCAACCTGAAGAAGGGGAGCGAGGGGAAGAGCGGCTCCAAGGGGAGCAACGTCGTTCTCACCCTGGACAAGAACGTGCAGTACATAGCGGAGAAGGAACTGGCCAAGGCGGTGGAGAAAAACCGCGCCAAGACCGGCATCGCCATCGTGATAGAGCCGGACACCGGTCGGGTGCTGGCCATGGCCGACTACCCCACCTTCAACCCCAACAGCTTCGCCAAGTACGGGGGGGCCGCCAAGAGAAACCGGGCCATCTCCGACAGCTTCGAGCCCGGCTCGACCTTCAAGATCTTCCTGGTCGCCACGGCGCTGGAAAACCGCGCCATCAGGGCCGGCGACAGCTTCAACTGCGAGAACGGCCGCTACAACATGAGCGGCAGGACCATCCACGATACCCACAGCTACGGTCTTTTGAACGTGCAGCAGATCCTCAAATACTCGAGCAACATCGGTGCCGCCAAGATCGGCAGCCGCCTCGGGCCGGAGCGGCTCTACGCGGGGCTCGCCTCTTTCGGCTTCGGGGAGAAGAGCGACATCGACCTTCCCGGCGAGGCGTCGGGGCTCTTGCGCCAGCAGGCCAAATGGTACGGCATCGACCTGGCCACCATCTCCTTCGGGCAAGGGGTGACGGCGACGGCGCTGCAGATCACCAGCGCGGTGTCGGCGGTGGCCAACGGCGGCAACCTGATGAAGCCCTACCTGGTGGACCGCATCACCGACGACAACGGCGTGGTGCTCAAGCAGTTCGCGCCCCAGGTGAGACGGCGGGTGATTTCGGCCGAGACGGCGAAGACGGTGTCGCGCCTTTTGGAGGGCGTGGTGGTCGAAGGGGGCACCGGCACCAACGCCGCGGTCGAGGGGTACCGGGTGGCGGGGAAGACCGGCACGGCGCAGAAGGTCGATCCGGCCACCCGCGGCTATTCGGCGCGCAAGCGCACTGCCTCCTTTGTCGGCTTCGTGCCGCTGGAAAAGCCCCGGCTCGCCATCCTGGTGGTGATCGACGAGCCGGAGACCAGCCCCTACGGCGGGGTGGTGGCTGCGCCCGCCTTCAGCGCCATCGCCCAGCAGACGCTCTGCTATCTGAAGGTGCCGCAGGACTACAGCGTCAAGCGCGCGCCGGAGCCGGCCGGGAAAAAGAGCGCGCCCGAGGCCCGGCCGGAGCCGGACGCCGCCGAGGGGGGCGTGGTCGAAGGGAGCGAGGCGGGGAGCATGCCGAACTTCCGCGGCATGAGTATGCGCCAGGTGCTGAGGGTCATGGAAAAGAGGGGCCTGAACGTCAAATTGCAGGGAAGCGGCCGGGCGGTCACGCAAAACCCGCCGCCGGGGAGCCTGATCAACACCCAGGACCAGGTCTGGGTCAAGTTTGTACCGTCGGCCTGACGATGGCCGCCAGGGAGGGAGCATGAAACTCGCGCAACTCTTGAGCTGCCTCGACGGAGCCCGACTGACCGGCGACGGCGAAACGGAGATCGAGGGGCTCTACTACGACTCGCGGCAGGTCAGGCCGGGGGGACTGTTCTTCGGCCTGCGCGGCGTGAAAAGCGACGGCTGCGATTTCGTGGCGGCCGCCGTCAAGGCGGGGGCGGTCGCCGTGGTGACCGAGGTCCCCTGCGCCATCGCCGGCGTGGCCGTGGTGCAGGCGCCCAACGCCCGGCTCGCCATGTCGCTCATGGCCGCCTGCTTCTACGCCCAGCCGACAGCCGGGGTGCCGGTGGTCGGCATTACCGGCACCAACGGTAAGACCACCACCAGTTACCTGATCGAAGGGATCCTGGAACAGGCGGGCCTTCCCGCCGCCGTGCTCGGCACCATCAGTTACCGCTTCGGCGCCACCGAGCTCCCCGCGCCCAACACCACCCCCGAGTCGGTCGATCTGCAAAGAACCCTGCGGGAACTGATCGATCTGGGCGCGCGCGGCGTGGTGATGGAGGTCTCCTCGCACAGCCTGGAGCAGCGCCGGGTGGACGGCTGCCTGTTCGACGTCGCCGTCTTCAGCAACCTGACCCGCGACCATCTCGATTACCATCTGGACATGGAGTCCTATTTCGCCAGCAAGCTCAGGCTGTTCACGGAGCTGCTCCTCCCCACGGCGGGGAAGCCGCTGCGCCGGGCGGTGGTGAACCTGGACGACCCTTACGGCGCCCAGATCGCGCAGGCCGCCTCGGCCCCGGTGCTGAGCTACGCCATGGACGGCGAGGCGGACCTGACCGTCGCCGAGGTCGATTTCTCCGTGCACGGCATACGCTGCCGCCTCAGGACCCCCCGCGGCGAGATGGAGCTCAGCTCCGACCTCCTCGGGCGCTTCAACCTGTACAACATCCTGGCCGCGGTCGGCGCCGGCCTGGCCTTGGGACTGCCGGACGCGGCCATCCGGGCCGGGATCGAGGGACACAAGAAGGTCCCCGGGCGCGTCGAGCGGGTGGAGAACGACCAGGGGGTGACCGTGCTGGTCGATTACGCCCATACCGGCGACGCCCTGGAGAACGTGCTGGCGACGGTGTCCGAGCTGAAAACCGGCCGCATCGTCACCGTTTTCGGCTGCGGCGGCGACCGCGACAAGGGGAAGCGCCCGGTGATGGGCGAAATCGCCGCGCGCTACAGCGACCTGGCCATCATCACCTCGGACAACCCGCGCACCGAGGACCCTCGGGCGATCCTGGACCAGGTGCGGGCCGGCCTCGCGCCGCTGGCGCTTAGGGAGTACGGCGTGCAGGAACTGGCGGATGGTTTCCAGGAGAAGGGGTTCGCCACCATCGAGTCCCGCCGCCAGGCAATCCGCACCGCCGTGCTGGCGGCCATGCCGGGCGACATCGTGCTCTTGGCGGGGAAGGGGCACGAGGATTATCAGATCCTGGGGACCGAGAAGCACCATTTCGACGATCGGGAAGAAGCGGCCCGGGCGCTCGACATGCGGAAAGCCAGGGACGCCGGCGGCAAGGCCTGAGCGGCGCAGAGGGAACCGGCGGCAAGAGCCGAGCGCCGCAGGGAAAATCGGCGGCAAGAGCTGAAGAGAGTGAAACAGGTGCTTCCCTTCGCACCCCTTTTCCTGCTAAATTTGGCGATGGCGCATACATGAATAAAACGGCAGGTGAACGGTTTTGACCAAGATAACGGCGCCCGGCGCGCCCGAGATAGCTGACAAACCAAGGACAACCGGCAAAGGCAGAGGCATGGCGAGCTTCACCCTGAAAGAGATAGCCGAGGCGACCGGCGGCAGCATGCTGGGCGACCCGGGGGCGGAGGCCATTGGCGTCTGCACCGACTCGCGCCAGGCCGCGGCCGGCCAGCTGTTCGTGGCGCTGCGCGGCGAGCGCTTCGACGGCCACGCCTTCCTGGCAAAGGCCGCCGATCTGGGGGTGCGCGTCTTTCTGGCGGACGGCTCCTGGCAACAGGGAGGGGAGCTCCCGGAAGGGTGCTCGGCGGTGGTGGTGCCCGACACCCTCAAGGCGCTGGGGGATCTGGCCGCCTGGCACCGTCTGCGCTTCAAGATCACCGTGATCGGGGTCACCGGCAGCAACGGCAAGACCACCACCAAGGAGATGCTGGCCCGCATCCTCGCCCAGACCGGACCGGGACTTAAGACCGAGGGGAACCTGAACAACCTGATCGGGCTGCCGCTCACCATCTTGAGGCTCAGCGGCCGCGAGCGCTGGGCGGTGCTGGAGATGGGGATGAGCGCCTTCGGCGAGATCGACCGGTTGGCGCAGATCGCCGCGCCCGACGTCGGCATCATCACCAACGCCTTCCCCGCCCACCTGGAGACCCTCGGCGACGTCGAGGGGGTGGCCAGCGCCAAGGGCGAGCTGTTCCTGCGCCTGAAGCCGGGCGCTTACGCCGTCTACAACGTGGACGACCCGCTCATCTCCAAGTGCCGGACCCCCTCCGGGGTGCATCGCCTCACCTTCGGCCTGCGGGGCGCGGAGATCAGCAGCGCCTCCATCAAGAGCCTGGGCAAGAAGGGTGAGAGCTTCACCCTGCGCCTCCCGGAACAGGAACTGCCGGTAGTGCTCAAGGCCTTCGGGCGGCACAACGTTTACAACGCGCTGGCGGCGGCCGCGGCCGCGCACGCCCTGGGGATCTCCGCGGATGCGATCCGGCTGGGACTGGAAGACTTCACCCCTTACGACAAAAGGTTCCAACTGGAGCAGTCGGCCGGCGTCACCCTGATCGACGACAGCTACAACGCCAACCCAGCCTCCATGGCTGCGGCGCTGGCCACCCTGCGCGAGGTCCGGGAGGACGGGCGCTCGGCGGCGGTGCTCGGGGACATGCTGGAGCTGGGAGCGGGGAGCGAGGCGGCCCACCGGGAACTGGGCCGGCTGGCGGCGGGGTGCGTGGAGCGGCTCCACCTTATGGGCGACATGGCCGGCGAGGTGGCGGCCGGGGCCAGGGAGGCGGGTCTTGCCGAGGGGAGCGTGCTGGTGGCGCGCGACCACGAGGAGGCCGCCCGGCAACTTTTGGAGTGGCTTAAGGCCGGCGATTGCGTGCTCTTCAAAGGCTCGCGCGGCATGCGCATGGAGCGGGTGGCGCAGGCGGTGCGCGCCGCCCTGGCGCCGGATGCGGTAGGGGGGGCTCACTGATGCTGTACCATCTGCTGTTTCCATTGGCGTCCAGCTACAAACTCTTCAACGTCTTCAAGTACCTGACCTTCAGAAGCATCTACGCGATGATCACTGCGCTGCTTCTCTCCTTCCTGGTCGGTCCCTGGGTGATCCGCAAGCTGGAAGGGATGCAGGCGCGCCAGGTGATCAGGACCGACGGGCCGGAATCGCACCTGAAGAAGCAGGGGACCGCGACCATGGGCGGGGTGCTGATCCTGGTCTGCACCATCCTCCCCACGCTGCTTTGGGCGGACCTGAAGAACGTCTTCATCTGGGTCACCCTCTTCGTCGTGGTCGGCTACGGCGTGATCGGCTTCGTGGACGACTACAAGAAGGTGGTGGAGAAAAACCCCAAGGGGCTCTCGCCGCGCCAGAAGATGTTCTGGCAGATCCTTTTGGGGGTCTCGGTCGGCATCTTCCTTTACAACCTCCCCGGCTTCTCGACCCAGCTCTATCTCCCCTTCTTCAAGCGGGTGCACCCGGAACTGGGTCTGCTCTACATCCCCTTCGCCACCCTGGTGATCGTCGGCGCCAGCAACGCGGTGAACCTGACCGACGGCCTGGACGGGCTGGCCATAGGGCCGGTCGCCATCAACGCCGCCACCTACCTGCTTTTTTGCTACATCGCCGGCAACGCCAAGCTCTCCGGTTACCTGCAGATCCCCTACGTGCCGGGCGCCGGCGAACTGGCGGTTTTGTGCGGCGCGCTGGTCGGGGCCGGGCTCGGCTTTCTCTGGTACAACTCCTATCCGGCCGAGGTCTTCATGGGGGACGTCGGTTCGCTCTCCCTGGGAGGGGGGCTCGGCACCCTGGCCGTCCTCACCAAGCAGGAGTTCCTGCTGGTGATCGTCGGCGGGGTGTTCGTGGTGGAGGCGCTCTCGGTGATCTTCCAGGTCGGATCCTACAAATACCGGGGGAAGCGGATCTTCCGCATGGCCCCGATCCACCACCACTTCGAGCTGAAGGGGGTGGCGGAGCCCAAGATCATCGTGCGCTTCTGGATCATCACCATTATTTTGGCGCTGGTGGCGATCTCCACGCTGAAGATGCGCTAAGGAGCCGCTATGGAACTCAAGGATAAAAAAGTATTGATCGTCGGCCTGGCCCGCACCGGCGTCGCCGTCGCCCGCTTCCTGGTTCGCGCCGGGGCGCAGGTGACCGTGACCGACATGGCCGAGGAAGAGGCGCTCGCCGAGAGCCTTGCTGCGCTGGCCGACCTGGAGATAGGCTACGAGCTGGGGCGCCACGTCCCCTACAGCTTCCTGATGGCCGATCTGATCGTGGTGAGCCCCGGCGTCCCCATGGACATCAAGCCGCTGGTGATGGCGCGCGCCCAGAAGCGCCGGGTGGTGAGCGAGGTGGAACTCGCCTCCTGGTTCATCACGGCGCCCATGGTGGCCATCACCGGCACCAACGGCAAGACCACCACCACGACCCTGACCGGCGAGATCTTCCGCGCCTGCGGCTTGTCCACCTTCGTCGGCGGCAACATCGGCAACCCGCTGATCGAGCTGGCCTCAAGCGGCGAACAGGTGGAGCGGGTGGTGGTGGAGCTCTCCTCCTTCCAGCTGGAGGGGGTGGAGAGCTTCCGGCCGCAGGTGGCCGTGCTCCTGAACCTCACCGAGGACCACCTGGACCGCTACGCGAGCTTCCAGGAGTACATCGACGCCAAGCTGCGCATCTTCCAGAACCAGGGGCCGGAAGACTTCGCCGTGCTCAACATGGACGACCCGCTGGTCGCCGGCTGCGCCGGCCGGCTGGCCGCCCGCGTCTTCCCCATGAGCCGGCTAGCCGAGCTGGCGGAGGGGATCAGCTACCGCGACGGCTTCATCACCTTCGCCCATCGGGGCCGGGTGCTGCGCTTTGGCACCGAAGGCTTCCGCTTGAAGGGGGTGCACAACCTGGACAACATCATGGCGAGCCTCGCCGCGACGCTGCTCATGCGCTGCGACGGGGATTGCGCCTACGCCGCGGTCAGCTCCTTCAAGGGGCTGCCGCACCGCATGGAGTTCGTGGCCGAGATCGACGGCGTCGCCTGGTACGAGGACAGCAAGGGGACCAACGTGGGGAGCGTGGTGAAATCGCTGGAAAGCTTCGACTCCGGCATCACCCTGATCGCCGGTGGGAAGGACAAGGGGGGCTCCTACCAGCCGCTGGCGCCGCTGGTGGCGGAGCGGGTGAGCCACCTGGTGCTGATCGGCGAGGCCCGGGAGCGGATGAACGAGGCGCTGGGCGGCCTCACCGACACCTACCTGGCCGCGAGCCTTGAGGACGCGGTGGAGTGCGCGCGCCGGCGGACGGAGCCTGGCGGGGTGGTGCTCTTTTCCCCGGCCTGCTCCAGTTTCGACATGTTCAAGAACTACGAGGAGCGCGCCGAGCGCTTCAAGGCGCTGGTCCGGGGCGCGCAAGGGAAGGGGCGGGCATGAAGCGTCTGGAGGGGTTCGACATGGTGCTGCTGCTGATGGCGGTGATTCTCACCTGCTTCGGCGTGGTCATGGTCTACTCCGCCTCCTCGGTGATGGCCGCCAAGAAATTTCACGACGGCTTCTATTTTCTGAAGCGGCAGTCGATCTTCGCCCTGCTCGGCTTCTCCGCCATGGCGGTCGCCATGTACACCGACTACCATGTCTGGAAGAAGCTGGCGGTGCCGCTCTTTTTGGCCTGCTTCTTCTTGCTGCTGCTGGTCTTCATGCCGGGGATCGGCGGCACCGCCAAGGGCGCCTCGCGCTGGATCAGGCTGCCGGGCTTCAATTTCCAGCCCTCGGAGCTGGCCAAGATGGCGCTCATCCTCTACATGGCCTATTCCCTGGATAAGAGGCAGGAGAAGCTGAAGCAGTTCATGGCCGGCTTCTTCCCCTACCTGCTGATCCTGGGGGTCTTCATCGCCATCCTCTTGGCGCAGCACGACATGGGCGCGGCGCTCACCATGCTGGCCGTGGCCATCGTCATGCTCTTCGCCGCCGGCACCAAGGTGCAGTACATCTTCGGCATGGCGCTGGTGGCGCTCCCCGGCGTCTGCCTGCTGATCTTGACCAAGGCCTACCGCATGCGGCGCATCACCGCCTTCCTCGACCCGTGGCAGGACCCGACCGACGCGGGCTTTCAGATCATCCAGTCCTGGCTGGCCCTGGGGACCGGCGGCATCTTCGGCCAGGGGTTGGGAGAGGGGAAGCAGAAGCTCTTCTACCTCCCCGAGGCGCATACCGACTTCATCCTCTCGGTCTGCGGCGAGGAACTGGGGTTCGTCGGGGTGATCCTGATCGCCTCGCTGTTCCTGGTGCTGGTGCAGCGCGCCATCCTGGTGGCCATGGCCGCCCAGGACAACTTCGGGCGCTTCCTCGCCTTCGGCATCGCGGTGCTGATCGGGCTGGAGGCGTTCGTCAACATGGCGGTGGTGACCGGCATGCTCCCCACCAAGGGGATCGCCCTTCCCTTCGTGAGCTACGGCGGGAGTTCGCTGATCATCACCTTGGGCGCCATCGGCGTGCTTTTGAACGTATCCACCAAGATGAGGGGGACGCCATGAGGTTGATCATCGCAGGCGGCGGCACCGGCGGCCATCTCTTTCCCGGCATCGCGGTGGCCGAGGAATTCCTGGCCCGCGGCACCGGCAACGAGGTGCTCTTCGTCGGCACCAGTCACGGCATCGAAGCGCGCCTGCTCCCCAAGCTCGGCTACCCGTTGGCGCTGATCTCGGCCAGCGGCATGAAGGGTCAGGGCGCCGCCAGGAAGCTTATGGGCGCGGGGCGCCTGTTGTACGGCTACGCCCAGTCGCGCAAGATCCTGAAGGATTTCCGTCCCGACCTGGTACTGGGGGTGGGGGGGTACGCCTCGGCCCCGCTGGTGCTGGCCGCGCGCGGCATGGGGATCCCGCGCTTCATCCACGAGCAAAACGCCTCGCCGGGGCTGGCCAACAAGATCCTGGGACGCTTCGCGGACGGCATCTTCATCTCCATGCCGGAGTCGGCCAGCTTCTTTCCCGAAAAGATCACGCTGATGACCGGCAATCCCATCCGCCGCGAGATCCTCTGGGGCTTCCAGGAGCGGGTGCGCAGCATCGGCGACGCCTTCAGCGTGCTGGTGTTCGGCGGCAGCGCCGGCGCCCAGCGGGTGAACAGCGCCCTGCTGGAGGCGCTTCCCCACCTGGAAAGCGTGAGGCATCGGCTGCGGATCACGCATCAGACCGGCGAGAAGGACCTGGAGCGGGTGCGCGAGGGGTACCGGGCGCTCGGCTTCCAGGCGCAGGTCTCCGGCTTCATCGACAACATGTCCGCGGCCTACGGGGCGGCCGATCTGGTGATCTGCCGGGCCGGCGCCACCACCATCGCGGAGGTGACCGCCTGCGGCAAGGGGTGCATCTTCATCCCCTATCCGCACGCCGCGGACGACCACCAGAGAAAGAACGCCGAGTCGCTGCTGAAAAGGGACGCGGGGCTGATGATCCTGGAGGAGGACCTGACCGGCGAGCTTTTGGCGGCCGAGATCCTGGAGCTGATGGAGCACCCGGAAAGGCTGGCGCAGATGGAGAAAAACGCGCGCCGCCTGGCCCAACTGGACGCGGCGCAGGCGATCGTGGCGGCGATGGTCGCCAAGCAGGGTTCGGCGGGGAACTAGACGGAGACGGTTTCGAAGCAGGATTAAGTCAGCAAAATCGGCGGCAGGCAGGCAGTGTCGAGATGCATATCACGGCGCGCATCGGAGGGCCCGACTATGGTGTCACGAAAGCTTCGTAACCCGAGAAACCTCACCTCGTTCACGGGCGGTCAACTGCCGCAGTCGCCTGCGGGACTGCAGCCGGACGGCAAAGGCGCCGGCTTCTCGCGCCATCAGCCGGACGCGGCGGGCTTGAGGCTGAGGCTCAGTTCCTACCCCGGCATCTCTCTTCCCGGCAGCGGTCGGCGCAAATAGCCGTCCGCTCGGGGGCGCGGGCCGCGGATTGCGTCGAACTCGACAAAAAGTCGGGATTTTTTTCGACGCCGAGCGTCTGTAACCTTGCGTTTTTTCACGCCGCCGAGTACTCTTGGCAATCGCCGAGCCGGCTGTGCGGCGGTGCCCCCGCCCGAAGGGGGGCGCGCGGTCGGCATGGGCCGCGCCAGCGGGGACCTCGAAGCGAAAAAGGGAGCTGCAATTGTACGGAAAAATAGACAAGATACATTTCGTCGGCATCGGCGGCATCGGCATGAGCGGCATCGCGGAAGTGCTCCTGAACCTGGGCTACAAGGTTTCCGGATCGGACCTGCGCGCCTCGGAGATCACCGAGCGGCTGGCGGGCCTGGGGGGCGAGATCTTCTTCGGGCACGCCCGGGAAAACGTGGCGCACGTCGACGTGGTGGTGATCTCCAGCGCGGTGCACGACGACAACCCCGAGGTGATCGAGGCGCATGAGCGGCTGATCCCGGTGATCCCGAGGGCCGAGATGCTGGCGGAGCTGATGCGCATGAAATACGGCATCGCGGTCGCCGGCACCCACGGCAAGACCACCACCACCTCCATGGTGGCGACGCTCCTCTCCAAGGGGGGGATCGACCCGACCATCGTCATCGGCGGCCGGCTGAACTCGATCGGCACCAACGCCCGGCTGGGGCAGGGGCAGTTCCTGGTGGCGGAGGCGGACGAGTCGGACGGCTCCTTTTTGCTCCTCTCGCCGACCATCGCCGTGGTCACCAACATCGACGCGGATCACCTCGATTTCTACAGCGGCATCGAGGAGATCAAGGACACCTTCGTCGAGTTCATCAACAAGATCCCCTTCTACGGCTTGGCGGTACTCTGTCTGGACAACGGCAACGTCTCCGACATCCTCCCCAAGGTGAAGAAGCGCTTCACCAGCTACGGCCTTTCCGGGCAGGCCGATTACCGGGCCACCGACGTGCGCCTCTCCGGGTTCACCACCAGTTTCGTGGCGCACCACAAGGGAGCGAGGCTGGGCGAGATCACCTTCTCCATGCCCGGCGCCCACAACGTGCTGAACGCGCTGGCGGCCATCGCCGTCGCCATGGAGCTGGACATCCCCTTCGAGACCATCCGCGAGGGGTTCGCCTCCTTCGGCGGGGTGGGCCGGCGCTTCCAGATGAAGGGGGGGGCGAACGGCATCATGGTGGTGGACGACTACGGCCATCACCCCACCGAGGTCCGGGCGACGCTGGCTGCGGCCAAGGGGGGGTGGGACCGAAGGCTGGTGGTGGTGTTCCAGCCGCACCGCTACTCGCGGACCAAGGAACTGTTCGAGGATTTCGTCAAGGCCTTCCACGACGCCGACGTGCTGATCCTGACCGACATCTACCCGGCCGGCGAGGCGCCCATCGAAGGGGTGACCGCCGAGAGCCTGGCGACCCGCATCCGCAGGCACGGCCAGCGGGACGTCACCTGGATCTCCGACCGCGACAAGCTCTGCCGGCATCTGGAGAGCGTGCTTAAGCCCGGCGACATCCTCTTGACCTTGGGCGCGGGCAACGTCTGGCAGGTGGGCGACGCCATGCTGGAGCGTTTGTCCGCGGCTGCGGAGAGCTGAGTTGTCGCGCGCGTGGGCGGAGCGGGTGGCGCGCGAGCTGCGCGGCGAGGCCAAGCTGGACGAGCCGATGTCCCGGCACACCGCCCTGAAGGTGGGCGGGCCCGCCGACCTTTTCATCGAGCCCGCCGATCTGCCGGACCTGCAAGAGGCGCTGGCGATGCTGAGCGCCGAGGGGGTTCCCTACCTGGTGGTGGGGGGGGGCTACAACCTGCTGGTGCGCGACGGCGGCTTCAGGGGGTGCGTGATCTCCCTGCGCGGCCTCGACGCCATGAGGCCGTTGCCCGGCGGCCGTCTGGAGGTCTGGGCCGGGGTGAGCAACCGCATGCTCTGCACGGTGGCGGCCGAGAATTGCCTGGGCGGCATGGAATTTTTGATCGGCATCCCCGGCAGCTTCGGCGGCGCCCTGGCCATGAACGCGGGCGCCCACGGGGCGGAAACCCTGCAGCGCGTGGAGAGCCTGACCACGCTGCGCCAGGGCGGGATCGCGGTGCGAAAGGGCGAGGAGCTGAGCTTTGGCTACCGCTTTTTGCAGTTGTTGCCGGGCGAGATCGTGGTTTGCGCGACCTTGCGCCTGGAGCCGACCGAGCGGCGTCTGGTAGAGGAGCGCATGTCCGGCTTTTTGGCGTCGAGGGGGAGCTCCCAGCGAGTCGGCTTCCCGAGCGCCGGCTCCTTCTTCAAGAACCCGCCCGGCGAGCAGGCCTGGCGTCTGATAGACCAGGCGGGGCTGCGCGGGGTCGGCATCGGTGGCGCGCAGGTCTCCGAGCTGCACGCCAACTTCCTGGTCAACCGGGGCGGGGCGAGCGCCACCGATTTTCTGGCGCTGGCGGCCCTGGCCAAGGAGCGGGTGCGGGAGTGCAGCGGCGTCGCGCTGGAAGAGGAAGTCAGGGTGGTGGGAGAAGGATAGCGAGCTGTTTTGCGATCGGACCGATCGGTCCGATCAAGAGGACAACATGACCGTCGAGGAACTGAAGCAGAAAAAGATCGGGGTTTTGATGGGCGGGCTCTCCGCCGAGCGGGAGGTCTCCCTGGCCAGCGGCGCGGCCGTGCTGGCGGCGCTTACGGCGGGCGGCCACTGCGCGGTCGGCATCGACGTCGGGCGCGACCTGCCGGCGCGGCTTTTGGCCGAAGGGATCGAGGTCGCTTTCGTGGCGCTGCACGGCCGCTTCGGCGAGGACGGCTCGGTGCAGGGGGTGCTGGAGCTGATGGGCATCCCCTATACCGGCTCGGGCGTTTTGGCCAGCGCCCTCGCCATCAACAAGATCTTTTCCAAGGCGATGTTCCAGGCGGCCGGCCTGACCGTCGCGCCCTACCAGGTGCTGCGCCGGGGCGAAGAGCTGCACCTCTCCTTCGCGCTGCCGGTGGTGGTCAAGCCGTCCCGCGAGGGCTCCTCGGTCGGCATCAGCATCGTGCGCGAGCCGGGGCAGATGGAGGCGGCCTTGGCCGCGGCCTTCGCCTACGACGCGGAGATCCTGGTGGAGCGCTTCGTCGACGGGCGCGAGGTGCAGGTGGGCATCCTGGACGGAAAGGCGCTGGGGGCGATCGAGATCGTCCCCAAGAACGAGTTCTACGACTACGAGGCCAAGTACACGGCAGGCATGGCCGAGCATATCCTGCCGGCGCGGCTGCCGGCCGCCATCTACGCCGAGGTGCTCAAGGCGGGAGAAAAGGCGCACGCGGCGCTCGACTGCGACTGCTACAGCCGGGTCGATTTCCTGGTGACCGAGGCGGGCGAATGCTACCTGCTCGAGGTCAACACGCTGCCGGGCATGACGGACCTGAGCCTGCTCCCGGAGATAGCCAACGGCGCCGGCATCGGCTTCGCCGAGCTGGCGGAGCGGGTGCTGCTGGCGGCCTCATTGAAGATTTGACACGGTTCTCAACCCCCAACGGTATCCCCATTGCGCGATTTGCATGCCAAAAAGCAGCGCCAGGTCTCCCAGAATCGGGTGAAAAAGGCGCCCAAGAAGCGAAAGCCGGTGAACTGGCGCCCCATCCTCACCTGGCTCTCCAGGGGGATCGGCGCCGCGGCTCTCTGCCTCGCCCTTGGTTTCGGGGGCATGAAACTCTACCGCCTGGTCGCGGGCGTCACGCTGCTGCGCCTGGAGACCATCGAGGTCTCGCCGCTGCAAAGGCTCACCAGGGGCGAGGTGCTGTCGCTGGCCGGGGTCAAGCCCGGCGACTCCATGCTCGGCTTGAAGTTGCAGCGGATCGTGACCCAGCTGTGTAAAAACCCCTGGATCGAGCAGGTGCAGGTCAGGCGCTATTTCCCGCACACGCTCTCCATCTCGGTGACCGAGCGCGCGCCGCAGGCGGTGGCCAACGTCGGCTGCCTCTACTACCTGGACGGCAAAGGCAAGCTGTTCAAGTCGCTGGTCGACGGCGACCGGCTCGACTATCCGCTGATCACCGGGCTTAGCGAGGAGGAGCTGGAGAAGGACCCCGAGGGGAGCAAGGAGGCGCTGAAAAACGCGCTGGCCCTGATCGACAGCCTCAAGGCCGCTACGGTGTTCGGCCTGGAGGAGGTCTCCGAGATCCACTACGACAAGGGGTACGGCTTCACCCTGTTCACCATGCAGGGGGGGGTCCCGGTGAAGCTCGGCAACGGCGGCTTCAACGAGAAATTGGCCCGGCTCTCCGGCATCTACGCGCAGTTGAAGCCGCGCATGCACGAGCTGGACTACATAGATCTGGATTACGGCGACAAAATTATAGTGAAAAAAGTGTAGGCAAAAAGGGGGGGAGCATGTCCGGTAAAAGGGATAATCTGATCGTGGGGCTCGACATCGGCACCACCAAGATCTGCGCCATCGTTGGCAACCTGACCAGCGAGGGGATCGACATCGTCGGCATCGGCACCAGCCCCTCCAAGGGCCTCAGGAAAGGGGTGGTGATCAACATCGAGAGCACCGTCGCCGCCATCAAGAAGGCGATCGAGGAGGCGGAGCTGATGGCCGGCTGCGAGATCAAGTCGGTGTACGCGGGGATCGCGGGGGGGCACATCAAGGGCTTCAACTCCCAGGGCGTGATCGCCATCAAGAACCGCGAGGTCTCTCCCGAGGACGTGAAGCGGGTGATCGAGGCGGCCAAGGCGATCGCCATTCCGATGGACCGCGAGGTGATCCACATCCTCCCCCAGGAATTCATCATCGACGACCAGGACGGCATCCGCGAGCCGCTGGGGATGAGCGGGGTGCGCCTGGAGGCCAAGGTGCACATCGTCACCGGCGCCGTGGCCAGCGCCCAGAACATCGTCAAGTCCTGCAACCGGGCGGGGCTGGAGGTGGCGGACATCGTCCTCGAGCAGCTCTCCTCCTCCGAGGCGGTGCTCTCGGCGGACGAAAAGGAACTCGGCGTGGCGCTGATCGACATCGGCGGCGGCACCACCGACATCGCCATCTTCGTGGACGGCGCCATCAAGCACACCTCGGTGCTCTCCCTGGGAGGGAACCACCTGACCAACGACATCGCCGTGGGCCTGAGGACACCGATGGCCGAGGCGGAGCGCATCAAGCAGAAATACGGCTGCTGCCTCTCCACGCTGGTGGGAAAAGACGAGACCATCGAGGTGCCGAGCGTCGGCGGCAGGAAGCCGCGGGTGTTGTCCCGGCAGCTTTTGTGCGAGATCCTGGAGCCGCGCGTGGAGGAGATTTTCACCCTGGTGAACCGGGAGATCATGAAGAGCGGGCTGGAGGATCAGATCGCCTCGGGGATCGTCATCACCGGCGGCAGCACCATTTTGGAGGGGATGCCGGAGCTTGCCGAGCAGATCTTCAACCTTCCGGTCCGGCGCGGCCTGCCCCAGAGGATCGGCGGCCTGATAGACGTAGTGAATTCGCCTGTTTACGCGACCGGCGTGGGGCTCGTCATCTACGGGAGCAAGAACATCGGCGTGCACGAATTCCCCACCCAGCAAAGCGACGACACCGTGTTCCGGCGGGTGAGCCGGAGGATGAAGGAATGGTTCGGAGAATTCTTCTAAAAAAAGAGATTTCGCGTATTTTGCCCTTCCAAAGGACATTAAAAAGTAGTATAAACCGCCTGTGTCTTAATTAGGTTCCGCCGGAGGGCGCGATAAGGGGGATAGTCCATGTTCCAATTCGATGAAAGCATCGACCAGAGTGCGAAGATAAAGGTGATCGGCGTTGGCGGCAGCGGCGGGAATGCCGTAAACACCATGATGACCAGTGGGGTCACCGGGGTCGATTTCATCGTGGCGAATACGGACGCGCAGGCGCTCAGGATGTCCAAGGCGCCGGTGAAGATCCAACTGGGGGGGCAGCTCACCAAAGGTCTGGGAGCGGGCGCCAATCCGACCGTCGGGCGCGACGCCGCCCTCGAGGACAAAGAGAAGCTGACCGAGGCCCTGAAGGGCGCGGACATGATCTTCATCGCGGCCGGCATGGGGGGCGGCACCGGCACCGGCGCGGCGCCGGTTATCGCCGAAGTGGCGCGCGAGCAGGGCGCGCTCACCGTGGGCGTGGTCACCAAGCCCTTCACCCGCGAGGGAAGGCAGCGCCTGGCCAAGGGCGAGGACGGCATCAAAGAGCTGAAGAAGCACGTCGACTCGCTGATCGTCATCCCCAACGACCGGCTCCTCGGGCTGGCCGGCAAGTCCATGTCCATCCTGGACGCCTTCAAGCCTTCCGACGACGTGCTGCGTCAAGCGGTGCAGGGGATCTCGGACCTGATCACCCAGTCCGGCCTGATCAACGTCGACTTTGCCGACGTGCGGGCCATCATGAGCGAGCGCGGCATGGCGATGATGGGCATAGGCCTTGGCAACGGCGAGAACCGCGCCGTGGACGCGGCGGTCCGGGCCATCTCCAGTCCGCTTCTGGAAGACATCGACATCTCCGGGGCCAAGGGGGTGCTGGTGAACATCTCCGGCTCCGCCTCCATGACCATGGACGAGTTCGACGCCGCCAGCAGGATCATCCACGAGAAGGTGCACGAGGACGCCAACATCATCATCGGTCTGGTGATCGACGAAGGGCTGGGCGAGACCATCAAGATCACCGCCATCGCCACCGGCTTCGGCGACCGTTTCGACCTTGAGAAAGGGCGCCACGAGTTGAAGACCGTCTCCAGCATGGTGAAGCAGCAGTCCGAGATCAACCGCGAGATCCCGACCTTCATCCGCGACAAGCAGCACCGCGACACCCAGGTCAGGCAGCGCAGTTTCCTGAGCGACGACGAGGATCAGTACGACATCCCGACCTTCCTGAGAAAGTCCGTCGACTAGAGCCGTCGACCCGGAGCGAAACTCCTCGTTGCCATAACCAAAACCAACAGCCCGGCCCTTCTTCAAACAAGGAGCCGGGCTTTTTTGCAGCCGGTTGCCGCCCATGAAAATACTACCCACAGATCCTGAACGCCGCACTCGCCGCATCGCCGCCGGCATATCGGCGGTCGGCATCGGCGCCGCCTTGCTGATCTACCTGACCGCCGCGGAACCCGCCGAAAATCCCCTGCTCGATCAACTGGAAAATTCCAAGGTCTACCGGCGCAGCCTGGAACTGTACGGCGGCAAGGCCAACCTCCTCGCCGAACAATTCACCCGCTGGTTCGGCACCCTGTGGCACGGAAAGAGGCTCGCCTTCACCGTGGCCGTTCTTTCCGCAGCGCTTGCAGCCGTGTACTACTTCTTCGCCTCGCCGCTCCCGCCGGAAGAAAAATAACCGCTATTTCGGCAACATCCCCAACCCTTTCCGCTCCTCCTCCGCCTCCCTGCCGGTTGACAAATTGGAATGCTTTAGCATAATCGGTAAGTATTTTTTAATCTCAGTCCGTTCGCAGGTCCGTCGCTTCGGCTGAAACCGAAGCGCCTGCGCCTGCCGTGAGGCGATAGATGAGCAAAAAGACTGTCGGTAATGTGATAGATTTCGCGCGAGCTGCGCGCGAGCTGCGCAAAAGGCGCGTGCGGACCAAGACAGTGGCGCAGTACGAGGCGGAAAAGGCGATGGCTCGGGGATTGCTGCATCTGCAGGGCGAATGCTCGCCGCGAAACGCCGCCAAGGCTGCCGAGTGCTTGGCTACTGCGGCCCGGGGGGGGATAGATCGGGCCAAGCACGAGCTGGCCCTGCTGCATCTTGCCGGCGAAGGCGTGGTGTACGATCCCGGCTATGCCGTCGAACTGCTGCTAAGCGCATCGGAGGCCGGGTATATCGCAAGTTCCATTTCCTTGGTGGAGCTGTACATTTTCGGCAAGCATTATCCCCGCGACCTTCATAAGGCCTTGGAACTGCTGCGCACGGTGGTTTTCGAGAACGAGCCGGCCGCCATGTACTATCTGGCGTACATCTACGACAAGGACCCGCAGCAGCAAAACTCGTTCGAAGCGGCCTACTGGTATCGCAGGGCGGCAGAGTACGGCCATTTCAAGTCGCAGATCCGGCTGGCTTCGTTGTACGCCACCGGACACGGCGTGCCGCACTGTCGGGAGACGGCGGAGGCCTTTCTCGACGTCGCCCTGGAATCGAGCAGCGAGCAGGACCCCCGATTCCTGTTCTGGCAAGGCGAGCGCCTCGGTGCCCAGCCCGAGACGGAATTCGTGGCCCATGCCTTGATCAAGGCCGCAGCGGACATGCAGTACACTCCCGCCCAGCGACTGCTGCTGCAAAAAGGGTGGAGGCAGTGACCGCTATTCCAGAAATCCCACCCATTTCACCCTGAGCGTCGCCACTCCGAACTCCTCCTCGACCATCCCCTTCAGCAGATAGGGGCGCCGCTGAGAGAGCTTGCGGCAAAACCTGGCATAGACGTCGGGAAAGAAGGTGGCGTCGTAAATCGCCGTGACGTCCTCGAAGGAAACGAACTCCATGGCGCGTCCGAATTTGTCCTCCACCGCCTTGGTGCTGATCCACCAACCGACCATGGTCACCCATTTCCCCGAAAATTTGATCAGTTCCGAACCCTTGATCGGCTCGTGCCGCTGCCAGGCGGCGCGGTAGAGCGCGAGGGGGTGCTGAGTGACCGGAAAGCCCAGGCTTTCCACCTCCTGGCGCAGCACCGTCTGCGCGTCATAGGGCGGAGCCTGAGGTAGTTGCGTCTTTTGTTCGAAGAGGAGCCCGGTCGATTGCTGCTGAAAATGGAGCAGCTCCCAGAGCAGGGCGGGTCGATGTTCCGTCCCCGCCAAGGAATCGAAACAGCCCGCTTTCACCAGCCGCTCCGCATCGGCGCGCGGCACGCTTACCCTCTCTAGAAAATTCCCGAACGAACTGAAATTGCCACTTTCCCGGCGCTCTTTCAGCAGTCGCTCCACGCTCTGTCTGCCGAGGCCGTCGATCTGCATCAGTCCCACCCGGAGACGCTTCTCCGCTCCCAGATACCGGTATTCGCTCTCGTTTATGTCGGGAGGAAGGATGGCGAGGCCGAGCCTGCGTCCTTCCGAGATGTAGGCGAAGGCCGAATAGTATCCCCCCTGGTTGGAGATCACCGCCGCTATGAACTGGGCCGGATGATTGGCCTTCATGAAGGCTGCCTTGGCGCTTAACAGCGCGTAGCTTGCCGAATGCGGCTTGCAGAAGGAGTAGCCGGCAAAGGAAAGAATCTGCGCCCAGACCGCCTCCAGCACCGGTTGCCCGACCCCCTTGCCCAACCCGCCGGAAAAAAACTTGGTCCGGAAATCGGCCACCCTTTTTTCGCGGTGCTTCTTGGTGATCACCTTCCTGAGCTGATCCCCGTCGCTGGCCGAAAAGCCCGCCAGCTCCATGGCAATCTGGGTAATCTGCTCCTGGTAGATGGCGATGCCCAGCGTCTCGCCCAGCACGCCGGCCAATAGCGGGTGCAGATGGCTCCAGCTTTTGCCCTGCAGCCTCGCCAGATATTCCTGGATGAAGCTGTTGGCCGCCGGCCTGATGATGGAGGAGGCCTGCACCAGCACCTCGAAGATGTCCAGCGCGAAGGTTTCGGGGGGAGCGGTCGAACTCCAGATCTTGCGCAGCAACAGGCGCACCGAGGGCGATTCCAGGTAGAAACAGCCGATGGTGAGGCCGCGGCGCAACAGGCTGCAGGTCCTTTCGTCCTCCAGCGGGCGCCAGCTCGCGTAATCTATCTCGGCGCCGCCCTGCGCCTTGGCCGCGGCCATGGCGTCGCGGATCACCGCCAGCGAGCGGTTGCCCAGGATGTCGATCTTCACCAGCCCGGCGTCCTCGGTCTGATCCTTTTCCCACTGGATGAGCGGCAGCCCCTTGCGCGAGAGCTCGACGGGGACGTAGTTGCGGATCTCGTCGGGCACGATCACCAGCCCGCCGCAGTGCAAGGAGAGGTGGCGCAACTGCCCCCCCAGGCGCCTGGCCGTGGCCATGATCTCCAGCCAGTCCGCGGAAAGCGTTTCGCCCCGGAAAAGCGGGTGGCCGGCAACGGCGGCGGCCGTCTGTTCGGCCTTCCAAAAGCCGGAAATGCGCTCGGTCATCTCCTTGATCTCGAAGTCGGGGAGGCCGTAGACCTTGGCCACCTCGCGCAGCGCCGATCTTCCCTTGAAGCCGACGTGGTTCGCCACCATGGCCGCCCGCTTGGCGCCGTAGCGGGCGAAAGCGAAGTCGAGGATGGCGTCGCGCTCGTCCCAGGGGAAGTCCAGGTCGATGTCCGGCGGGTCCGTTCTCCCCTCGTTCAGAAAGCGCTCGAAGAACAGGTTGTGCTTGATCGGGTCGACGTGCGTGATGCCGAGGCAGTAGGCGACCAGGGACGCGGCGGCGCTCCCCCTGCCGCAGGTCCTCTCCGACTGTTTGGAGATCTCCTCGACCACCAGGAAGTAGTGGGAAAACCCCTTGTCGCGGATGATGGCGAGTTCCTTGTCGAGGCGCGCCTGGACCGTCGCGTCGACGGCGCCGAAGCGCCAGAGGGCGCCCGCGAGGGAGCGGCGTTGCAGCTCTGCAAAGGCCGAGTCGTTGCCGAAGCCGCGAAAGGCGGGAAAGACGGTGCGGGAGAAATCCCAGTCGTGGCGGCAAAGGCCGGCGATCAGCTCCGCGTTGTCCAGCGCCTCCGGGCAATGGGGGAAAAAATCGGCCATTTTCGCGGCCGGGTGCAGCAGGTCCGAGTCGGCGGCGGTATCTTCGGTCTTTAACCGGGAAAGTTTGCTGTTGAGATGGATCGCCCTCAGCACGCGGTGCAGGTGGAAATCGCTTCGGTCGAGGAACAGGGCGCGGGAAGTAGCCACCGGCGGCAGCTGCAACTCGCGCGACAGCGCGAGCGCCCGGTGCAGCGCGTGGCCCGGCGAGAGCTCCACGAACAGCGCTTCCTGCGACTCCCTTTTCAGCGCCGACAAGAGCCTGGCGTCGTCGCTCAGCACCACCACGCCGCGGCGCAACTCCGCGAGGGCGCGGATCAGGTCGAACCCCTTGCGGCAGTGGAGATCGGAGATGAGCCGGGAGATGTTGGCGTACCCCTCCTGGTTTCTGGCCAAGAGCAGCGCGCGGTTTTCGGCGGTCACCGCCTCGCAGCCGATAATCGGCTGGATGCCCGCTTCGCGGGCCGCGGCGAGGAAGCGGGGAACGGCGTAAAGGCCGTTGCGGTCGGTAAGGGCGATCGCCGGGAAACCCATCTCCGCCGCGCGAGCGCAGAGGAGTTCCGGGGAGTGAACGCCCCAGTTAGGGGAAAGCGCCGAGTGAACATGCAGGTGAACGAACATCTAAGACTACCTCTTCAAACAAACCATTTGCCACGGAGAAGATCTGAACGAATCTGAGAACTGCTCACAACGTCAAAGGCTTTAACCTAAATACGGCAGTTCATTGCCACAAAAAGGCACAAAAGTCACAAAAAACATGATCTTATAATAAGTGCATAGGCAACTATTTTTGTTAGTGCGTTATATTGATGTAACAACGGGAATTTTTTGTGCTTTTTGTGCATTTTTGTGGCCAACTGTTTTTTATAGATTCAACGGGTTTAAAAAACAAAGCCTGGTTTTTAACCCGATGGTCCGCTTTTCTCAGATTCTCTCAGATGTGCTCCGTGGCTAACGGTTTGGGGTTTCCGGTTGTGGCTGGAGCTTCAATTCTTTGTCAAAGTCATGTAGCGCGTCTGCTCCGGGTCCCACTCGGGCGGCGGGTCGTTTATCTTCCGGCTTTCCCTGCGCGCCGGCACCCCCTTCCCCCAGCGAATCGCCTCCCGGCCGTGCTTTTCCCGCAAGGCGTCCAGCGTCTGCTGCAGGTCGTACTGCTTTTGCGACACCTCGTTCGCCGCGGTCGCGAACAGCTCCATCTGCCCCGCCTCCTCGGCCACCTGATCGCAGCCTAGCCGCAGACCCCGCACGCGCTGTCGCCTTTTACAGGTGGCGAAAAACAGATCCTCCACGGCGCAAAGGAGCAGCAGGTCCAGCGAGGTGGGCGCCGAGAGCAGCTTCTTCCCCTGCTCCGCGACGCCGTCGGCGTACATGACGGAAAGCGAAACCTTGCGAGCCCCCTTTCCCAGCCGCCGCAGCCTCAACCCGCACCCCTCCACCAGCCGCAGCAGCTCGCACAGCAGGATGGCGTCGTCGTTCTCCTCCTGATCGAGCAGACATTCCTCCACGATTTCCGTGCTCATGCGGGGCGGCTGCACGGGCGAGCGGTCGATGCCGCAGGCGCGGTCGAGCAGCAGCGGAGCGAAGGGTCCCACAGCCAGACGCAGTTGCGCAATCGTCAGCGAGGCCACCTGCTCCACCCGCTGCAGGTTCAAATCGCGAAAGAGCAGGGTCTGCCGCGACTCGCCGACGCCGGGAAGCACCGAAACCGGGAAAGGCGCCAAGAAGTTCCTTTCCGATCCGTGAAAGACGTCGTAGACCCCCGGCTCCCGCATCACGTCGGCGGCCACCCGGGACACCAGCTTGTTGCCGCCCGCCCCCGCCATCGCCTCCAGCCCCAGTTGCGAGCCGATCGCCCGTTCCAGCCGCGCCGCCACGTCGCGCGCCGGCCCGAAAAGCCTGCGCGAGGCGGTGAGATCGAGAAAAACCCTCCCCGCTCCCGGTTCGACGATAGGCGTGAATTGGGCGGAAAGCTCGGTCAGCGCCTGGCTTCCCTTGGCCATCAGATGAGGGTCGGGCGCGATCACCAGCAGGGAAGGGCAGGATTTCCGGGCCCAGTAGATCGGCGTGCCGGCAAGCACGCCTTCCGAGGCGGCCTCGGCGGAGACGCACTGCAAAAGCGCCCGCTCCGAGTTGAGCGGAGCCACCGCCACCGGCCTGCCGCGCAGATGGGAGTCGACCGCGCGCGCCAGGGCGATGGGGAAGGCAGGGACGGTTATGTGGAGGATTTCCCTGTCCACTTTCGATAGAACCTCATGGAGCCGACCAGCACCCCCCTGATGTGAAACTCGTCGTCGTCGGTGACGATGATGGGAAGCATCGCGGCATTGGCCGGGCGCAGCTCGATGACGGTTTCCCTCCTGAGATACTTCTTGATGGTGATCGAGCCGTTCACCTCGGCGATCACCGTCTGGCCGTTTTCGGCCACCGCCTGCGGATGCACCGCCACGTAATCGCCGTCCATGATCCCCATCTCCACCATCGAGTCGCCGCGCACCTCGTAGACGACGTTGCCCGGTCCCGCCATCGCCGAAGGGACCTCGATGGCGTCCGACAACTGGAACGCCTCCACCGGTTGTCCCGCCGCGACGATCCCCACCAGCGGCAATTCCATGCGCAGCGGCGCGTCGACAGGCGACTGTTGCGGCGCGGGCAGCTGAAGGCCCCGTTTGGCGTTCCATTGACGGGCGAGGTGGCCGTTTCGTTCCAAAATCCGCAGGTAATGCTGCACCGTCCCCAGCGATTCAAAGCCGCAGCCGTTGGCGATCTCCTGCTGCGAAGGCTGATACCCCTGCCGCTCGATGAACAGCGTGATGAATTCCAGGACCTTCTTCTGTTTCGGCGTCATGTTCTCTCTCCCGGCTTTTGAAGCTTCGGCAAACTCCCCCTCAGAGACGCAAGGTTACTCGTAAGTTTATCGTAAGTCAAGCGGGTCAAAAGGGGTGGCCGGCCGAGGAGAGGGGGCGTTCGGGAGGAATAGTTGGCTTCTTTAAACAGTCCGTCTTGAATGTCTAGATGCATATGCTATTCGATTCCCCAAAACGAGGGTGGCAGACTGTCTCGCAGTGAGGCGTGGTGCTGGCAGTATTCGGTAAATCATGCAGAGTGTTCCCAAAAAGGGAATAAAATAGTTGTAATAAATCAGGGAGCTGATGTATGCTTCCAAGGGTGTTCTCTGAATAGTCAATCAGGAGGTGTCGCTGAGATTCCTCAGCTCGATGGAGGCCCTGGCCCCCCGACCCATTTAACGCCAACAATGCCAGCAAGACTGAATTTCACGAGAATTCCAGGAGGGTTCCCTGACTTTCGGGAATCGATATTTATTTATGAGAGTTATAGCCAAAAGAACCCTGCGCGAGTTTTGGCAGAGATTCCACGACGCTGAAGAAGCCCTGAAAGCTTGGCATGCCGAGGCTGAGGCGGCCGCCTGGCAAAATCCTGCAGAGATAAAGGCCCAGTATGGCAACGCGAGCATAATAAAGGATAGCCGGGTGGTATTTAATATTTGTGGTAACAAATATCGGCTCGTGGTCAAAATTAATTATGGGCATGCCGTGATCCTGATTCGATTTATTGGCACACACAAGGAATACGACGCTATTGACGTCGAGGTGGTATGATGATCTACAAAGTGATAAAAAATGAGCCAGATTATGAGGCGGCCTTGTCCCGTATAGACGAGTTGATGGAGGCTGGTGTAGATACTGCTGAGGGTGATGAGCTTGAGCTGCTGGTTACCTTGGTAGAACTTTACGAGAAAAAAACATATCCGATTGACTTGCCTGACCCGGTCGAAGCAATTAAGTTCAGGATGGATCAGATGGGACTAAAGCAGAAGGATCTGATTCCTTTTGTTGGCAGTCGCAGCAAAGTTTCTGAAGTCCTGTCGCGCCAGCGTCCCTTAAGCATCGGTATGATCCGCAAGTTGCACGAAGGACTGGGTATTCCTGCAGATGTACTCCTCAAAGAATCGGATGTTAAGATGACCCCGACAGCAGAAGGTATCGAGTGGGAGTCATTTCCTTTGAATGAAATAATCAAGAGGAATTGGATACCTGATTTCCATGGCGCACTGGTAGAGGCAAAGAAGCAAGCAGGGGATTTACTAGCAGCATGGGTGGGGCATCTCGGGTTCGATTTATTACGACCGGCTCTCCTGCGTCAGCATGTACGCTCAGGCAGTGAAAGCGACGCATATGCGCTTGCTGCTTGGCAGATTCGAGTTTCGTTGCTGGCACTGGAACAAAAGGTCCCAAAATATCGACCTGGTACAGTGACGCAAGATTTTGTCCGAGACCTTGTCAGGTTAAGCTATCTAGATGGAGGGCCCCTTCTTGCCGGTGAATTTCTGCAAAAGAACGGTATCCATTTCGTCGTTGAAGGTCACCTCCCGCATACACACTTGGACGGGGCTGCAGTCAGGCTGCCGGATGGCTCCCCGCTTGTTGCATTGACCCTTCGTTATGATCGCTTGGATAATTTCTGGTTTACTCTTTGCCACGAGCTTGCTCATATCGCACTACACTTCGATGGGCATGACAATTCGACCTTTTTCGATGACCTTGACCATGTGGGTCTTGATACTTGTGAAGGTGATGCAGACCGATGGGCTTCTGAGGCATTGATCCCTTCGGAATTATGGCGTGCAGCTAATTTGGATGAAAAGCCATCAACATCGGATATCCGCAGCTTTGCGGCAAGTCTAAGAATAAATCCTGCGATCCCTGCGGGTCGAATTCGCAAAGAAACGGGTGATTACCGTATTTTCAAGGATTTGGTCGGCTATAATAAGGTCCGAAAGCTGTACTACGCCTGATTCTACACTTTTTCAGGGTGCAATGACTTAAGTCTGGGCACAGCGATATGCATTGTAATGTACAATCACGAAGGGTCAGGCAGTCACCTACGTTGACAGTCACCGATATTACACTTCATACTCATAGTAAAGCGGGACAGATCTATTTGTTTCCAATGAAGCTGCAATCAGCCATGACCCTTTAGCATAAAATAAATCCGCTTTTCCTTGGCACCTACCTACTCGAAGCGAAGATCGACAAAGAGGCCGAGAAGAAGGTTGGCGAGGGCGTTTGAGAAAATCGGCACTATCCAGATTGAGTGGGGATGAGATTGCCGGTAGCGGTGACTACCTGTTAACGAACTCCGGAGCAGCTCTAAATGTGGATTACCCCTCGGCCTCTGAACGCAACAATCTGCACCCGTCCAATTCGTATTGCATATCTGATCCCGAAGCACCTTCCCAGGAACTCCTTGACGTACTCTTCTCCGAAAGCTTATCCCGCTGGGGAGGTAGAAGGACGATACTAATACCTACATGCGCCCAATCTATAGATCCCTCGTACTGGGCGTTGATGAACCTGTGGGATGCAGACCAAATCTACTCCTACGTCCAATTATCCGACACCTTGGAAAGCCGTATCTGTTCCTGGAGCTAGATATCCCCCAAACGGGATATAGGGGGCAAAAGGGGTCGCGCAATTCTTGGGGCTTCTCCCTGTCCTACAAGAGTAACTCAAGGGACTCATAGGCGTCTCCCCCGAAATAAAAAACGCTAGCTGCTGTGATGAAGCGACATATTCTGTCACTTGACCGTGGTATGATCGCATCACGTCAGGAAAAAGGAGATGCCTCGAAGCCAAATCATACCAAATATTGAAAATGCGAAGCGGAGTTGGCCCTCCCAGCGAGGGTCTTTCTTGAATGCCTGGGTGTCTCAACCCTTCGGTTTTTAGCCCTAAAATAAGCGGACTGCTTCTTCTACCTATCCGGGCTCTACACATGCCGGGCACGTATTGCGTTTCGATGTAAACACTATTGACAACACGGTTTAATTATTCTCAAATGACGAAGTTTAAACGCAGTCGTCATTAGCCTCCACACAAAAAGCAAAGAGCGGGAATTGCCATGCGTCACGCCTATCTGGAATCGGTACTGCGCCAACCTGCTGTCCGGCTGATTAGTGCCATGAATGCGCCTCTCACCATCAGTTTTCTTTACGAGGAGTTCATCCGCAAGGGGCGCCGCGCCATCAGGCACGCCGAGTTACTCGCCGCGCTGGACGACGCCCTCTTTGCCTTAAAATCGGAGCACGGCCCGGACCGATACAAAGACAATGCCGCATACTATCTGGCCGAGTGGTCAAGCGAGAAAAGCGGTTTTTTGACTAAACGCCTGCACGATGCGGTAAACGAGGCGGAATACGATCTCACCGCTGATACCGAAAAGGCAATTCTGTGGGTGGAGTCTCTTGAACGACGGCCGTTTGTGGCCGCCTCATCGCGATTCCTTCAGCTTTACAACCAACTGGCGGAGCTTGCCTATCTTGTCGAGCCTGATATAGAGCGCAAACTCGCCGAAAAAAGGCGCCAGCGTGCATTGATTGATCTGGAAATCCAGCGACTGGAAGTTGGAGCGGAACCGACCACCGATCCAGCCGTGATCCGGGATCACTTTCTTGGCGCAGAAGAAACCGCAAGGAGCGCCTTAGGCGACTTTCGCGGCGTGGAACACAATCTGCGGGAATTAAACCGCTCCGTCTACACCTCCATTGCCACCAGTGATGCAGAGCGAGGCTCCCTGGCAGCTGAGGCGCTGGATGCTCATGATCTAATCTGGGAGACCGACCAGGGCAAGAGTTTCCGCGCCCTGTTCGAACTCTTGATGGCTCAGTCAAAGCAGCGCGAAATTGAGCATCTGGTTTCGACCATTCTGGCGGATCCCGCATTGGCTCCGATGGCAGGCGCGTCTATTTTAAAAACCTTTCTCCCCTCGGTAGTTGACGCGGGCATAAAGGTTCACGAGGTGACCTGCGGTCTGGTTGAGAAACTGGCCAGCTTTGTCGCTGACAGGCGACGCCCCGAGTCCCGCCGTTTTATGGAGCTTGTTAAGCAGATTGAAAAACTG
This sequence comes from uncultured Geobacter sp., assembly GCA_903925075.1. Classification (GTDB taxonomy): domain Bacteria; phylum Desulfobacterota; class Desulfuromonadia; order Geobacterales; family Geobacteraceae; genus Geomonas. The sequence goes on from CAIYDQ010000005.1 coordinate 76,076, forward strand.
GCCGTTGAATGCGCAGCGGACCCACCAGACGACTCCATCACATTCAGGGTTCCTGGTCTTGCTGCAAAAATCTCCATGGCTACTGAACGGCCGCTATTTACCCCAGCAAGACAATACGCCATATCGCCGCCGATTGCGGCTGAAACCGATACTGCAGATCTAAGCACAGGTTATCAGCAAATGCTCAAACAGCATTCGGTTGACGTCGAGCAGCTTAAATCAACGATTAGGGACGAGGTTGCCAGACACGGGCAGGTGACTATTACGGAATTAGCCGAACGGCATCCGTTTGTTTCCGGGCTGGCACAGGTCATCCATTATGTAAAACTTGCTCAAGAAACCGGTACTGCCCTAATTAGCACGAAGCGTACGGTGCCTGTCAGATACTTTTCGGCCTCCAAGCAAATCAAGGTTGCACATTTGCCTGAAATAACCTTTGTCAGGAGCGAAGCACCGGTAATTAAGGAGCATCAGCATGGATGATGTTGTCGACTCATTTCCCGGGGCTGCCCAACACCGGGCTTTGCCCACAGGCTTCCCGGCAGTTCTGGTCAAGCTTTACAAGGGGCCCGTTTACCGTGATCGCCACTCCCAGGAATGGCAGTCGCCCCCTGTGTCAGGATAGTTGTCGCCTCGGAGGGGCCGTTTAGGTTCGGTTTTCTGGCCTGACGAGGCGGTGAGCGTAGCGAGCTCGCCGGCTTGATCAGAGTCCAAAACCGGTAATATCCGGCGGCCCCATTTTTTCCAA
>CAIYDQ010000006.1 GCA_903925075.1 uncultured Geobacter sp.
CAACGAAGAGAGTTGTCCACTCCAACTTAGCGAGTTCTTGTGTTCGTCGGCCGAAACCGAGAAATGAGTTTCCCGCTATGCGTTGATCGTGATTTCCGGGAACAACGATGGTTTCCTTACCGGAGATACGTGAAAGATTGTTTCGAAAATTGCGAAACGCTAAAGCATCCCGCTCACGAGGATTGTCGAATAAATCTCCCGTAATGACAATTCGCCCAACCGTACTGGCAACACTGTGAAGATGCGCAGTAATGTAACTTTCATTTCGAAGAGCTGCATCCGTCCCGAAATGGAGATCACTAAGATGCAGAACCCTCCGACTTTCAACATGGCCACAAAACTGACGTAACGAATTATCGATTGCCTTCAACCCCATTTTTGCAGCCTCGAGGATATCAAAGTGTAGCTTTTGCGCTTCACTCAAGGGAGCAAAGGCTGCCCCGCCCAACGTAGTCCAGAACAAGACACCTGGCCAGGTGCCGGGCTGTTCTACGATGAGCGCCGCTTGCGGGAAAGCATCTAGGATAGTTACTTCACCAAATTGGAGGTCAGGGATGAGAAAGAGACCGTATGATCCGGAAGAAAAAGCTGCTTCTTGAAGGAATGCCTCTAGTTCACTCCAATTTTCTCCGCGACCTACGCCGAGGCCAAAATAGTGAAACTTATTGAGAGCCGCCCTCAACTCAATAAGGCATTTCTTGATCTCGCGCGGATTAACATTTTCCTTGTCCGAACACTGCAAGTTATCTACTTGCCGAAAAGCAGCTCTTGCTTTTTCGACGATTATTCGTATCCACTCCGGTTCGTTCGAAATGAGAGGAGGACGTTCCCTCTTCTCACCGCTCAGTGAACCGAGGCAATCCTTGAGTTGCCACTTTGTCATACGCGGTGCCAAAGGATCGCCAGGAGCAGTCAGATACGCGGCGATATTGGTGTACTCAAGATGAAACTTCCAACCCATAATCTTTCCTTTTTTAGGCTTTGATCCGCAAGATCGTTATTCCGATTCCTTCGTTTTCATTTTTATTATTGAATGAAATATAGCCTCTATTCATACGGCATTATTTGCTCGAGATTGGAAGAGCAGGAAATACAGCGTACTTTACCACGGGGGAAATGATCTTATGTGCGTTGAAATACATATTATTTACCCGGCGGATTCAATGCTAAGCCTCGCTGCGGGGGCGCAGCCGGAGAGGCGGCTATAAATACCAACGGGGTTGGTGCCGCCGTGTTTCGCGCCGGTCCAGACGTTGAGGGTGGCGTGGGTGACGAAGGCGGTGGCTTCGATGACGAGGCGCCAGTCGCCGGTGGCAGGGTCGTGATAGAGCCGCTGGGAGGCGCCGGAAAGAATTTGGGCGGGATCGTCGGCGGCGAGGTGCGCCCTGCCGCCGCCGAAGTTGAGCCAATAGCCGTTCTTGAGGCCGGGGGCGGTGCCGGGTTTGAGGTAGGCGCTCCAGAAGAGCGGGCCGCCGGCGCTGTAGCGGGTCAGGTCGCGCCAGAAGGTGCCGTCCCAGCGCACGCCGGCGCGGACGCCGCCGCCCCAGAGGGGATCGTCGGGCTGCGGGTTATTGCTGTCGGCCCATTTGAGCCCGGAGTCGTAGTGCGGGCGGAGCACGTCGCAGTCGGGGCGGGCGGCGCCGATGAGGCCATCGCTGTAGCCGGCGAGCTGGTAGGCGTCGGCCGTGGGGCCTGTGGGCGCGGGGCCGGGGGCGTAGGCGTTGCGGAGCGCGGCGGCCAGTTCCTCCTCTTTCTCGCGTTTGACGGCTTCGTCCGGGTGCTCGGGCATGATCTCTCCTCGGTGGGAAGTTGCTGCTTGATACGGCAAAGGGCGCAACTTGGCAAGCTTTTGGATGAAAACGCTCTTTTCCTAAGAAAACCACCTGTTCTGCATATCCCCTTAGTTCTAGTTGACGCTGGAGGCGTTCACGATCTCACTATACGGTTTAGCTTTATGTATGACCACTTGCTCGATGAGGCGGTGAAAGATCTTTCCAACATGC
>CAIYDQ010000007.1 GCA_903925075.1 uncultured Geobacter sp.
ATTATATTCACAGTCCAACAAAACAGGTCCGATGTGCATCAAGCAAGGCACCCGGCGATTTTTAGATAGGTTTTATGGGGCATATGGAGGATACCCCTAACGGGAAATAGAACCTCCTCGTGTTAAGTAAAGAAAAAGGCACGCCGTACGGTGTGCCCTCATGAGATTCACCTCCATCTCCAAGGAAATCTTCTCTTTGTTTTGTGGGAATTTCAGGCATCCCACCACCAGTCATAGATACAAATACTCTGGTGTTCGCCGCCTTTAAATTGTCACTTCTCGCCGCCCATGAAGGCTAACGAGCGAGAAGGTTCATAAACGCATGTCGTCTCCTTTCTTTTGTGTTGCATTAGCGGCATCCACTACGAGAAGTCCATGACTGGACGATGCCCCCGAGACCAGCGATTTCGCCTGGCCCATCGGTTGAGCTTCGTGATCGTTTTTTCCACGAACACTGGCACGAACGACTCTTCGTCGACTTCGTCCGGCTCGTGATTATCGTCGCCGAGATAGCCATGAACGGCGTCTGCGACGTCGCGATCCAGGTCAACGATCCGTGGCGCGCAGCTCCCGTCGCATGGGCCGAGGACCTCAACAGAATGATTACGACCGTCTTGCTCGTAATGCTCGGCCACATGGACCTTTTCATCCATGCAGAAGTAGGTCCTGCCGCAGCAGCCGCAGTATTCTCTATAGTGGTTGTAGATGAGGCCCTTCATTTCGCCTCCTTCGACACTTTCGTCAGCATCGTCGACCGCACGGTGACGAATTGCTTGTCGTCTTCCAGCTCGAGCTTGAACAATCCGAAACCACGATTTTTGACAACTGACCCGATTCGGCCAGCAAGCGCGATTTCGCGGACGTCTCGGCCTTTGACGACCATCACCCTATCCCCGATGCTCGGTTGCCACAGGGCAATAGCAGGCGGTAGCAGATTTTTAAATGTCATAGACCTCCTGCGACAATTTATAGCATATAATATGCCCATTTGTCAAGCGATTCGCAAAACCAAGTATTCACAGGCATTTCAAGTCAGTCTTATCCGTTTTGTCCCATCAAACAGGTTCTGACGTCCTCAACCCAGGCAACTCCTCCGGCGCAAACTGTAATCAAAATCACCGCGCCTGCTCCGGAGACATATGGAAGATCGGCACGCAGAATCTTATTACTTGGAATGGGGTGCCGAATGTCACGGGCTATATTTATTTGGTTAACGCTCAGACGAAAAATCTCGTAGGCGTTATTACTCCTCAGACCGGGCCGCAACAAATTGCGTACACATGGGATACCCGGCATCTTGCTTTAAGCCAGACCGATCCTTCCCAAAAAGACGTTGTGCCGGGGACATACTATATAAGCATGGCATTCAACGGCAACCACCTCCCCATCGTTTCGAGCCCGGTATTTACCATCGTTAATTAGGAGCGTCCAACTTTTTCAGTTCTCGCGCCATCTTCTGCCCAAGCAGTTTCATTTTCTTCGTTTCCCTCTTCTGACAGGGGGTCTTGTGCCGCCGCTCCTCATGTGCTTGAACATTTCAATCTGGCCGAGCCGATGCGCCGCTTCGGCTTTTGTGACATAACTTCCAAATGAGCGCCGTGTTTTTTCCGAGAGCACCACATATTTCCCCTTTATCTTTTTTATCATTGGATTTGTAATTTAAATCGAATTCTAATGAAG
>CAIYDQ010000008.1 GCA_903925075.1 uncultured Geobacter sp.
AAGACGCATCCCGGAAAAGGGCAAAGGTCCACAAAAGGTTCCACAAAAAACAAAAAAGGGCTACAGCCTAAGCCATAACCCTTGTTTTTTCTTGGCGTCCCCGAGACGATTCGAACGTCCGACCCCTTCCTTAGGAGGGAAGTGCTCTATCCTGCTGAGCTACGGGGACAAATCAGACGGCCTTTATACATCAGCGCACTCCGCTTTGCAAGGTTTTTTATCAAAACTTCAACAATGAGAACACTTTACCTTCGGGTAGCTTCTTGCTCCCTTCCAGAAATTCCAGCTCGGCCATGAAGCAGCATTCGACCAGATCGACTCCCATCTCGCTGATCATGTCGACCACCGCGGCCATGGTGCCGCCGGTGGCCAAGAGGTCGTCGGCTATGATCACCCGCTCTCCTTTCTTGAAGGCGTCGGTGTGGATCTCCAGGGTGTCGGTGCCGTACTCCAGGGCGTAGGTCTTCTTGAAGGTCTCCGACGGCAGCTTGCCGGGCTTTCGCACCAGCACGATGCCGGCGCCCAGCTTGTACGCCAGCGCCGCGCCGATGATGAAGCCGCGCGCCTCGACGCCCACCACCTTGTCGATCTTCTCGCCCACGTAACGGTGCGAAAGCAGGTCGACCATGCGCTGGAAGGACTTGGCGTCGCCCAAAAGCGTGGTGATGTCCTTGAACAGGATCCCTTTCTTGGGGAAATCCGGGATGTCTCGAATGATGTTCTTCAAATTTTCCACTGCTGGCCGCTCCTTTTATTTAAATGACATCGCACTGCTCTCCGTCGGCGCGGCCGCGCCGGCCGGCACGCCTCGCCCCATCACGTCGGTGGCTTCCAAAATCTTTCGCAACTTGTCCAACGACTTGGCCTCGATCTGCCGGATCCTCTCGCGGGTGACGCCGAAGCTGCGCCCGATGGTGTCCAGCGTCTGGGGATCCTTGTCGTTTAGGCCAAAGCGCAGGGTCAGTATCTTTTTCTCGCTCTCGGACAGGGTCTCGAACCATTGGGACACCAGCTCGTACTTGTTCAGGTCCTCCAAGAGCACGGCCGGCGAGATGGTCGAGGTGTCCTCGATGGTGTCGATCAGGAAGTAGTCGTTGTTCTCTCCCATGGGGCGCTCGATGGAATAGGTCTTCTTCAACAGCACCATGAGCTTGCGGACGTAGGTCACGTTCACGTCCAGGGTGTCGGCCACCTCTTTGACGGTCGGCTCCCGATTCATCTTCTGCACAAGCTCGCGCGTCACCCGCAGCATCTTGTTGATGTCGTCGGAGACGTGCACGGGGAGCCTGATGGTGCGCGACTGGTTCACCAGGGCCCGCTCGATCGATTGCCTGATCCACCAGGTGGCGTAGGTGGAAAAGCGGCACTCCTTGGAAAGCTTGAAGCGCTCCACCGCCTTGATCAGCCCCATGTTCCCTTCCTCGATCAGGTCCAAAAAGGGGAGTCCGCGGTTTATGTAGCGCTTGGCGATCTTCACCACCAGGCGCAGGTTGGAAACGATCATCCGATCCCGGGCGGCCTTGTCCCCCATCTCGATCTTGCGGGCCAGGTCCTTCTCCTCGTCGGCGGTCAACAGTTTGGTCTTCTGGATCTCTCTAAGGTACAGCTTGATGGCGTCGTCAAAGTGCTCCACGACCGCCGCCTTGATTTCTTCCTCTTCGACTTCGGCGGGCTCGTCAACTTCGTCTACTTCGGCCTCCTCGATGTTGACGCTGTCCGGGTCCTGATCGGGATCTAAAAACAGGGGGTCTTTGTCATCTAAAAGCTCGTCGCCTTCCATGTAGACTCCTATTTGCCGGTTTTTTTTGCTCAGGTCATGATCTTGCCTCGTTCATCGATCTTCGCTCCAACCGTTTCTACCGATAAGTCTGACGAAGCGGCAGCCGTCCGCTTCCTGCTTGTGGAGCGCGCCGTCGAGCCCCTTTTTCACCAACACCAGTTGCTGGTCCGATCGGTCTCCCACCGGTATCACCAGCCGGCCGCCGGGAGCCAGTTGCTCGATCAGGCATTGCGGGATGTCGGGTGCCCCGGCGGTCACCAGTATGGCGTCGAAGGGGGCTTCCTCGGCCCAGCCCTCGGTGCCGTCGCCGATCCTCAGGTTCACGTTCAAAAGTCCCAGGCTGTCCAGCGCCTTGCGCGCCTTCAGCGCCAGCGGCCGAATTCTCTCCACGGTGTAGACCCGGTCCGCCAGCGTCGCCAGCACCGCCGCCTGATAGCCCGAACCGGTTCCCAGCTCCAGCACCTTCTCGCGCCCGGTGAGTCCCAGCATCTGCGTCATCTTGGCCACGATGTAGGGCTGCGAGATGGTCTGCTTCTCGCCGATCGGCAAGGAGCCGTCGCTGTAGGCCTGGTCGGCCATGGCCTCTTCGACGAAGATGTGTCTCGGCAGATCCAGCATGGCCCCGATGACCCTCCGATCGACGATGCCGCGCTTCTCCAGTTCCGCTACCATCCTCTTGCGTGCAACCGCTAAATTCATCTTCCCCCCCGTCTGTTCGGCGGGAAAATATACCAAAGCGGTGCCTAAAAGTCCAGCATCACCGCACCTGCCACCCTTTGAGCGTCTCGATCGCGGCGTAATTGGTCAGATCGATGTGCAGCGGCGAGATGGAGACGTGACCGCGGGAGACGGCATGGTAGTCGCTGCCGGGGAGGTCCAGGAAACTCAGGTCGGCGGTGCCGATCCAGTAATAGCTCCTGCCGCGCGGATCCACCTGGTCGACGATGGTCCCCTCGTAGCTGCGCTTTCCCTGGCTGGTGACGAGCGGCGGGAGCAGCCGATCCTCGGGGAGATCCGGTACGTTCACGTTCAGAAAGGTGCCGGGCGGGAGCCCCTTCTCGAACACGGTTCGCGCCAGCCTCGCGGCGCAGAGGGCGGCGGCGTCGAAATTGTCCCCTGTCCCTTTGGTGGCCAGGGAGACGGCGATGGCGGGAATCCCCATCAGCGTCGCCTCCAGGGCGGCGGCGACCGTGCCGGAGTAGGTGACGTCGTCGCCCATGTTGGCGCCCCGATTCACCCCGGAGATCACCAGGTCCGGGCGAAAGCTCAAAAGGCTGTGGATGCCGAGGTTGACGCAGTCGGTGGGGGTTCCCTCCACGGAAAAGACGTTGTCGGCGATGCGCGCCGCCCGCAAGGGGTGGTGAAGGGTGAGCGCGTGCGAGACCGCGCTTTGTTCCCTGTCGGGCGCGACCGCGACCACCTCGGCCACTTCGGCGATGCGCTTGAGGAGGGCGGCGAGCCCGGGGGCATGCACGCCGTCGTCGTTGGTAATCAATATCTTCACTGGCTGGACCTCGGGAAACGATGTGAGCGCGGACACCTTATCATATTAAAAAAAATTAAGCCAGCATTATTGTCATCAGCGAAACCTCGACGCGGAGACGCGAAGGAATCCAAACGCAGCGACCGTGCCAACGGTGCGACGTCGCACACCTAAGTAGGTCGTGTTGAACGGCTTCATCGTGATACGCGACATTGTCACCGTGGCACCGTTGCGACGTCGCGTTTCGTGCCTCAACGCGACCTACGAAAATCGGGCTCAATAGTTACTTTCGTTGTCAACAGGCAGCAGTGTCCCTTTTGGCGTAGCGGACTTTCATGCCGATCAGCAGGGTGTAGCAGGCGATGGAAAAGGTGTTGGCGACGATCAAAGGGAGGTCGCCCAGGGAGATGCCGTAGACGAGCCAGAGCAGCATGCCGAAATCCAAGAGGATCAGCTGCCACATGGAGAGATCGCGGGCGTGTTTGGTCCGGTAGGTCTGGAAGACTTGAGGGATGGCGGCGCCGCTGGTGAGAAGACCTGCGAAGAAACCTAGATAGTGGGTCAACTGCATGCGCCTTTTTTCCCTTTGAATTCGGCGGTCGCCCAGTCGATCTGGGAGAGCAGGCCGCGCAAGGCGGAAACCTCGCGCTCGTCCAGCTCGGCCCGGGAAAAGATGCGCCGCAGGCTGCGCATCATGTGATCGGGGTTTTGCGGGTTGAGGTAGCCGATCTTCAGGAAGGTACGCTCCATCTGGGCGAAGAACGGCTCGATGGAGGCGGAGCCGGCCAACTCCCGCGCCGGCTTCTCCGCGGCGGGGAGCGCCCCTTTCAGGAATTCATAGCAGAAAATGAGCACGGCCTGGGACAGGTTCAGCGAACCGTACTCGTCGGCGGTCTCTATGGTCGCCTGCCACCGGCAAAGCGCCACCTCGTCGGTGGTGAGACCGCTGTCCTCCCTGCCGAACACCAGCGCCAAGCGGCTGTTGACCGCGCTTTGGGCGAATCTCTCCACGATCTCGCCGGGCGTGCAGATCTCGTTTCGGTACTTGCCGTGGCGCCTGGTGGTGGCGACGGAGAACTCGCAATCGGCAATGGCGTCCTCAAGGGAACGAAAGAGCGTCGCCTTTTCCAGCAGGTCGCGGGCGGAGACCGCAAACATCGCCGCATCCGGGTGATCGACGCGACAGGGGTTGACCAGGCGCAGATCGGCAAGCCCCATGTTCTTCATGGCCCTGCACACCATGCCGATGTTGCCCGGGCTCTGGGTCCCGACCAGCACGACGGATATTCTTCCCTTTAAGTCCATAAAATCCCTTGCCTTAGGTCAGCTGTTGTCCTGGTCTTGCTTGTTTTTCCCTGCGTGCTTCTGAGCGCCTCTGTGGTGCGCGCTGTGGGCCGCCGATTGCGCCCTGTGCGCCTTCAACCGTTTCAGTCTTCGTCTGGCGCGCCGGCCGCGCCAACGGTGAGCGGCGAAATGGCTCAGCCACAAAAAGCCGGTAAAGGCGGCGAGGATCAGCAGCAGGTAAGGCTCGTAGCGCTCCAGATCGTCGATGAAAAAGGCGGCGCCCTTGCCAAAGAGAAAACCGACCAGCGAAAAGAGGATCGACCAGGACAAGGCGCTGCAGAGGTTCAAAAACAGGAAGCGCCGCGAGGACAAGTTGGTCATGCCGAGGAGGATCGGGAGAAGTATCCGGAAACCGTAGGTGTAACGCGACACGAAGGCGATAAACGAGCCGTAGCGCTCGATAAGCCTGAGCCCTTTCCTGAATTTCTTGGCAAAGGAGCTGAACAACTTCAGCAGGACCGCGCCCTTGCGCCGTCCCATGTGGAAATAGAACTGGTCACCCAGAAAGGAACCGGCAAACGCGGAGAGGATCACCCCGTAGATGCTGAGATATCCCTGGCAGGCAAGAAAGCCGGCGAAGATCAGGATCGCTTCGCCTTCCAGGAAGGTCCCGGCGAAAAGCACCCAGTAGCCGTGAACCTGCAGGTATTCCTTGAGAAGCTGTTGCACGCCGACCCCCGAGCTACGGTTCAGGTTCCCTGCCGGAGCATCCTCCGCAGGATTTCCGCATCGGGCGCCCTATTTCCTGTAGGTGGGAAGAACGCCCCTTACTTCGACGGTAGGTCCGTCCTCCAGAAGTTCGGCTTCTTCGGGGTCGTCTTCATATTGCTCCTCGCCCACCGCCCAGGCGTACAACTTTTCCGAATCCAGCAGTTGCGGATGCGCGGGCGCGCCGTAAACCCGGTTCTGCATGGCTTCGTCGTAGACGCCGACGCAGCCGTGGGAGGCCGGCTTGCCGGGAAGGTCCCGGGCATGGATCCAATAGGCGACGTCGTCCTCGCCCACGTGAAAACGCATGGCGTTGTCCATCGGGTACTGGTCGGTCTGGTCCTCCGTCTTGTACAGCGAGGAGGAATGGGTCATATCCCTGGCGTCGATCTGGTAGACGCCGACCGGTGTCTCGTGCCCCGGCGCGCCGGTCGCGGCGGGAGCCGAGAACACGAGCTCTCCATATTCGTAGGCGCCGATCCACTGCTCGGACAGGTCGATGAGCAGATATTTTTCGTGGTGCTCGGCCGGGGGATATTCAGCCGGCAGCGGCGAATAGGCGCGGGCCGCGGCCACGTCGTCCGGGACCTTGATGGTCATCCCCGGGTAGACGTGACGCCGGTCGATGCGATTGAAGCGGGCGACGAAGGGCCAGTCCTTGCCGAAAAGCGACTCCAGACTTTCCTCCGGCCTGACGAAATGGGCGTGCCAGCGGATCTTGGCGAGACTTGGGTATTCGATGCGGGAGAGATCTTCATGGGCCGGATCAAGCGGGCTGGGGCCGGGTTTGGAGGTAGCCGCGGGATTGTAGACGACGATGGAGCCAAAAACGGCGACAACTATGAAAAACAGTACCTTGCGTAGCATGCTTGCTTACTCTCCTGGCTCAAGTTCCCGCCGGAAACGACTAATGGGGCCGTTGCCCCATTTCTTTGCTAATTACCACCAATGGGCCGGCCGGTCAAGGAAAAGCACGCGCAGCCAATACCTCCTCGACTGCCGTGTAAGGGTCTGTGGTCCGGTTGCGCATGCCGTCGGTGATCCGGCAGTAATCTCCGTTTTCATTGATGGCGCCGAACACCCTGTCGAACAGCTCCTCGCGCAGCGTGTCGGCGAAGAGTTTGGCGTTACGCTCCTGGATCAAGCGCTGCAAGGCGCCGGAGGATTTCAGGAAAGCGCGGTGCGCCTCGAATTCCTCCATCAGTTCCTCAACGCCGATCCCCCTGCTCCCTTCGGTCTTCAGCACGTGAGGGAGCCAGGCGCCGGGCTCCGGGTGCTTCATTTCCAGCATGGCGGCAAGTTCGCGGGCGGTTCGATCGGCGCCGTCGCGATCCGCCTTGTTGACCACGAAAACGTCGCCGATCTCCAGAATGCCGGCCTTGATGGCCTGGATGTCGTCGCCCATGCCCGGGACCATGACCACCACCGTGGTGTGGGCGGTGCTGACGATATCCACCTCGTCCTGCCCTACCCCCACCGTCTCGACGATGACCACGTCCATGCCCATGGCGTCCATGACGTTGACTACATCCATGGTGGAGCGGGACATGCCGCCCAGACAGCCGCGGGTGGCGAGGCTGCGGATGAAGACCCCGGCGTCTTCCGCGTGACGGTTCATGCGGATCCGGTCACCGAGTATCGCCCCGCCCGAAAAGGGGCTGGTCGGGTCGATGGCGACCACCCCCACCAGCAGCTCCTTTTTGCGAAAGGCGGCGATGATCTGATCGACCAGCGTCGACTTGCCGGCCCCCGGAGGTCCGGTGAGGCCGAGGATGTAGGCGTTGCCGGTGTGCGGGTAGAGCGTTTTCAACTCGGCAACCGCGCTCTTGAAGCGATCGTCGATGTCCCGCATCAGCCGTGCGGCGGCGCGCACGTCGCCGTCGAGCACACGTTCTGCAAGTGTCATGGACAACTCCCTAAGGACCGTTAAGCGTGCGGCGTGACGTTGTCGCGGACCCAGGCGACGATGGTCTCGGTCGAGGTGCCGGGGGTGAAGACCTCGCGGATGCCGGCGGCCTTGAGTCCCGGGATGTCTTCCTCGGGGATGACTCCGCCGACCATCAATACGATGTCGTCGGCGCCTTTTTCCTTCAACAGTTCGTTCACCGCCGGCAGCAGCGTGTTGTGAGCCCCGGACAAGATGGAGAGCGCGATGCAGTCCACGTCTTCCTGAATGGAAGCCGAGACGATCTGCTCCGGCGTCTGGTGCAGACCGGTGTAGATGACTTCGAATCCGGCGTCGCGAAAGGCGCGCGCGATGATTTTCGCTCCCCTGTCATGACCGTCCAGACCCGGCTTCCCCACCAGCACACGCAATTTTCTTTCTGCCATGGCACACCCCCTGTAAACAAACTGGTTTCAGTTATCGTCAGTGTCGTTATTTTTCGATGCCGACGCGCGCCTTGACGCCGGCCTTGTAATAATGCTTGACCTCGCGCATCTCGGTGACCAGGTCCGCCGCTTCGATCACGCTTTGATGGGCGTTGCGCCCGGTCAGCACCAGTTCCACTTGTCGCGGCTTGTCGCGCATAAGCTCCAAAAGCGCCTCCACCGGCAGCAACCCCATGGAGACCGCGCCGTTGATCTCGTCCAGGATAACCAGGTCGTACTCGCCGCCGGTCACCGCCTTTCGGGCCAACTCCAAGGCCTCGCCAGCCAATGCCTTGTCGGTCTGATGCGGATCGTCCTTGTTCACCCAACCGGGGCGGCCGGTCTGCACGATGGTCAGCAAGGGAGCGAGCCTTTGGGCGGCGAGTTGCTCCCCGTAGGGTCCGCCTCCTTTCATGAACTGGATCATGCAGACCGTCAGTTCGCGCCCGACTGCGCGCAAGGCAAGCCCCAGCGAAGCGGTGGTTTTCCCCTTGCCGTTGCCGGTATAAACCTGAATGAGCCCTTGTTCCAATTTCACGGCAGACCCTTTTCGCGCAATCGCCACCCCTGTTCCTTAACTGAAGCACTATAGCAACTGGCAAAGGAGAGTGTCAAGGCGAATCAAATCAGCGGTATTGGCATCGGAAATTGATGTGATCGACCTCATTTCACCCAAGGCTTCGCCTCGGCCAGGTCCCAGAAAGCCTGGACGCTCGGACGCTTGAGGTTTTTCTTGCCGCAACAAAGGCCGACCACGTACGGCTCCAGGCGCGGCGCGTTTTCCAGTACGACGACCTCATCGCGAAAAGGGCTCCGCTCCAGCACCATCTGCGGAACTATGCCGACCCCGCAGCCGAGCCTGACCATGGCGATGATCGCCTCGTTTCCCGAGACCTCGGAGGTGATGTTGGGCGCGATGCGGCGCTCCTTCAGCCATTGATCGAGCCGGCTGCGGGAGAGGCCGTTTTGCGGCAGGACCAGGGGAGCTTGGGAGAGATCGAGCCTCCCCTCGTGCCAGGCGGCGGTCGCCTCGCCTCCCTGCTTTAGCGCGATGAAAACAAGCGGCGTGGTGACTATGGGCAGGAACTCCATCCCGGAGTTCCGCCGCTCCGGAAGTGCGGCGACGGCCAGATCTATCTCGCCGCTTTGCACCCGGGCCACGGCCTGCTCGGCGGCGCCGGTGCGAAGCTCCAATTGCACGCCGGGGTAGCCGTTTCGGTAGGATTCCAGCAACTGCGGCAAGATGCCGTAGACGGCGGTGATGGAGGCGTAAAGGGAAAGTGTGCCGGAGATGGCCTGCTCGCATTTGACCGACGCCTGGAAACTGCGCCATTCCTGAAGGGTGTGCAGCGCATAGCTCTTCAGCCGCACACCGGCGGGCGAAAGGGTCACCGTCCGGTTGTCGCGCACGAATAGCGGTTGGTCCAACTTCTCTTCCAGGCGCTGGATGGCGCGGGTAAGGGCGGAAGGGCTCAGGTTGCAGGCCTGGCTCGCCTTGCCGAAATGCAGCAGTTCGGCTACGGTCAAAAATATCTCCAGCTCGCGCGTATCCATCCGACCTCGTCATCCCCCGGTGCGGCAGAGGCGTTTGTTGCGGTTTTCGCAACACAATATGCACAATAATTCAATTTACGCAATGTGAAAAATAAGGTAGAGTCCGCACAATATCAGATCTGTAACTCACATTAAATAAGAGGAGATAACATCGATGGGAGAGAATTATTTCAACACCCTGCCGCTGCGCCGTCAGCTGCAGGAACTGGGCACCTGCCGTTTCATGGACGCGTCCGAATTCACCGGCGGCTGCGAGTACGTCAAAGGGAAGAAGATCGTCATCGTCGGCTGCGGCGCGCAGGGGCTGAACCAGGGCCTCAACATGCGCGACAGCGGGCTGGACGTCTCCTACACGCTGCGCGCCGAGGCGATTTCCGAGATCCGCCAGTCGTACCTGAACGCCTCGCAAAACGGCTTCAAGGTCGGCAGCTATGAAGAGATGCTCCCGAGCGCCGACATCGTCATGAACCTGGCGCCCGACAAGCAGCACACCAGCGTGGTGGCGACCGTCATCCCGTTCTTGAAGCAGGGGGCGGTCTTCAGCTACGCGCACGGCTTCAACATCGTCGAGGAAGGGACCCAGATCCGCAAGGACCTGACCGTCATCATGGTCGCCCCCAAGTGCCCGGGTTCCGAGGTGCGCGAAGAGTACAAGCGCGGCTTCGGCGTCCCCACCCTGATCGCCGTGCACGGCGAGAACGATCCCAACGGCGACGGCCTGGAAATCGCCAAGGCCCTCTGCTCCGCGCAAGGCGGCGACCGCGCGGGCGTCTTGGAATCCTCCTTCGTGGCCGAGGTGAAAAGCGACCTGATGGGCGAGCAGACCATCCTGTGCGGCATGCTGCAGGCAGGCGCCCTCCTTTGCTTCGACAAGATGACCCAAAACGGCATCGACGCGCCTTACGCCGTCAAGCTGATCCAATTCGGCTGGGAAACCATCACCGAGGCCATGAAGTACGGCGGCGTCACCAACATGATGGATCGCCTCTCCAACCCGGCCAAGCTGATCGCCTTCAAGCTTGCGGACGAGCTCAAAGACATCATGCGCCCCCTGTTTCAAAAGCACATGGACGACATCATGAGCGGCGATTTTTCCAGGACCATGATGGAAGACTGGGCTAACGACGACGTGAATCTCCTGAACTGGCGCGAGGAAACCGGCCGGACCGCCTTCGAGCAGACCGAGGCTGCGGGCGAGATCTCCGAGCAGGAATACTTCGACAAGGCGATCCTGATGGTCGCCATGGTGAAGGCCGGCGTGGAGCTGGCCTTCGAGACCATGGTCCAGACCGGCATCGAGCCCGAATCCGCCTACTACGAGTCGCTGCACGAGACCCCGCTGATCGCCAACACCATCGCCAGGAAGAAACTGTACGAGATGAACCGCATCATCTCCGACACCGCCGAGTACGGCTGCTACCTCTTTTCCCACGCCTGCGTCCCGCTTTTGCAGGATTTCATGGCCAAGGTGGGCACCGACGTGATCGGCAAGGGGCTGGAGTTGAAGGACAACAGCGTCGACAACAGCCTGTTGGTCGCCGTGAACGCCGAGATCCGCAGCCATCTGGTGGAAGAAGTGGGCGCGGAGTTGCGCGCCGCGATGAGAGGGATGAAGAAAATCGTCTAACCGCAGCAAAAGCATCGATTGGATACGGAAAAAGGCGCTGTCAAAGCGCCTTTTTTTGTGTCCGCACGAGATGCATAATTACTTGTTCGTTGCGGGAATTGCGGATATACTCGACCTCAACTGAAACGTGGAGAAGATCTCATGATTATCAGCAAAGTCCAACTTGAATCCTGCTTCGCCGATCTTCCGGACAACGTCGATACTGAGGATGTCATGTACCGGTTATATTTGATTGAAAAGATAGAGAGCGCAGAGCAAGACATCGCCAACCACAAGACTCTTTCCCATGACGAGGTTCAGCAGAGAATCTCCCAAAAATGGCAAAACTGATTTGGGCTGACAGAGCGGTCTCGGACCTTGAGAGAATCTTCGACTTCATCGCTGTTGACTCGCCTTTCTATGCCAGGGCACAGATACAAAGGATTATACGTTCTGCCGAGCGCCTCCAGCGCTTCCCCGACTCCGGGCGAATACTGCCTGAACTTCCTCACTTCCCGCATAGAGAACTAATTATTGGGTCCTACCGCTTCATCCGCAGATATGAACACGAATCCGACACCGTTTTCGTCGTGACTATTGTACACTCCGCTCGCGTTCTGCTGGAAACAATGCTCGCCTGACCCACCAACATTTAAAAGAATCCATACGGCCATCGCCTAAGCGTTCGGGCCGCCCTGCCCGCAGACAGCCAATGCCCAGTCACTTACGGCTTGTCCCACGCCTCCAGGATGGAGCCCAGCAGGTAGGCGGCCGGCTTGATGACGCTGTCGTCGGTCCAGTACGCGGCATGGTTGGCGGGGTTCCAGTTGGTGAGGATGTTGCCCACGTTCACTTCCATGTCCGTTGTGACCGACTCGCCGTAGCTGCCGCTAAGCGGCTTCAAGGGCCAACCGAGCACATCGTCGGAGTCGTAGAGGTTGAGCCACTTGGCGCTCTTTCTCAGCTTTTCCGGCAAGGCGGGAGGAGGGAACTCGATGCTGACCACGGGATCGCAGGCGAGGGTAAAAAGAGGGATGTTGCTTCCCAAAGTGACGAGTCCGGCCAAGGTCTCCATCCGCTCGAAGGCGCTCCCCCCGAAACTCGCCTCGTCCTTTCCTTTTTGCCGGTCCCAGATGTAATTGGACATGATCACCGAGCCCAACGAATGGGCGATCACTACCAAAGGCTTGTCTGCTCCGCCGAGCTTCGCTCGCAGCGCCTTCAGTGAGTTGTGAACCGTGCCGTGGATCTTGTCGTAGACGTTGTCGCAGCGGTTGGGCAACGCCTGGTAGGCCGAGACGCTGCCGAAGGCGTTGGTGAAGAATTTACGCAGCTTGGCCCAATTGAGGTCGTTGTCGGCAGAAAGGTCGACCCAGAGCTGACTCTCGCGCTCCGACAGAATCGGAGCCCAATATACGGATTCCCAGGCGATGTCGTCACGGTTGAGCCCCCTGCCGGAAATCCTTTCGCGCAACTCCTGGATCGCGTCGTGGGCGTAATCGTCCGCTACCGATCCCATCCCGTGAATAAGCAATACTCCGACTTTTTTGTTCATGCCCACACCTCCGTATGATTATAAAAAAGGACTCACCAAATATAGCGTGAATGTCTTTGTGTGCAAGAGTCGAGGGCACTATCGTCCATTCAATCCGACGAGTTTCTGTTTCTCCGGACCATTTGCCTGCCGTAGGGGCGAACCTTGTGTTCGCCCTGCCGCCAGCGGATGAGAGGGCGAATACAAGATTCGCCCCTACGAAACCCATGAAGTCATGGGACGGCCATGTCCAAAACTTTAATTTGAGGAACGACTGCAGGGGCGAACGGGGATGGATCTGCGAAGAGTTGGCGTGATTGCTGCTACTGCAACTGCTGCGGTTTTGTGGCGGGAGTGCTGCTACTGCCGATGAAGTTCTTGCGGTGATTTCACACGAACCTCTTCGTCGAACCTCAACATCTGGACGCTGCGCTTCCCGGAGAGCGCCTCGTAGTCCTCGATCGCCCTGCCGAGCAGGAACAAGGCCTCCTGGTAGAGATCCATGTGGACATAGACTTCGGTTTCGTGGCCCAAGGACCTTTCGTTCTTGGACTCTTTTCGGCTGGAGGGCCGAAGTATCTCCAGAATGGGGCTAAAAAGACCATACAACCCGGGGTTTCCCCGCTGATCCTGCAAAAGCTCGCCGAGGATCTCCTCGGCGGCGCCCGCCAAGGTGACCACCGAGAACAAGTCGCCCTGGGTAAAGAAGAGGGTCAAGGCGGTTTCGATCTGGTTCAAAGCGATTTCTTCTTTCGCGTACTTTTGAATATTCATAATCGGTTAGCCTCGGTTGTAGCGGTAGGTCCAGGTTCGCAGACAGGATACTCCATTGCGGTCCGCAAGAAAAGCCCTGGCTGAGAAAACAGGTGCGCGTCTGACAGCCATGGCGACCTTTTCACCCCCCCATCCCTCCTTCGCCAAGGCTTCGGCGGACGCCCCCTCTCCCATCTAGGGGGAGGGGGCTTATTGATCCGCGTCGATTCTTTAACTTGACGGCACTCCCCCTCCCCTGCCGGCGACCTGTTCACAGAGACGAAGAAAGGGCCGCGCTCCCGTTGGGAACCGGCCCTTTCTTGCTATGCACTCAGCGATCGCGGCGGGAAAAACCCGCCGCTGCCGATGGTTCGGTTTACGCCTTGGTGACGGAGATCTTCAAGACGGCGCTGACTTCCGGGTGGATCTTGACGACGGCGGTGAAATTGCCCAGATGCTTGATCGGCTCGGCAAGCGCGATGCGC
>CAIYDQ010000009.1 GCA_903925075.1 uncultured Geobacter sp.
TCCCTCCTAAGGAAGGGGTCGGACGTTCGAATCGTCTCGGGGACGCCAAGAAAAAACAAGGGTTATGGCTTAGGCTGTAGCCCTTTTTTGTTTTTTGTGGAACCTTTTGTGGACCTTTGCCCTTTTCCGGGATGCGTCTTTTGAGATCGTGCAGATTCAGCTTTATGGACGGCGGCTTAATATGGTACACAGGTCAGCGCGGATAATCGGATGACACTCGGTTTCTCGGTGATCCGTTTGCCACGAAACCGTCTCCATAAGGAAATGCCATGAAAATCGGTAGAAACGATGCCTGCCCCTGCGGCAGCGGCCTCAAATATAAGAGGTGCTGCGCCGGCAAGGCCGGGACTGAGGAGCAGTCGAGCGGCCCCGGGCTTGGCAACACGATGGATAACCTGAAAAAACTGCTTCAGGGGCAGAGCTTCGGTTCTCTGGAGGAGGCCAACGCCTTCATCGGGTTGCATATGCAGCAACAAAACGTTTCGGCGATCGACGATTTCGACGGCTTGTCGTCGGAGCAGATGCACCGTTTTCTCCATTTCCCCTTCGCTACTCCGCAACTGGTAAGCTTCCCCTCCAGTTTCGATCCTCCTCCGGAAGCCCCGATCCTGACTCTTTTCAATCTGTTGGCAGCCGGTATCGGCGCCGACGGCGTGAAGGCGACCGCCACGGGCAACCTTCCCCGAGAGTTCTGCCGGCAAGCGGCACGGTCCTATTTCGGCGAGGAGGGATATCTGAAGAAATACCGCTTGGGCGAGCCTCGCTCGGAACCGGAATTTTTTGAACTGCATGTGGTCAGATTGGTCGCGGGGCTGGCTGGACTGGTCCGGACGTACAAGGGGAAGTTTATCCTCAGCAAGGAATGCCGAAAACTCATGGCGGGTCAAGAAGCGGCCGCCGTCTATGCGTCGCTTTTCCGAGCCTTTGCCAAGGATTATAGTTGGGCGTATCGGGGCCGGTGGCAGGATATCCCCATTATTCAAAATTCCTTCCTCTTCACCCTCTATCTGCTTAAAAAACATGGCGCCCAATGGCAATCGAACGTCTTCTATGAAAACTGCTTCTTGAAGGCGTTCCCGATGGTCATGCAAGAGGTGCGGCCCGTGGGAGAATTTTACTCACCAGAAAAGGTGGTGCGCAGTTGCTACTCACTGCGTTGCCTGGAGAGTTTTGCCGAATTTCTGGGGCTGGTAGAGATCGAACGAGATCCTGTGGACCGGTACGCCGAAAATTTTCGTCTGAGAAAGCTGCCTCTTCTGGAAGAGGTCGTATGCTTCGAAGGTTGTTAATCTTTCGCCGAAAAGGGGCAATATATACCATGACGGGTTATGAGTGCCATAAACGGCTTGATCTGTCCAAGAATGAGGCCACCACATGAATCTCAACACCGAGCATTACGCCCGATGCATTCGGACCCTGGAAATGTCCCTGTCGCAGCTTGAAAAGGCCGAGCCGGAGAGTATCGAGTACGAGGTGTTTCGAAATGCGGTAGTGAAGGGCTTCGAGCTGACGCTGGAGACGGCGGGCAAGCTCTTGCGCAAGGCCTTGAAAGCCTACTCGGGAAGGCCAAAAGAGATCGACGCCTTGACCTATAAAGACGCTCTGCGACATGCCGCCAAGCACGACTTGGTGAGCACGGAGGAAGTCGAGCGCTGGTTCGCCTACCGCGACAATCGAAACAGCACCGCTCACGATTACGGTGTGGGTTTTGCCGAGGACACTCTGAAACTGATGCCCGGCTTCGTCAACGACGCGCGCCGCTTGGAATCGATCCTGCGGGAGAGGCTTGGCAATGGCGAGGCTTGATTTGCGCCCGGAATGGCTGGAAACGGTGCGGCAACTGATCGCTCTCCACCTGCCGGAGGCGGAGGTGCTGGCCTACGGCAGCCGCACCAACGGAACCTCCCACGACGGCAGCGATCTGGACCTGATCGCCCGCAACCCGGCGGATCCCTGCAAGCCGCTCTCGGGCACAACTTCCTTGCGGCAGGCTTTTTCCGACAGCAACCTCCCCATACTGGTCGACCTGCTCGATTGGGCGCGCATTCCCGAGAGCTTTCGCCAAGAGATCGAGCGCTCCGGCACGGTGCCTATCTTCGGCCGCGACAGCCGGACTTTTTAACGCCGAGACTTTTCCACGAGAGACAGCTCCCGCAGCCGGGCTGCCGACAATTGCAAACGCGAGGTGCTGCCATGACCAAGAGAATAGGGATACTCACCGGCGGAGGCGACTGCCCGGGACTCAACGCCGTGATCAGGGGAGTGGTGAAATCCGCCGTCTGCCGCGGCTGGGAAGTGGTCGGCATCGAGGACGGCTTCGACGGCTTTTTGCATGCGGAGAAATGCCGGGTGCTGGGACTCGAAGAAGTCCGCGGCATCCTTCCCCGAGGCGGCACCATCCTCGGCACCACCAACCGGGGAAACCCCTTCTGCTATCCCATCATGCGCGACGGGAAAGTGGAACAGGTCGACGTTTCCGACGAGGTGGTCTCGCGCATCGGACTTCTGGGGATCTCGGGCCTGGTGGTGGTCGGGGGCGACGGCACGCTCAAGATCGCCCTGGAACTGATGCGCCGCGGGGTGCCGATCGTCGGCGTCCCCAAGACCATCGACAACGACCTGCTGGAGACCGACGTCACCTTCGGCTACAACACCGCGCTGGAGACCGCCACCGACGCGCTGGACAAACTGCACTCGACCGCGGAAAGCCACCACCGGGTGATGGTGCTGGAGGTGATGGGGCGCTACGCCGGCTGGATCGCGCTGGAATCGGGCATCGCCGGCGGCGCGGACGTGATCCTGATCCCGGAGATCCCCTACGACCTGGAAAAAGTCGGCGCCGCCATCGTCGAGCGCGGCCGGCGCGGCCGGCGCTTCAGCGTGGTGGTCGCGGCCGAGGGCGCCTTCCCCAAGGGGGGAGACCGGGTGATCAGGGAGTGCGCCGGCTGCAAAACGGTGGTCGAGCGCCTGGGGGGGATCGGCGAACAGTTGTCCCGAGAACTCGGGGGATTTCTGGAAATGGACATCCGGGCCACGGTGCTGGGCCACCTGCAACGCGGCGGCTCGCCATCGACCTTCGACCGCTGCCTGGGGAGCAGGTTCGGCGTCAAGGCGGTGGAACTGATCGACGCCGGCGCCTTCGGCCAGATGGCCTGCCTGAAGGGGCGCAAGATCTGCTCGGTCCCCATCGAGGACGCCATCCGCACCCTGAACCTGATCGACCCCGACGGAGAGATGGTTCGGCATGCCGAGTCGCTGGGCATCATGCTCGGCAGGTAGGGAAACCGCAGGATATTGTTGACTTCGTGCAGCCCCTGTCTTAGACTGCACGAAATTCCCGGACGGCCCCGGTGGGGGGACGAAAGGGGCGCAAATAGAGGTGGCTTAGCTATGAAGAACCCTATCGTCGATGGCAACCGCAGCCAGATGTACGCGCTCATCGGCTTTTTCCTCGGCATCTCGGCGCCGGTCGGCTGGACGGCGTTGCGCCTGTTGCTCTTTTCCGACCCCGGCGCTCCCATCTCGGCGCAGGTTTTCACGGACATGACCAAAAGCGCCCAGGGGATGGCTCTTTACGCCTACATGGGGGGCGGCACCGCCTGCGTGCTCGCCTTCTTCGGCTTCTTCATAGGCAAGGCGGTCGACGAACTGCACCGCAAGGGCGCGGAACTGGATCAACTGGTCCAGGAGGTCGATTCGCAAAAGAAACTGTTCGAAAACCGCTACAAGGTGCTGGACAACAACATCAAGAACTTCCATAAAATCGGCAACAAGATCCAGCGCAGCGTGCACAAGGACGACGTGCTGAAGCTGTGCGTCGAGGGGTTGCACGAGGTGCTGGGGTACGAGCGCGTCAACGTGCTGATGGCCGACCCGGAGAAGAACAACCTCTACTTCGTGGCGACCGCCGGCAACGACACCCTGGTCGGCCCGGAGGTCTCGGTTCCGCTGGACAAGCGCTCCGGGGTGATCTACAAGTGCTTTCGGGAGAAGCAGGTCTTCTTCATAGAGAACATCACCAAGTACCCCTCCGACTACCTGCTGCAGCCCCCCTTCGACATGATCGAGCCGCTGCGCTCCGCCACCTTCGTCCTCTGCCCCATCGTGGTCAAGGGGGAGGCCATCGGGGTCTTCGGCATAGACAACAAGAGAAGCCACCGCACGCTCAACGACACCGACGTCGATACCGTCAGGCTCTTTGCCGATCAGGCGGCGGCGGCGATCATGCGCATCAGCCTTTTGCAGTCCATCGACCGGCTCACCCTGGAACTGGGCAAGACCTTCTCCGAGCTGCTCAAGAATAGGGACAGCTATTCGGCCAACCTGTACCGTCTGAAGAGCGCCGCCGACTCGCTCGCCAACGGCGCCACCACCATCGATTCCGCCGCCCACGGCGTGATGGAGTCGGTGGACGGCGCCAGCGTCTCCGCGGCCGAGATCTCCATCGCCACCGATCAGATCACCCGCAACATGGACGCGCTCTCCGATTCCGTCTACAAGTCGGTATCCGCCATGGAGCAGATCACCGCCTCGCTTCGGCAGGTGGAGAAGAACACCGTGCTCTCCCACGGGCTTTCCAGCAAGGTGAAGGAGCACGCCGAGCAGAGCTCGGTAGTCGTGCGCGAGACGGTGGATTCGCTGGCCGAGATCCAGCGCTCCGTGGAGCTCTCCTACGAGGGGATCAAGCGGCTGAGCGCCAACAGCAGCCGGATCGAGGGGTTCGTCAGCGTCATCAACGACATCACCAAAAGGACCAACCTGTTGGCCCTGAACGCCTCCATCATCGCCGCCCAGGCGGGCGAGTACGGCAAGAGCTTCGGCGTGGTGGCCGACGAGATCCGCAACCTCTCCCTGCAGACCGGGCTTTCCACCGGCGAGATCACCGGCATCATCGACGAGATCATGACCGAATCGCGGATCGCGGCCGACAACGTGACGGTGACCAAGGACCTGGTGAAAAAAGGGGTGAAGCTCGGCCACCAGACCGGCGCTTCGCTGAAGAGCATCCTGGAGAGCTCGCAAAACGCCATGGACATGACCCACCAGATCAAGCTCGCAACCGAGGAGCAATCCGGCTCGGTGCAGATGGTGACCCAGTCGATCGAGGACGTGAGTTCCATGACCATGCAGATCTTCCGGGCCTCCAAGGAGCAGGCGCAAGCGACCAAGAGCGTGGCGCGCGCCCTGGAGGAAGTGAAGCAGATGAGCCACGACACCGCCGATTCGGCGGCCAGGCAGACCGCCGACGGCGCCGAGATCAAAGGTGCCGTCGAGTCGGTGACCAGGATGGCGAACGCCATCTTCGACGGCATGGAGCTGCGTCAGGACGAGAGCGGCCAGGTGGTGAAAGAGCTGGAGCAGATGAGGGCGAGCGCCGACTAGGCCCTCCAAGGTGCGCTCAGTCATTGAAAAAAAAGCGTCTCCGCAACCGGGGGCGTTTTTTTTATACTGAAACCCTGGACACAGAGGTCCTCGGAGGTCCTCGGAGGTACTCGGAGGAAACCATGTTTTGCCCCCGGCTTGGTTTTACCCTGAGCTTTTGATTTTTTTTGCGCTTTTTGTGTTTTTTGTGGCCAAATGCTTTCTCGGTTCCCCGCATTAAAGCTCCAGCCTCTCTTGCCAAGCGCGACCATCGGTGGTAATGCTTGTGTGCCTTCGGGGCAAGCCGCGCTACTTCAACCCTGGATAGATATTTGCCGAGGCCGACTCATGCAGATCTATGCCGCATCACATGTGCTGCCCGTCTCGTCGCCGCCGATTGCCGGCGGGGCGGTCGCGGTGGAAAACGGCCTCATCGCCGCGGTAGGGACCTTGACCGAGCTGCGCGCCGCCAGCGGCGCGCCGGTCATGAATCTGCCGGGGTGCGTCATCATGCCCGGCCTGGTGAACGCCCATACCCATCTGGAACTCACCCACTTCCCCGCCTGGAAGGTGCGCAAGCAACTGGATTACCTCCCCAAGACCTATGTCGAGTGGATCCAGCAAGTGGTGAAGATCAAGCGCTCCCTTTTGCCGGGAGAGCTGGAACTCTCGGTGCGGGAAGGGCTGCGGCTCAGCATCGAATCCGGCACCACGGCCGTGGGCGAGATTCTCACCGACTTCTCGTTGGCGCCGCTTTACGGCTCCTCCCCTTTGACCGGCAGACTCTTTCTGGAGGCCTTGGGCTACGACCCGCTTTTGTGCGACGCCCTTTTGGCCCGGCTGCGGGAGTCCCTGGAAACCGAGCGGCGGGGGGGATTCCTGCGCGGCGTCTCTCCCCACACCCCCCATACCGTCTCCAAGCAGCTCTTCCAGGATTTGCAAGCCATCGCCGGCCTTCTGGGCATACCCAAGGCCGTGCACCTGTCGGAAACCGCCGAAGAAGTCTCCTTCATGCACGACAGCACCGGAGCCATCGCCAACGTCTTCTTTCCCATGGTCCACTGGGAGGGGTATCTTCCCGCGCCGATGCGCACCACCTCCACCGGATATCTCGACGGGCTCGGCATCCTGGACCGTTCCACCCTCGCCATCCACGCCGTGCACGTCACCCCGGCGGACGTAGCCATCCTGAAAGAGCGCGGCGTAAGCGTAGTCCTTTGTCCGCGCAGCAACGAAAGACTCTTCGTCGGCTGCGCGCCCCATCGTCTTTTGAAGAACGCCGGCATACCGCTGGCGCTGGGCACCGATTCCCTTGCCAGCAACGATTCGCTCTCCCTTTTGGACGAGATCCGTTTCCTGCAGCAGACCGCTTCGGACGCCTTCGACGCCGAAGAACTTTTCGCCATGGCGACCGTCGGCGGAGCGCGGGCTTTGGGGATCGAGAACAGCGCCGGTACCCTTGAGGCGGGCAAGCGAGCCGACTTCCTGGTGTTTTCCGGCTGCGCCCCCGCCGCCGGCGGGTTCTCCTGGCAAAAAGTGCTGGACAAGGGGAGGTTGGAGCGGGTTTTCATCGCCGGCGAGAGCTACCCCAAGGCCTAGTTTTTTTACCCCTGTCCTTTTTTAGGTCGATCTGGTAATATAAGTCGCTATGGGCGAGAAACTGATCTGCAACAACAAGAAAGCGTTCCACGATTTTTTCATCGAGGAGCGGTTCGAAGCGGGGATGGTGCTGCAGGGGACCGAAGTCAAGTCCCTGCGAAACGGCAAGGCCAACCTGAACGACTCCTTCGCCATGATCAAGAACGGCGAGGCATTCCTGCACAATTTCCACATTCTCGCCTACGAATTCGGCAACAGGGAGAACCACGATTCCGACCGGATGCGCAAGCTGCTGTTGCACAAGGCCGAGATCGTAAAGCTTTTTTCCAAGATCAGAGAGCAAGGGTACACCTTGATACCGTTGCGGGTCTATTTCAAAGAAGGCAAAGTGAAGACCGAGTTGGGACTGGCCAAGGGTAAGAACAACTACGACAAGCGCGAGACCCTGAAGCAGAAGGACATGCAGCGCGACCTGGCGGCGGGGCTCAAAGAGAGACACAGAGATCGTTGAACGAAGCGCTGTAGAACGTGGAACGTAGAACGTAGAACCGATTTTAAGGGGGTGTACAGGTTTCGACAGAGGATTGAAGGATTTAGCAGCGAGCAGGGGTGGGCTGGCCCCTCTATCAAGCCCAACGCAAATAAATGCAAACGACAAACTTGCAGGTTTCTTCGCCGCTGACAACTACGCCTTTGCGGGTGCAGTAGCAGCGTAAAGTCATAATCCTCCCAACGGGGGATTATGCGGGGTAGAGGGTAGAGCGCAATCTTGTAACCCTTCGCCAGTCAACAGAAGCAGACTAGAAAGGCCTCGTTTTACTAGTTAGAGAGTAATAAATTAACTAGAGTAGGAGAAGTGGAAAGGGTCTACCTGTCGCCACCATCCGAAGTTTTCCAGGACAAGATGACTACGCTCGTAGACGTTATTTTTGTAGATTCTTTGGACGCGGGTTCGATTCCCGCCACCTCCACCAATTGAAGGTCTATCAATGACCAAAGAAGGCCAAAA
>CAIYDQ010000010.1 GCA_903925075.1 uncultured Geobacter sp.
AAGCACAGCCTGGGAAAAGCCACAGTGAAAATGTATGACAAATTTGGTCGGGTACTCCGTTTAGAGACAATGACCAATGACGTTTCCTTTTTCAAGCACCACCGCAAAGTGGAACACCGCGACGGTTCAAGTGAATATTGCCTTGCTACGATCAAAAAGTCGATATATAGCCTCATTGATCTGCGCGTGGTTCTACTGGGATGCAACAAGCGCTACCTTGAGTTCCTCTCCGCGTTGGACGACTTCTCGGCGGGGCACCGTAACCTGGAGAAATTAATTGGGCCCAAAGAGATTGATGGTCAGAAACTCAAAGGACTCAATTTCTTTGACAAGACAGAACAAACCTTGCTGCGCTCCCTGCAGCGTCCTCAATTTAATATCAGAGGGCTTCGCCGCTCCGACATCAAGCCGTTTTTACCACAGATGTCAGCAGCAGGGATCAGCCGTCAGTTGCTGCGGTTGAGAAAACTCGGCATCATCAAAAAGGTCGTTGGAACCTATCGCTACTACCTCACCAGACTGGGTCGTAGCGCAATTGCAGCCTGTTGCCGATTGGCCGAAACAACTATCGTCCCTGCTCTCGCATGACGAAGTTTGCTCAAAAAATGTAACGTTTCAAGTCGTAAGAGACTAAAAGAACAAAAAGCGGCCTCCCCCACTCTTTGGGGGGAGGCCGCTTTTCTTGGGAGCCGAGGGCGTTCGCTCGACTACCTCTGACTGCTATTTCCTGCGTTCCGACTCTCCTCCCTCATGTTTTCCTTCTGGATTTTGCTGTGGCGGCTTCTCCCCGTGCGGCTGGCCCGGTGGTTGAGCATGCTGCTGCGGTTGTGGATGTGGCTGCTGTCTCTCCGGCCTCTGAGCTTGAGGCTGGTGTTGTTGAGGCATCTCGGGCCTTTGCGCTTGAGGGCGTTGCTGTTGCTGTGGCATCGCGGCTCCCCGGGCTTGCGGTGGTTGGTGCTGTCCCGGCGGAGGTTGAAGCTGTCGTTGCTGCTCCTGCCTAGGATGTTGCTGCTCCTGCCTTTGACGTGGCTGCTCCTGCCTTTGACGCGGCTGCTCTGCTCTTTGATGCGGCTGCTGCTGTTGGACGTTATGAGGCTGCACTTGCTGTCGGCCTTCAGCTCTTGGGGCCTGCGCCGGCCTTTGTTTTTGCTGCCGCTGTTCTTGTCTCAACTGCTGATGTCGTTGAACCTCGGGCCTATGCTGATATTGCTCCTGCCTTTGCTGCCTTAGTTCCTGTCTTTGTGGTCGCGGGATGGGCTGGTAGTTCTGCACGTCCCAGGCTTTTTTCCTCTCCCAATAACGGTTTTTATGCCAGCTCTGCCAGTTGTGTTGCACCCTCTGGTAGGGGATGGGTTCGTAGTTCCAGCGATGTCCGCGCCAGTCATGGGCTCTGCAGTACTCCCTCCACCCCGGATCGACGTCGAAATAAAAACTCGGAACGCTGTCATAATAACGCCAGCCGCGGCTGTAACGATGCGAGCGATACCAACGACCTTCCCATAGGCGCCACCACCAGCCATTCCAGAAAAATAGCTCGACATCCGTATCCGGGACGACATAGACATCGTCGCTGTCGGGCAGCACCACCACGGCCGGCGGTGCTGCGAAGACGACGGGTGGCGGCAGCGAAATGCCGATGTTGATGTCCACCCTGGCCATGGTTTCGGCAGGAACGACAACTGCCGATGCCAAAAGAATCACTCCTAAAAGTATCGTTTTCATAGGGTCGCCTCCTTTCAGTTCCTGTGGAAAAACCGGTCTCTTAACACCTCGACTACCTTGGCTCTGATGCTACTCTCTCTAATTCTACTCCATTTAAGCCGGATTCTCCGCAGTTCCGGCGACCTGGCCCGGTCGGCGCAGCGGAAACGTGAAAAAGGGAACTCCCCTCTGCGGGAATTCCCTTTTTCACGTTCGTTCGCTTGGTTGGTCGGCGACCGCCGAGCCAAATTTACAGGCTCAGCTCCGCATGGCCGTTGCAAAGCGCCTCGCGGGTCGTGGTCACCTCGGCGTCCTCCAGGTAGTCGTCGAAGTTCATGATCCTGTCGATGAAGCCGCTGGGGGTGATCTCGATGATCCGGTTGGCGACCGTGGAGACGAACTGGTGGTCGTGGGAGGAGAAGAGTATCACTTCGGAGTAGGAGATGAGCCCGTTGTTCAGGGCGGTGATCGACTCCAGGTCGAGGTGGTTGGTCGGCTCGTCCAGGATCAGCACGTTGGCCGCCGCCAGCATCACCTTGGAGAGCATGCAGCGCACCCGCTCGCCTCCCGACAGCACGCTGGTCTTCTTGGTCGCTTCTTCTCCGGAAAAAAGCATCCGTCCCAAAAAGCCGCGGGCGAAGCTCTCCCCCTCGGCGGGGGGGGCGTACTGGCCGAGCCACTCGATCAGGTTCAGGTCGTTCTTGAAATAGTCGCCGTTCTCCTTGGGGAAATAGGCGTGGGTGATGGTGATCCCCCAGCGAAAGCTCCCCGCGTCCGGCTCCATCTCTCCTTCCAGGATCTGGAACAGCGTGGTCTTGGCCAGCGTGTTGCCGCCGACGAAGGCGATCTTGTCTCCCTTTCTCACCACCAGGTCGAGGTCCTTGATGACCTGCACCCCGTCGATCGCCTTGGAAAGCCCCTTCACCTCCAGGATGATGTCGCCGCAGGCCCGCTCCGGCTTGAAAACCACGTAGGGGTACTTCCTGGAGGAGGTCGGCATGTCCTCGATGGTCAGCTTCTCCAGGAGCTTTTTCCGGGAGGTCGCCTGCTTGGCCTTGGAGGCGTTGGAGCTGAAGCGCTGGATGAACTCCTTCAACTCGTTGGCCTTGTCGGTGGTCTTGCGGTTGTCGTCCTGGCGCTGCTTCAGGTGCAGCTGGCTCGCCTGGTACCAGAAATCGTAATTGCCGACGTAGACCTGGATGCGGCTGAAGTCGATGTCCGCTATGTGGGTGCAGACCTGGTTCAGGAAGTGGCGGTCATGGGAGACCACGATCACCGTGTTCTGGAAGCGGTACAGGAACTCCTCCAGCCAGCTGATCGATTTCAGGTCCAGGTGGTTGGTCGGTTCGTCCAAAAGGAGCACGTCCGGGTTGCCGAAAAGGGCCTGCGCCAAGAGCACGCGCACCTTGTCCCCCCCCTCCAGCTCCTTCATCAGCTTGCCGCGCATCTCCTCGGGTATGCCCAAGCCGTTCAAGAGCACCGCCGCTTCCGACTCCACCTCATAGCCGTTCATCTCGGCGAAATCGGCTTCCAGTTCGGCGGAGCGGATGCCGTCCTCCTCGGAGAACTCGGGCTTGGCATAGATCGCCTCGCGCTCGGCCATCACCTTGTAGAGCTTTTTGTGCCCCATGATCACCGTGTTGAAGACGGTCTCCTCGTCAAAGGCGAACTGGTCCTGCTTCAGTACCGCGATCCTTCCCTTGCCCGCGGAGATTTCACCCTTGTCCGCCTCGATCTCGCGGGAGAGGATCTTCAGGAAGGTTGATTTCCCCGCGCCGTTGGCGCCGATCAGGCCGTAGCAGTTGCCGGGGATGAATTTTATATTGACGTCCTTGAAGAGGACCCTCTTGCCGTAGGCGAGGGTAACGTTGGATGCGCTGATCATGACCTGCTCCCTTTTTGCAAAATCAAAAAACCACAAGGGCACCCCTGTGGTCGTGAACCTTCCACTTATAGCATCCTTGCGCGCTCGGCGGCAACGAAAATCTGGTTCGCAGTTGATTTTACCGGTGCGATATGGCATGTTGTTGACAATTTATTCCCCAAGCTCGGGACGCGGGTTCAGGCCTGCCGGAGATCGCATGAGAATTGTCGACAAGATAGCCGCAGGAAAGCAGTTCATCTCCCTGGAGTTCTTCCCCCCCAAGGACCAGAAGGAGTGGCCGGTTTTCTTTAGAACGACCGACAGGCTCGCCCAGTTGAACCCGCTCTTCGCCTCGGTCACCTACGGGGCCGGCGGCAGCAGCAAGGGGGAAACGCTGGAGATCGTCAGCCGGCTGAAAAGGGAGCACGGCCTGGAGACCATGGCGCATCTGACCTGCATCGGGGCTCAGCGCGGCGAGCTGCTGCAGTTCATGGACGATCTGGCGCTGGCCGAGGTCGACAACGTGCTGGCTCTCAGAGGGGATCGTCCGGCGGACGCGCCGCCGGAATTCTCAGCCTGCGGCACGCTGCGGCACGCCTGCGACCTGGCCGCCTTCATCAGGAACGCCCATCCCGGCGTGGGGATCGGCGTCGCCGGCTATCCCGAGACCCACCCGGAGGCGACGAGCCCCGAGGCGGATCTCGGTTTTCTGAAGCTGAAGCTGGACCAGGGAGGTGATTTCGCCATCACCCAGCTGTTTTTCGACAACCGCTACTATTTCGACCTGGTCCGCCGGGCGCGCGAGCTGGGGGTCGACAAGGCCATCATCCCCGGCATCATCCCGGTCGTCAGTCTCAAGGTGATCCGGCGCATCGTCTCCATGTGCGGCGCCACGCTCCCCCCGGAGTTCCTGGCCTCGCTGGAAGAGGCCGACCGGCGCGGCGGCGCGGCGGCTGTCCAGGAAGTCGGGGTCGCCTGGGCCAGAAGGCAGGCGCAGGATCTTTTGGCCGCCGGCGTTCCGGGGGTGCACATCTACACGCTGAACCGCGACGAGGCCGTGCTGAAGCTGGTCGACGGCTTGCTGGCGGTTTGAGGGGTTCCCATGGATCAGCCGATCAAGGTCGGCATCAGCGCTTGTCTTGTGGGCGAGAAGGTTCGCTACGACGGCGCCGACAAATTTGACCGCTCGTTGGCCGAGGCGCTCGGCGCTCTTTTCCTGCTGGTCCCCGTCTGTCCCGAGGTGGGTTGCGGCTTCTCCGTGCCGCGCGAGGCGATGCGCCTGGAGGGGGATCCGGACCACCCGCGGCTGGTGACGGTCGAGACGCGCGTCGATTTGACCGGGCGGATGCTGGGCTATTGCCGGGAAAAGGCGGCGCAGTTGGAGCGGGAAGGCATTTGCGGCTTCGTCTTCAAGAAAAATTCCCCCAGCTCCGGCCTGCATCGGGTGCCGGTCTACCAGGAAGATGGGACCATCAAGGAGGGGCGCGGGCTGTTCGCCGCGGCGCTGGTGCGGCGCTTGCCCGCGCTGCCGGTGGAGGAGGGGGAGAGCTTGGGCGAGCCCGCCGCCCGGGAGAGATTCCTGGAGCGGGTGCGCTCTTACGCCTGCGGCTAGGACCCCGGCCTAGCTGAGTTTCACTTCGGCGCCGTCATCGCGAGGTCACTTCGGCGCCGGTATCGCAACGTCGCGTTTCGTGCCTCAACGCGACCTACCGGTGCTAAGACCCCGGCCGGCTTCGTCACAGTCACAGGAGGAGCCTTATGTACCTGATCCAGATACTGCTGCCGCTCTACGACAACGAGGGGCTACCGCTGTCTCAGCTGGAGTTCCTGCGGGTGCGCGACGAGCTGTCGGAGCGTTTCGGCGGCATAACCACCTACATGCGCTCCCCCGCCCGCGGGCTCTGGAAAGAGACCCGCGACACCACGGTGCATGACGATATCGTCATCTATGAGGTGATGGCGGACGAGCTTGATCGGGAGTGGTGGAAAAGCTACCGCGAACAGTTGACTCTGGCCTTTCGCCAGGAGCTGCTGATCGTGAGGGTGAGCGAGATCCAGCTTTTGTGAAAGCTAGTATTTGACGAACTCGTCGTCCGACTCACCCCCCTCGCTCAAATCCATTACCACCCCCCTGCGCCCGCCGGAGTTGCCGTACTTCTTGTCTAGGGGCGCCGCCAGCGCGACCCGCTCAACGCGCTTGGGCGCGACCGCCGCGGGGCGCCGCGCCTGCTGCGAGCGAGTCCTGCCGCCGGACACCTTGAAAAAGGCGATGCTGGACTGCAACTGCTCGGCCTGGCTGGAAAGCTCCTCGGCGGTCGAGGACATCTGCTCGGCGGCCGAGGCGTTCTGCTGGATCACCTGGTCCAACTGCTGCATCGCCTTGTTGATCTGCTCGGCGCCGGTGTCCTGCTCGCGGCTGGCCGCGCTGATCTCCTGGACCAGCTCCGCCGTCCTCTTGATGTCGGGGACCATCTTGCTCAGCATGGCGCCTGCCGTCTCGGCCACCTGCACGGAACTGGAGGAGAGTTGCGCGATGCTCGCCGCCGCCAGCTGGCTCCTCTCGGCCAATTTTCTCACCTCGCTCGCCACCACGGAAAAACCCTTGCCGTGCTCGCCGGCCCGCGCCGCCTCGATGGCCGCGTTCAGCGCCAGCAGGTTGGTCTGCCGGGCGATCTCCTCGATGATGTTGATCTTGACCGCGATTTCCTTCATGGCGCCCACCGTCTGGGCGACGGTGCGTCCGCCCTCTTCGGCGTCGGTCGAGGATTTCACCGCGATCCTTTCCGTTTGCAGGGCGTTGTCCGCGTTCTGCCTGATGTTGGAGGACATCTGCTCCATCGAGGCGGAGGCCTCCTCGGCGGCGGCGGCCTGCTCGGTGGCTCCCTGCGACATGCTCTCCGCGCTGGCGGAAAGCTCGGTGCTCCCGGCGGCCACGTTGTCCGCGGCGGCGGTCACTTCTCCGACGATCTCCTTCAGCTTGGCGACCATCGAGCCCATGGCCGTCAAAAGCTGGCCGGTTTCGTCGCCGCCGTGCGACTGCACCGTCATGGTAAGGTCCCCCCCGGCGAGCCGGTCGGCTATCTCCACCGCCTGCCGCATCGGCAGGGTGATGGCGCGGGCGAGCAGCGCCGTGATCAGGATCGCCAGCACCATCGCCAAAGAGCCGACCCCGAGCATCAGGGCGCGGGCGTGCCGGTAGGAACTCTCCGCCGCCTCGAAGCGCTCCTGGTTGCGCTCCTTCTGGTACGCCGCCAGCTCCTCGATAGCGTTCAAAAGGCTGCGGATCGCCGGACGCGCCTGCTTGTTCAAGACCTCGATCGCCTCGGCATCCTTGCCCGCCAGGGACAGCTCGATCACCTTGGAATCGACCGGACGCGCCGTGTCCACGGCGGCTTTCACCCGGTGCAGCAGCTGAAAAGCCTTGCTGTCGTCTTGCGCGGTGAGCTCTTCCATCCGCTTCAGGCAGACGCCGTACTTTTCGCGCCAGTTGACGATCCGCTGGTCGTATTCCCGGCGTCTCAGTGCGTCGCCGTCCACCAGGATGTTGCGCATGTTGATGGAGATCTCCGAGATGCAGTTGTGCATCTCGTTGGCCAGCTCGATCCGCAGGTTGTTGACCTTGACGATCCGCTCCAGGTCGCCCTGCAGTCCGGCCATGTTGGCCAAGCCGATCCAGACCACCACCGCTAGAAAAAGCAGCAGGATGCCGTTGGCCAAGGCCAGTTTGACGGCGATTTTCAGATTATTCAGCACGCGTCTCCTCCCAGATTCGCAAAAATTTCGCAGGCGGCGAGCAAGGTCGCCGGCCTTGGGCTTTGGCCGCGGTGGCCTCCCGGATGCCCGGTCATTCGGCCTCGTATTTGTAGCCGACCCCGTAGATCGAGTGGATCAATTCCTCCTCGGGGGCAACGGCTGCGATCTTCTTCCTGAGTTTCTTGATGTGGCTGTCGATGGTCCGGTCGCTCACCACGCGCTGATCCGAATAGATCCGGTCCATGAGCTGACCGCGGGAGTAGATGCGCCCCGGGTTTTGGTAGAGAAAGTGCAGCAGCTTGAACTCGACGGCGGTCAGATCCAGGTCCTGGCCGTGCAGCAGGGCGCGGAACTTGTCGACGTCCAGGCTGAGGGCACCGCTGGGAGGAGCCGGGTGCTCGCCCGCGCGGCGCAGCACCGTCTTCACCCGCGCCACCACTTCGCGCGGGCTGAAGGGCTTGCAGATGTAGTCGTCGGCGCCCAGCTCAAGCCCCAGCAGCCGGTCGATCTCCTCGACCCTTGCTGTGATCATGATGATCGGCACCTCGGAAAAGGTGCGGATCTCCTTGCAGATCTCCAGGCCGTCCCGTCCGGGGAGCATCAGGTCGAGCAGGATCAGATCCGGCGCGGCCTCCCTCACCCGCGGCAGCACTTGGTTGCCGTCGGCGATCCAGACCGAATCGAAGCCCGACTGGTTCAGGTAGTCGCGCAGCAGGCTGGCAAGCTTTTCCTCGTCTTCCACGATCATGATGATGGCTTTCATGTCTTACTCCCGGTAAGCGGCAGTTCTATGGCGATGGCGACGCCCCCCTTGGGCGAGGGGAGGGCGCGGATGGCGCCTTCGTGGGCCTCGACGATGTTCTTGCAGATGGCAAGGCCCAGGCCGGCGCCCCCCGTGGCGCGGTTGCGCGAGCTCTCGACGCGGTAGAGCCGGTCGAAAAGTTTTTCCAGCTCCTCCGGGGTCACCCCCGGCGCGCTGTCCGCGAACTCGACCGTGGCCAGCTCTTCCCGCCGCCCCAGGCGCACCCGGAGCTGGCCCCCCCGGTCGGTGTACTTGAGCGAGTTGTCCAAAAGGTTGACGAACAGCTGGTGCAGGCGTCCCGGGTCGGCGAAGATCTGCAGCTCGCTGCCGGGGGCGAGATCGACGCGGAGCTCGATCCCCTTGGCGGCGAAGTCGGCGCGGAAGGAGTCGAGTGCGTGGACCAGCACGGCGCGCAGGTCGAGCAGGCTCTTTCGGTAGCTGAGCGCGCCGACGTCGTAGAGCGAGATCTGGTACAGATCGTCCACCAGGCGCCCCAAATGCATGACCTCGACGTGGAGCGAGCGCATGGACTCCGGGCTCGCCTGCCTGATGCCGTCCTGAATCGCCTCGATTTCGCCGCGCAGCACCGAGAGCGGGGTGCGCAGCTCATGGGAGATGTCGGCCATCCAGCGCCGGCGGGCCTGCTCCGTTTTCTCCAGCGACAGCGCCAGGGCGTTGAAGTCGCGGGCCAACTGTCCCAGTTCGTCCTCGGGGCCGATGGCGACCCTGGTGCCGAACTCTCCGCAGGCCAGCCGGTGCATGGAGGCGGCCAGCCTTCTGATCGGCAGCACCAGACGGTTGGCCAAGGGGAGCGAGATGGCCGCCGAGATCAGCAGCATGACCGCGGCGATCATGGCCATGGCCAGTTTTTGTTTTTTGACGAAGAGCAACTGATGGGTATCGGTCAGGCGCTGCCGGGGCTTCATGCCGAGATAGCCCACCACCTTGCCGCCGCTGCGGATGCTTTTGATCGCGTCCCGCTCGGGCGCCCCCGGCGGGCCGGCGATCGATCTCCGGTCGGCGTCCAGCAGAAACACGCGCGCCTCGAAGCGGTGCGCGAAGCGCGCCGGCGGCTTCATGCCGCTGAACCCGGCAAAGATCGGCGGCGGCCGTCGTAACCGTTTTTCCTGGCGCTCGAAGCGCCCCAGACGCTCCAGGCGCTCCAGGTCGCCCCCCTCCCGGGGGAGCGAAGCCACCAGCAACTCCGGCCATGCCGAAGGGTCCCGGCGCACGAAATCCCAACCTCCGCGGGAGGAGTAGGATTGCTCCAGCAGTTCGGAGAGCTTGCCGAAACGGTCCTGTTCGATGGTGTTGACGTAGGAGAGGAAGCCGCGCCCGATGCTCCACTGCATGATGAGGAACATGCAGACCACCACCGCGCCGGTGGCGGCGAGCATGGCCAGGAACAGCCGGTATTTGATCATGATTTTCATGCTGTGGCACCCGATGGCGATAGTTAGCCACGATACTTAGCACAGCTGGGGGAAATTCGCCATGCCATCCTGAAGAATTGGCGGAATTTCACAATTCGTCCACATTTGCTCCTCATTTCGCTGCTACTGTGCCCGACATCGGTGCCGTCGGGCCGAGGCCGGGGAGCCGAAGCGCGCGCCGGAGAGCTCGTGGCGATGGACCGGCAACAGCGTCAGCAGCAGAAAGGAGCAATCGATGAGCATGAAGCGGACAGTGGCAGCAGCGGTTCTTTTGGTCGCGGCCGGAGCGGCAACGGCGCAGGCCCGAATGAACGTCGATATCAACCTGAACGTCCCGGTAGCGGCTCCGCCGCCGGCCGTCGTCTACCAGCCGGAGATCCCTCCTCCGAGCGTGCCGCCGCCGCTGGTGATCGAGGAGGCGCCCCGGTTCATTTACGCCCCGGAGCTGGGCTTTGCCGTCTCGGTGGATATCCCCTACGACATCGCCTACATCAATCAGAGGTACTACCTGTACAGCGGCGGTTACTGGTATCTCTCCCGCACCTATTGGGGTCCGTGGAGTTTCGTGTCGCAGCGCAGGCTGCCGCTCGGACTGCGCAAACATCGCTACGAGCAGATCCGCCTGTACCGCGATCGTGAATATCAGGTGTACGCCCGGGATCGCGACCATTACCGCGGCAGCTGGTACCGGCCGGCCGGCGGTCGCGCGCCGGAGCGCCGCGTCGAGCACCAGGAGGAGCGGCGCGAGGAACGCCATGAGGAGATGAGAGACCGGCGGTAGGGGATGAGAGAAAGCCGGGCGGGAGGCCGTCGGCGCCGGCGCATGGTTGCTGCGGCGCTCCGGCGGCCAAGGCCTGCGGCCGCGAAAAATAAAATCCGACATCTTTTTCGCGTTCCGTGCTATAGTGCAGTTTCTAATTAGTCAATGGACCCCATGGGCCTAGCCGGGCTTCTGGGGTTTTTTGCGGCTAAAACATCAAAACGACAGTAGGAGTAACAGTGGATTTCAAACAGTTCAATTTGCACCCCCAGATTCAAGCCGGCGTGGAGGCCCTCGGGTACGTCACCCCGACCCCCATCCAGCTGCAGGCGATCCCCCCGGTAATGGACGGGCAGGACGTCATGGGGCTCGCTCAGACCGGAACCGGCAAGACGGCGGCCTTCGGCCTGCCGATGCTGCACCGCCTCATGCAGGGAGAGCGCG
This sequence comes from uncultured Geobacter sp., assembly GCA_903925075.1. GTDB lineage: Bacteria > Desulfobacterota > Desulfuromonadia > Geobacterales > Geobacteraceae > Geomonas. The sequence goes on from CAIYDQ010000010.1 coordinate 10,758, forward strand.
GCCGCGTGCGCGCGCTGATCGTGGCTCCCACCAGGGAGTTGGCCGAACAGATCAACGACGCCCTCAACGAAATGGGTAAGCTGACCCGACTGAAAAGCGTCACCGTCTACGGCGGGGTCAACATAAACAATCAGATCAAGAGATTGAAGGAAGGGGTCGAGATCGTCGTCGCCTGTCCGGGACGTCTGCTGGATCACATCTCCCAGGGGACCGTGGACCTCTCCAAGGTCGAGATGCTGGTGCTGGACGAGGCGGACCAGATGTTCGACATGGGCTTTCTTCCGGACGTGAAAAGAATCCTCAAGGTGCTCCCCTACGTCAGGCAGACCTTGATGTTTTCGGCGACCATGCCCGACGACATCAGGAAGCTGGCCCACGACATCCTCAAAAAGCCGGTGACCGTGCAGGTGGACCGCGCCGCGCCGGCGGCCACGGTCTCCCATGCCCTGTACCCGGTGGCCCAGCATCTGAAGACGCCGCTTTTGTTCGAGCTTTTGAAGCACACCGACACCGAGAGCGTCTTGATCTTCACCAGGACCAAGCATCGCGCCAAGCGGGTCGGCGAGCAGTTGGAGAAGAGCGGCTACAAGGCGGCCTCCCTGCAGGGGAACCTCTCCCAGAACAGGCGGCAGGCGGCCCTGGACGGCTTCAGGGACGGCACCTTCCAGATCCTGGTGGCAACCGACATCGCCGCTCGCGGCATCGACGTCTCCCTGATCTCCCACGTCATCAATTACGACATACCCGACACCCCCGAGGCCTACACGCACCGCATCGGCCGGACCGGTCGCGCCGCCAAGACCGGCGACGCCTTCACCCTGGTCGCCAACGAGGACGACCTGATGGTGCGCGCCATCGAGCGGGTGCTCGGCAACAAGATCGAGCGTCGCTCCGTGGAGGGGTTCGACTACAACGTGCCGGCGCCGAAAAAGGATGCCGAGTTCGTCAGGCCGCCCCGCGAGCCGCAGCGCCGCAAGGAAAGCCCGGCAAAGCCGTCGAAGCCGGCAGCGGGCCGCCACGCGGTGGGAGCCGGCGCCAAGAGCGCGCCGCGCCCCGCCTCGCACGCCGCGCGCCGCAGCGGAGGGAGATAAACGGGAAACAGCCGGGAGCTGCGGTAACAGCGGCAGTCGGCGCAGGCAACGCAAAAAGGGGGAACGGCTGCATGGCCGCTCCCCCTTTTCGTGACTCTCGAAACCTCGAAACCGTCAGCCGCTTACACCGCCCACTGGCCGTGCAGCGAGCAGTACTCGCGGGCGGTCACATTCTCGGCGCTGACCGCGAAGGTGGCCTCGGGGGCGTCGCCCGGCTGCAGCATGGCGCGGTGCACCTGGCCGTCGGCGATCAGCTCGATCCACTCGATGAAGTGCGCGCTCTCCATGGGGTGCGCGATGCTGCCGACCTTCACCGTGATGGTGCCGTCGCCCCTTTCGATCACCGGCAGATGCTTCTCTTTAGAGGCCTCGACCGTGTTTTCCGTCTGCAGCGCCATGGCGGAGCCGCAGCAAACCAGCTGCCCGGGACCGGCATGCATGACCTCGACGATGTTGCCGCAACTCTCGCACTTGTAGATTTCCATTGCCTTTGCCATCTTGATTTCCCTCCGTTGGTGATTGAGTGCCGCTCAAGGCGATCGGGGTTCGGCCGCTCCTGCCTGCCGCCGGCGTCGGTGACGTCGGCGCCGCCAAGCCGGGTGGCGCTTCCCTTGGCGCCTTGGGCGAGCGCCAGAATAGGACCTTTTTGATCGTGTTTGTGTTATATAGCAGCATTGCCCGGCGAGCGCAACTGCTTTGTTGCATTTTTAATGGGAAAGACCGTTGCCGTCGTTGACAGGGGGGCGGGGCGCGATGTATTACATGGTATCCGTCGCACATCCCCTTGAGGCCAGGAGAAAAACATGATTACCCATATCGTATTGTTCAAACTGAAGGAACGGACCGACGCAGGGGTGGAGGCAGCCCGCCAGGTCCTGCTCAGCATGGAAGGGAAAGTCGAGCAGTTGCGCTATCTGGAGGTAGGGGTGGATCTGGTGCACTCGGAAAGATCCTTCGACCTCGCCCTGACCACCAGGTTCGACTCCATGGAGGAACTGCAGGCCTACATAGTGCACCCCTACCATGCCCAAGAGGTGTCCGCCTATATGAAGGGCGTCTGCTCGTCCGTGGTCGCCGCCGACTACCAATCCTCGTAACCAGAGGCACTACGCAACAAGGAGGAGTACAAGATGGAGCAGTGTCCATGTGGAACCGGTCTTGCCTATGCCGATTGCTGTCAGCCGGTGATAAAGGGAGAGCGCCGCGCCGAGACGGCGCAGGCGTTGATGCGTTCCCGTTATTCGGCATACGTCAAGGTGGAGACCGACTACATATTCGAGACCACACACCCAAAGCACCGCGAGGGGTACGATGCGGAAGGGACCAGGCAGTGGGCGGAGAGCGCCGAGTGGCTGGGGCTGGAGATCGTCTCCACCCGGAACGGCGGCGCCGCCGACGCCACCGGCGAGGTCGAGTTCATCGCCCGTTTCAGCGAGAACGGCGAGCCGAAGGCGCATCACGAGCGCGCCCTGTTCAAGAGGGAGCCGGCCGGTTGGCTGTTCACCGACGGCAAGGCCGTCTCTCACCAGCCGATCGTGAAGGCGCTCAAGATCGGGCGCAACGACCCCTGCAGCTGCGGCTCCGGCCAGAAGTACAAGAAGTGCTGCGGCAAGTAATCCTCGCCCGGCACCCAACCCCACTGCCGTTACGGTTAAGACGCGTAGGTTGCGTTGAACGGGTTCACCGTGAAACGCAACGCGGCCATGTCGCCGTCAGCGCAACTGCCGTTACGGTTAAGTTAGGGATCGACATCGATCAAAAACCCCCTCCCATAAAGGGAGGGGGAGAAATACCAGGCGCGGGCCTGACTTAGCACTGTGCCCCTTCGCCGCCCCGCCTACTGGCTCTTGCCGAGCGCCTGCTCGACGTCGGCGATCAGGTCGTCGATGTGCTCGATCCCGACCGAGAGCCTGATCAGGTCGGCGGTCACCCCCGAGGCCACCTGCTGCTCGGCGGAAAGCTGGCGGTGGGTGGTGCTGGCCGGATGCAGCACGCAGCTTCTGGCGTCCCCCACGTGCACCACCAGCGCGATCAAGGCGCAGCTCTCCATGAATTTCTTGCCGGCCTCGGCCCCCCCCTTGATGCCGAAGGTTAAGACGCCGCTCGCCCCCTTGGGGAGGTACTTGCGCGCCAGTTCGCGGCTCTTGTGGCTCTCCAGCCCCGGATAACTGACCCAGCTTACCGCCTCATGCCCTTCCAGATACTTGGCCATGGCCAGGGCGTTCTCGCTGTGGCGCTGCATGCGCAGCGGCAGCGTCTCCAGCCCCAGGTTGAAGAGGAAGGCGTTGAGAGGCGCGGGGCAGGCGCCCATGTCGCGCATCAACTGCACGCGCGCCTTGACGATGTAGGAGAGCTTGCCGAACGCCTCCAGGTATTTCAGGCCGTGATAGCTCTGGTCCGGCTCGGTCAGCTCCGGGTACCTGCCGTTGCCCCAGTCGAAATTGCCGCCGTCCACGATCACCCCGCCGACGCTGGTGGCGTGCCCGTCGATGTACTTGGTGGCCGAGTGCACCACGATGTTGGCGCCGTGCTCGAAGGGGCGGCAGAGGTAGGGGGTCGGAAAGGTGTTGTCGACGATCAGCGGCACCTGCTTTTTGCGGGCGACGGCCGCGAATTTCTCGAAGTCGAGCACGTTCAGGCCGGGGTTGCCGATGGTCTCGCCGAAGAGGGCGCGGGTCTCGGGGCGAAAGGCCGCCTCGATGGTGGCTGCGTCCGCCTCCGGGTCGACGAAGGTCACCTCGATCCCCATCTTGGGAAAGGTGTTGGCGAAGAGCGAATAGGTGCCGCCGTACAGGGTGCTGGCCGTGACGATGTGCTGGCCGGCCTGGCAGATGTTCATCACCGCGATGCTGGAGGCCGCCTGCCCGCTGGAGGTGGCCATGGCCGCCACCCCGCCTTCCATGGCGGCGATCTTGGTCTCGAACCCTTCGGCGGTCGGGTTGCTGAGCCGGGTGTAAAAATGTCCGCCCGCCTCCAGGTCGAACAGCTTCGCCACATGTTCGGCGCTGGTGAACTTGAAGGTGGTGCTCTGTATGATGGGGAGGATCCTGGGATCTCCGTCTTTGGGCTGGTACCCTCCCTGAATCGCCTGAGTCTCTATGCGCCAATCCTTTGTCATGCGGTCTCCTCCTGAAATGAGCGTAATGTCAACAAGGCCGGCATCATAGCAGATTGTCCCGCGGTTTGCAGGGAAAATTTCCGCCGGCGCGGGTCGGGACCGCCGCCGCCGGCGCGGGGCGGGATCGCCCCTCGACGTATTCGGGGTAATACGCCTTGCTCCCCCGGCCGTAATGTGCTAATTAATCTGAATCTAAAGCAAGGAGGCACTGCATGCCCGTAGCCCATAAGGTAGCCGGTTTCATCGCCAATTCGTCCTGGATCAGGAAGATGTTCGAGGAAGGGGAGAGGCTCAGGACCAAGTACGGCGCCGACCAGATCTTCGATTTCACCCTGGGAAACCCGGACGTGGAACCGCCCCAGGCCTTCCGCGACGAGTTCCTGAAGCTGGCCCGGGCGCCGATCCAGGGGATGCACCGCTACATGAACAACGCGGGCTACCAGGAAACCAGGGACGCGGTGGCGAGCGTTTTGGCCGCCGCCTCGGATCTGCCGGTGCAGGCCGGACAGGTGGTGATGACCTGCGGCGCCGGGGGCGCGCTCAACGCCGTGCTGAAGACCATCCTGAACCCGGGCGACGAGGTGATCATCCTCACCCCCTTCTTCGTGGAGTACCGCTTCTACATCGACAACCACGGCGGCGTCCCGGTCCAGGTCTGGACCGACCGCGACACCTTCCAGCTCGACATCCCCGCCATCGCCGCGGCCGTCAGCGAGAAGACCCGCGCCCTGATCATCTGCTCGCCCAACAACCCGACCGGCGTCATCTACCCGGCCGAGAGCCTGGCGCTCCTGGGAGAGACCATCGCCGCCAAGGAAAAGGAGTTCGGCCGACAGATCTGCGTCATCTCCGACGAGCCCTACGCCAGGATCGCCTACGACGGCAAGAGCGTCCCCAACATCTTCCGCTATGTGACCAATTCCGTGATCGTCACCTCCCACAGCAAGGATCTGGCGCTCCCCGGCGAGAGGATCGGCTATCTGGCCGCCAACCCGCGCATGAACGGGGTGGATCGGTTCGTGGAAGGGGCGGTCTTCTCCAACCGGGTGCTGGGCTTCGTCAACGCGCCGGCGCTGATGCAGCGCCTGGTCGCCTCCCTGCAGCACGCCTCGGTCGACATCGACGCCTACCAGGCCAAACGGGACCTGTTCTACCAGGCGCTCACCGGCATGGGCTTCCAGATGGTGCGCCCCGACGGCGCCTTCTACCTGTTCCCCAAATCTCCGCTGGAGGACGACGTCGAGTTCGTCAAGATCGCTCAGCGGCACCGCATCCTGCTGGTGCCCGGTTCCGGTTTCGGCGCGCCCGGCTTCTTCAGGATCGCCTACTGCGTCGACCGGGGGGATGATCGAGCGCAGCTTCGACGCCTGGCGCAACCTGGCGCGCGAAGTGGGCCTGCCGGGGTAACGACTGCTGTGCGCCGCGCCCCCCCCGGAGCGAGGGGGGCCGGCAAGCCAACGGAGTGAACATGATGGAAGCGATTTACCAGCCGATCTCTATCGCCTGCGTGCTGCCGGACATATTTCCGCAGGTGGCGCTCTTTACCGAGGCGCGCGGCAAGCACGTCCTTTACAAGGACGAGACCCGCCCCTTCACCGAGGCGGACAGAGTACGGCTGCTCAGCAACAAGACCTGCACCATGTACGTGAGGTCCGGCGACTTCGAAGCGGTCTCCAATTTCGCCGAGGAGCACCTGGCGGAGATTCTCGACCGGGACGACGTCGACCAGGAGGCGAAGAACCAGGCGCTGGTCCACACCTCCGAGAATTATCTGAAGGATATTTTCTCCGATCCGGAGAAGTCCCAGGACGCCGAGCGCTGCAAGAAGCTGACCGGCCATCTCGCCAAATACATTTCCGAGACCCACAGCGTATCGAAACTTTTTCAGACGCTGGGCGGCTCCTCGACCTTCGCCATCAAGCACTCCATGCAGGTAGCCTCGCTCTCCATGCTGGCGTGGTCGAAGCTTTTCCCCGAGCGGCCCGACGACCTGGTCGATATCGGGGTGGCCGGCATGCTGCACGACATCGGCATGTCGCTCATCTTGTCGACCGCCGCGGACGACCAGGATTACTGGACCATTCCCAGCGCCGACGAGATCAGGCGCCATCCGTTCGAAGGGTACATCTTCCTGAGAAGAAACGGCCAGTACAACGATCTGATCCTCGATGCGGTCCGCCATCATCATGAGCGCTTCTTCGGCGGCGGCTATCCCGGCGGGCTGAAAGGGGACGAGATCAGCTTGCCCACCCAGGTGATCGGTCTGGCGGACATGTACTGCACCTTGATAACCGACCGGCCCACCCGCAAGGCCTCGACGCAAGAGGAAGCCTTCAAGATCATCGGGGATGACAGCCACAAGTGTTTTTCCACGCTGTTGTTCACCGCGTTCCAGATGGTGATCAAGGAGTAGCCTGGAAGGTGACCATGCCCGCAGAACACAGCACAGACCACAGCGCCAAAATCATCACCACCATCTGGTCGGGCGAGGCTACCGACAGCGCACTGCTGGACGCCTTGCAGAAGTACCAGGAAACGTTCGCCGGGCACGCATACCGCGGCTACAACGAGATCGTCGATTTCGGTGCGGCGGGGAGTTTCAAATTGACGGTGGCAGGCATCAGGAGCATCGCCCAATTGGCGGTGAAGACGGACGTCGATGGAGCCAGGAGCAAGCTCGCCGTGGTGGTGAGCCAGCCGGTCGCCTACGGCCTGGGGCGCATGTACGAGACCTATCGCAGCCTGCTCCCGGGAGGGAAGGACGTCTCGGTTTTCAAGAGCTACGCCGAAGCGCTGCGCTGGATAGAGGAGCCGTGACACGGAACCATCATGACTGAGACCATACTGATAGTGGACGACGAAGAGGGGATTCGCTCGTCGCTGGCCGGGATACTGGAGGACGAGGGCTACCGGACCGTCTGCGCCGCGGACGGCATCGAGGCTCTCGCCATGTGCATGCGGGAGCTGCCGGGGCTGGTGCTTTTGGACATCTGGATGCCGAGGATGGACGGCATCGAGACGCTGCAGCGGCTAAAGGAACTGCACCCCTCGCTGAACGTGATCATGATGAGCGGGCACGGCACCATCGAGACGGCGGTGAAGTCGACCAAGCTGGGCGCCTACGACTTCATCGAGAAGCCGCTCTCGCTGGAGAAGGTGGTGGTCACCGTGGAAAACGCCCTGGCCATGACGCGGCTGAAGGAGGAGAACGCCTCCTTGCGCGGCCTGGTGCTGCAAAGCCACGAGATGATCGGCGCTTCCCAGTCGATGGTGCGCCTGCGCGAGCAGATCCGCATGGTGGCCCCGACCAACGCCTCGGTGCTGATCACCGGCGAGAACGGCACCGGCAAGGAGCTGGTGGCGCGTTCGGTCCATTTCCACAGCCAGCGCCGCGGCAAGCCGTTCATCGAGATCAACTGCGCCGCCATCCCCGAGGAACTGATCGAAAGCGAGCTGTTCGGCCACGAGCGGGGCGCCTTCACCGGCGCCGTGGCCCAGAAGAAGGGGAAGTTCGACCTGGCCGACGGCGGCACCCTCTTTCTGGACGAGATCGGCGACATGTCCTTGAAGACCCAGGCGAAGGTGCTGAGGATTTTGCAGGAGAAGAAATTCGAGCGGGTCGGCGGCACCCGGACCCTGGAGGTCGACGTCAGGGTGGTGGCGGCGACGAACAAGCTTTTGGAGGAGGAGATCCGCAGCGGCAGTTTCCGGGAGGACCTCTTCTACCGTCTGAACGTGGTTCCCTTCAAGGTCCCGCCTCTGAGGGAGCGGCGCGACGACCTGCCGCTTTTGACCGCCTATTTCCTCGACGCCTACTGCAGGCGGGAGGGGAGGGAGCTGAAGCTGATCGTGCCCGAGGCGATGGAGGCGATGAGGCGCTACGACTGGCCCGGCAACGTGAGGGAGTTGAAGAACATCGTGGAGCGGCTGGTGATCATGACCCCCGGCGGCACCATCACCGTGAACCACCTGCCGGACTACCTGTGCGCCGAGGCGGCCGGGAGGGAGGCGGGGGTCGGCAAGCTGGACAGCGTGCTGGAACTCTCCAGCCTGCGCGAGGCGCGGGAGGAGTTCGAAAAGGAGTTCATCATCCAGAAGCTGGAGGACAACGACTGGAACGTCTCCAGGACCGCGGAGGCGATCGAGCTGGAGCGGAGCAACCTGCACAGGAAGATCAAGAGTTACGGCATCGACATGAAGAAATAAGCGGCGGTTGCAGGGGATGCCGCCGGTCTAGGCTTGGCGAAAACCGTACTTCACCAGCATGTGCAGCAGGTGCGCCGGCTCGAAAGGTTTCACCAGGTAGTCGTCGCAGTCGCCGTCGATGATGGCGTGCATCATGTCGTCGGTGGAGTGGAGCGAGGTGACCATGATGATGGTCGCCCTCTCTCCTGGCGCGACCTTCGCCTTCTTCTCAGCGGCCCGCATCCGTTTCAGCGCCTCCTGTCCATCCAACCGCGGCATGACGATGTCCAGGAACACCAGCGCATACGGGCTTCCCGCCGAGAGCGCCTCTTCGAATTGCGCCACCGCCTTGGAGCCGTCCACGGCCTGCGAAACATCCGCGATGCCGTAGTCGTTGAGAATCGCCTGCATTATGTCCAAAACCGCCGCGGAATCGTCGACGATCAGAGTCTTGGTTAGACGTTTCATGGGTTCCCCCCGCTGACATTAAGTCCCGCTTACTCCCCCGCCAAGATACGACGCCCCCCTGATTTTGACAAGGATTTTTCCATTCGTGGTTTCCTTTACCCAGGCAACCGGGCCGAGCGGGCCTGCTACCCGTCGTGAGGCAAGCCGTGCTTCTCGCGGAAATCCCGCTGTATTATCCGCAGCGTGCGGGCGAGCCAGTAACATTTCCAGCGTATCCAGAGGAACAGCAGTTGCAGTCGCAGGCGGCCGAACAAGCTCAGCTTGTTGGCGTTCCCCTTCCCCTCGGTTACCCACTCCCCGTTTTTGAGGTAGGTGCAGGTGGCGTCGTCGTGCAGGCGGATGCGGTAGCGGTTCAGGTGACCGCACGGGCAGGACGCGGCGGCGGTGACGTCGACCACGCTCTTCATGATGCTGCCGACATGCCCGTGCACCTTGGCCAACGGGATCGCCTTGTCGCAGGACAGGCACCAGAAAGCGAGCGTGGCGATCCTGAAACCGTTGTGGAACTCCAATGGGAACTGGTTCTCCAGCGAAGGAGCAGCCAGCAGCGCTTCAGGATTCATATCCCCTCCGAGAGATCGATGAGTGATGAAACGGTCGTTTACAGTTTGAACCTTCCGACCAGACGCTGGAGCTCATTGGCGTTGCCGTTTAGCTGAGACGCGGCAGTGGCCGATTCGTGCGCTCCCAAGGCGGTCGCCTGCACCACTTCGGTGACCTGGTGGATGCTGTGGGCGATCTCGCAGGTCGTGGAGGTCTGCTGCTCCGCCGCGGTGGCGATCTGGCTGATCTGCATGGTGACGTCGTTGATCTGCTCCATGATCCCCATCAAGGCCTCGCCGGACCTGGCCGCCTCGGCGGTGCCGGCTTCCACCTGGTGCACCCCCTCCACCATGGCCGCAACCGCCCCCTTGGTCTCGACCTGAATGGCCTTGATCATCTCGCCGATCTCGCGGGTGGCGCGGGTGGTGCGCTCGGCCAGCGCCCGCACCTCGTCGGCCACCACGGCGAAACCGCGCCCCTGCTCGCCGGCCCTGGCCGCCTCGATGGCCGCGTTCAGCGCCAACAGGTTGGTCTGGTCGGCGATGTCTTCGATGGTGCCGATGATTTCGCCGATCTGCTCGCCGCGGTCGCCCAGGCTTTCCACCGTCTTGGCCGACTCCTGCACCTTCTCGGCGATCTGGTTCATGACCGTCACCGTTTTTTGCACCACCAGGGTGCCGTTCTTCGCCGCCTGGGTGGCCAGTTTCGCCCCATGGGCTGCGGTCTGGCAGTTCCTGGCGATGTCGCCGGAGGTCGAGGACATCTCTTCGCCGGCGGTGGCCACGGTGATGGTCCTGGCCGCGATGTCGTCGGAGCCGCTGGCGATCCGTTCCGCGGCCACGTTCACCTGCGAGGCGGCGGCGCCGATCTCGTGCGCCGAAGACATCACCTTGGAGAGGATGTCGCGCAGGGAGACCGCCATGCTCCCCACGCCGATCGCCAGGAGCTCCACCTCGTCCTCGGGCTTTTCGCCCCGGGTCGGCGCCTCGTGAACAAAGGTGAAGTCGCCCGAGGCGTAGCGCTCGGTCTGTTCCATCAGCCGGCGAATCGGCAGGCTGACCCATTGCCGGACCAGCACGAAGAGCATCGCCAAAAGCAGCAGGATGACGACGGCCGAAGCCGCCATTACCGTGTTTCGGACCAGACGGGCGACGCCGTTGAATTCGTCGAGATAGGAACCGACGCCGATCACCCAGTTCCATTCCTTGAGGTAGCGATAGGCGGCAACCTTCATGCGCGGAGAGGTTTCGCCCATCTCCTTGTTGATCCAAGGATAACGGATCATCCCCTGCTTGCCGACCACCATTTCGCGAATGAACTTGCGCCCGTCGGAATCCTGCGCCTCGATGATGTTGCTTCCCTCTTTGGCCGGGTGGATGGTCAGCTTGCCCTGATCCTTCCCCTCCTTGGCATCGATGGCGTAGACGTAGCCGGTCTTGCCGATTTTGACCGCCCTGACCTTGTCCTTGAGCGCCTTGAGGCCGTCGGTGAAGTCGAGGCCGACGAAGAGCACGGCGATCACCTTCCCCTGGCCGTCCTTGACCGGCAGGTACTTGGTCATGTAGTCCTTGCCGAACAAGGTGGCCTTGCCGACGAACTCGTCGCCTTTCAAAAGCCCCTGGTAGGCGGGATGATTGCGGTCCAAGGCGGTGCCGATCGCCCGGCTGCCGTCCTCCTTCTTGAGCGAGGTGGCGACGCGCACGAAGTCTTCGTCGGCGCGCACGAAGATGGTGGCCACCGCCCGGGTGATCGAGGTGAAGCCGTCGACGATCTCCGTGTTGTTGTTGAGCGGCGTGCCGCCGCAGCTGAGGGCCGGGAGCTGCTTGTCGCCGACCGCCACGCTCTTGGAGGGATCCAGCGCGAAAGCGCCGTGGAAGTCGGAGCGAAAGACGGCGGCGAGCCTGCCGGCGCCGTCGCTGAGGGCCGCATGGTAGGAGGACATGGAATCGACCAGCGCCTGCGCCTGTTGCGCCAGCGCCTGCTCCGCTTCCTGAGTTGCCCGCTTCGAGGTGATGACCGTGATGGCCGTGGTGAACAAAACCATCACCGCCAATACGATGATTCCTTGTCCGACTGCGAGCTTAACTCCCAGCGAGTAGCCGGCCGATTTCTTCATAAAAATTCTCCTGGTACACCAAAATACAGAGCAACATCAGTCTGATATTGAAGCCGGAGAATAACCTAATGAATTGCATATGGAAACCTATATCATCTCACATCTTCTGACAAAATCTTACGGCGTGAGTATCGGTAGCGGGCGGGAAGGCGGGAGGAACAGGCTGAAGCGGTACCCTTGAGTCGTTGCGAAAAGTCCTGTTTGATGATGGGGGAGGGGGGACTGCTTTGCTGCAATGGTCCTTAAGGTAAGTTAGCCCGTGGGTCGCGTTGAGGTACGAATGCGACCCACGCCGACGGTCAGGAGGGTCGTGTTGCGTTTCACGATGCACCCGTTCAACGCAACCTACCGGGAGAGGGAAGCGGCAACGGCAGCGGGTTGGGGAAGGTACGGTGCAGTTTCAGTCGCAGTTGATTTCGGCGAGGAAGGCGTAACCGAGGTTGTGTCGGGAATGAACCGGCAACTCGTGATCGGCATCCAGCGAGCGCACCTTGGAGCGCAGCCGGCTCACCATGGTTTCCAGGCGCCGGTCGGCATAATGGTCGTTGGGCTGCCCAAGCGACAGGAAGATGTCTTTGCGCAGCACGTTCTCGCCGGGGGTCTCGATCAAGGTACGCAAAAAATTCAATTCCTGCGCGGTCAGCGGGATCTCCACCCCTCGGGGGTTGGAAAGTTTGGAGGTCTTGGCGTTGATGCTCCAGGCGGTGTCGGCCCGGCCGAAGATGCGCTGCGCCAGGCTCTTCAGCGCGGCATCCAGTTCTCGCAGATCGACCGGCTTCACGAAATACAGGTCTGCGCCGCTGCCGAAGCTGTGCACCCGGTCGTCAACCCTGCCGTAGGCGGTCACCATGACGATGCCGCATTTGCAGGTCCGCCGCAGGCGCTTGGCGATGGACATGCCGTCCTCGCCGGGGAGCCCGATGTCCAGAATCACCATGTCGGCCGGCGCCTCGGCCATGGCGGCGTCCAGTTCCCGGCCGTTGGCGACCCCGCGGACCTGATGCCCGAAGGCGCCCAGCCCGGTGACCAGCAACAGGCGCAACTCGTCGTTATCCTCCACCAGGATGATGCGCAACGTTTGCAATGAGCCTGGAAGGTAGCTTTTCATACTGCGGCGACCCCTTCTGCTACAAGTTGCGCCGATAATATGCCATTTTCAGCGTCAAGAAAAGAACTTTTTCTGACGAATTCTTACAGTCCCCGGCCGCCGGCTGCGGCCGCCGGGCTTCTCCACCGGGGAAAACCGCAATAACGGCTTGCCAAGATGGTCACTAAACCGTTATTGTGCCTCGAACAAGGAGAAACGGTTAAGCATGAGGCAATCAGGGCTGCTCGCGAAAACGATGGCCGGCCCCTGGGCGGCGCTGGGGGGTATGCTGCTGATCTTGGGCGGCGTGCTCTGGGTGAACCGCTATCTGGAATACCAGCGGGTCGGCGCCCGGGAACAGGAGCGTCTGTCCGCCCAGGCCCAAGTGATCGAGAAGAATCTTGCCTGGAATCTCAATGCGGTGAACCAGGTGCTGACCGCGCTCCAGCGGGACAGCTCCTGGCTCGGCGGCGATGGCCGGTCGGTCGCAGGGAGGCTCGCCACCTTGACCAGCGCCATGTCCGGCGTGCGCACGCTGGCCATCGTGGACGCGCGAGGCACCATCAAGGCGGCGAACCGTCCCGAACTGGCGGGGAGGAACTTCAAGGACCGGGAATATTTCCGCACTCCGGCCCTGAGACCGGATGCCGGCCTCTTGTACGTCTCCCCCCCTTTCAAGACCTCGCTGGGCGTCTTCGCCCTCAACCTGACCCGCACCATCCGCGGTCCCCGCGGCGAGTTTGCCGGCGTCGTTTCCGCCACTTTGGACCCCGAATATTTCGCCACCCTGCTCTCCTCGGTCCGTTACCGGCCGGATATGCGGGCCTTGGTCGCCCACGAGGACGGCACGCTGTTCATGATGGTGCCCGAGGGGAACCGCGTGCTGGGGAGGAATCTGACCGCGCCCGGCACCTTTTTCGCCCGGCACCGCGCCAGCGGTCTGCAAACCACCACCCATGCCGGCACGGCCCACCTCACCGGAGAGAGGCGCCTGATGGTGTGGCGCACGATGCGGCCGGCCGGCCTGAAGATGGACCGGCAGTTGCTGGTGGCGGTCAGCCGGGATCGGGACGCGGTCTACGACGTCTGGCGCTACGAAACCATGGTGCGGGCCGGGCTCTACCTGCTGCTGGTGGTCGCGGCTACGGCCGGGCTGTACCGCTATCGGCTGCGGCAGCGGCAATTCGAGCGGCAGAATGCCGACTCCGCTCTGCTCCTCAGGGAGAGCGCCGAGCGCCTGCACCTGGCGACCGGCGCGGCCGGGGTGGGGGTCTGGGACTACGACCCGCGCACCGGTCAGCTCCTTTGGGACCAGGCCATGTTCGCCCTCTACGGCGCCGACCCGGCGGCCTTTCCGGCGGATTACCGGGCATGGCGCGACGCGGTGCTCCCGGAGGACCTGGCGGCTACCGAAGCCCTCCTGCAGACGGCCATCGGGGGGGGGAGCCCTTCAGCGCCGTGTTCCGCATCCGGCGCGGGGACGGCGAGCTGCGCAGCATCAAGGCGGTCGCCCGGGTCGGTTTCGACGCCGCCGGCAACGCCCTGCGCGTGGTCGGGGTGAACGAGGACGTCACCGAGCGCCGGCAGGCCCAGGCGGCGCTGCACCGGGCGCTGGCGGCGGCCGACGCCGCCAACCAGGCGAAAACCGAATTCCTGGCCAACATGAGCCACGAGATCCGCACGCCGATGAACGCCATCCTGGGGCTGGTCTATCTGCTGCAAAAGACCGGCTTGAACCCGCGGCAGTGGGATTACGCCGGCAAGGTGCAAAACGCCGCCACCTCTTTGCTCGACATCCTGAACGACATCCTCGATTTCTCCAAGGTGGAGGCGGGGAGGATGGAGTTGGAGCAGGTCCCCTTTCGCCTGGACCACCTGCTGCGCGACATGTCGGTGATCCTCTCCGCCAACTCGCAGGAAAAGGACATCGAGGTGCTGTTCCGCGTCGGCTCCGACGTTCCCGACCGGCTGGTGGGGGACCCGCTGCGTCTGCGGCAGGTGCTGATCAACCTGGCCGGCAACGCGGTGAAGTTCACCGACCGCGGCGAGGTGGTGCTCTCGGTTTCGCTGGCCTCGGTAAGCTCCGAGCGCGCGCAATTGCAGGTGTCGATCCGCGACACCGGCATCGGCATCGACGCCGACGACCTGCAGCGGATTTTCGAAGGTTTCACCCAGGCGGAGGCCTCCACCGGCCGCAGGTTCGGCGGCACGGGGTTGGGGCTGGCCATCAGCAGCCGGCTGGTCCGTCTCATGGGAGGCGAGATCGAGGTGTCCAGCGCACCGGGAGAGGGGAGCGAGTTCCGCTTCAGCGTCGTTTTCGGCCTGGCGCCGGCCGCAGGGGCGGGCGCGGGCGACGCCGTTTCCCCCGGCGCCGCGCCGCTGCGCCTGCTGGTGGCCGACGACAACCCGACGGCGCGCGAGGCCCTGGCGCAGATGATCGCCTCCTTTGGCTGGAGCGCGCAGCTGGCCGAGGACGGCCGTCAGGCCCTGGGGCTGCTGGAAGAGAGCCTGGCCGGCGGCCGCGGCTACGACGCCGTCCTGATCGACTGGAGGATGCCGGGCGTGGAGGGGGTCGAGGCTGGGCGCCGCATCCGGCGGCTTTGCAGGGAGCGGGGGACGCCGCTGGTGGTGCTGGCTACCTCCTACGGCCGAGAGGCCGCACTGGAGGCCCGGCGGGGAGAGCCGGGTCCGGTCGACTGTCTGCTCTTGAAACCGCTGACCGCTTCCATGCTGCTGGACGCGGTGGCGGACGCCAGCCGGGGTTACCAGCTGATGCCCGCCGGCAGCGGCCGCGAATTCAAGCGGCGCCTGCAGGGGCTGCGGATACTGCTTGTGGAAGACAACAAGGTGAACCAACTGGTGGCGCGCGAAATCCTGGAAGGGGAGGGCGCCCGGGTGGTGGTGGCGGACGACGGGCGGGAAGCGGTGGCGCGCGTGCGCGACGGGGAGGCCCGCTTCGACGCGGTGCTGATGGACCTGCAGATGCCGGTCATGGACGGCTACCAGGCGACCGGCGAGATCCGCAACGCGCTGGGCGAGGCGGCGCTCCCCATCATCGCCATGACCGCCAACGCCTTCGAGGCCGACCGGCAGCGCTGCCTGGAAGCGGGGCTGAACGCCCACCTGACCAAGCCGATCCAGGTGGAGCTGCTGGTTGAGACCCTGGGGTGCTACTGCGTCCTGAACGAGTCGGAGCAGGCGGCGTCGACCGACCACCGGGGCGAGCCGTTCGTGTTGGACGACCGGGAAATCGCCGGGCTTCCCGGCCTCGATCTCGGCAACACGCTGAAGCGGCTGAACGGCAACCGCTTGCTGTACAGCCAGATCGCCCGCATGGTCTGTGGCAGGTATCAAGAGGTAGGGGAGCAGATGACGCAACTGCTTGCCGCCGGCGACGCCGCGGCTGCAAGCGAACTGCTGCACACCTTCAAGGGGGTCGCGCTGAACATGGGGGCCTTTGCCTTGAGCGAGTGCGTCCAGGAGCTGGAAAAAGCGCTGGCGCAAAAGGAGCATGCCGCCGGACTGCGGCAGCTCCGGGAGCGCTTCCAGGCGCTTTTGGCCGAGGCGCTCTCGTCCTTGGAGATCGTGGCCGACCGCTACGGCGAGCCGGCCGTCGGAGCCGGGAAAGCCGGCTTGCCGCCGGCCGCGGTCCTCGACCACCTGCAGCGACTGATGGCTTTTCTGGAGGAATCCAACATGGAAGCGGTCGATTGTTTCGGCTCGTTCCGTCAGCAGTTTACAGCCATCCTGCCCGCCGAGCGCATGCAGTGGATCGCCGAGGCGATCGAGCAGCTCGATTTTTGCGCAGCCTTTGAGTACTGCAGTGTCCTGAACGCGGTTTTGCAGGAGGAAACGCCATGAATCAGCCGGCAGCCAGCATAGCTTCGCCTTACGCTCCCGCCCCTCGTTACCGGATTCTGGTGGTGGACGACGACGCCACCAATATCCTGATGCTGAACCAGATGCTCAAGGGGGACTACGACGTCCTGTCCGCCACCTCGGGTCGGCAGGCGCTGGAGCTTTGCCGCCGCCATCTCCCCGACCTGGTCCTTTTGGACGTGATGATGCCGGAGATGGACGGTTATCGCGTCTGCGCCGAACTCAAGTTCGATCCCGCCACCCAAAACATCCCGGTGATCTTCATCACCACGCGCGGCGGCATCGAGGACGAGGAGCGGGGATTCGAGGCCGGGGGGGTGGATTTCATCACGAAGCCGGTCTCCCTGCCGATAGTACGGGCGCGGGTGCGCACCCACCTGACCATCAAGCGTCAGGCGGATCTGCTGCGCTCGCTGGCCTTCGTCGACGGGCTGACCGGGGTCGCCAACCGGCGCTATTTCGACGATGCCCTGAACGGGGAGTGGCGGCGCTGTTGCCGCAGTCTCACCCCGCTGGCGATCATCATTTCCGATGTGGATCACTTCAAGCTGTACAACGACGCCTATGGCCACGGCGCGGGGGATCTGTGCCTGAAGGAGGTGGCCCGGGTCATGAAGGAGCAACTGAAGCGCCCCGGCGATTTCCTGGCCCGCTACGGCGGCGAAGAATTCGTCTGTCTGCTGCCGGAGACCAGGCTCAAGGGAGCCATGGCCCTGGCCCAGGCGCTGGGGCGGGCCGTGGAGGGGCTGGGGTTGCGGCATGAAACGTCGCCGTCCGGCGATGTGGTGACCGTGAGCCTCGGGGTGGCGGTGATGATTCCGGACCCCGACTGCGAGCCGCAGTATCTGCTGGAGACGGCCGATCGCATGCTGTATCAAGCCAAAAGTGGCGGCAGGAATTGCTGCCGGGGCGCTGAGTTCACGGCGGAGGAGCAAGCTGCGCTCGTCGACCGGAGCGTCGCCGCCTCGCCGCCATCGCAGTCGCCATCAGCATCGCCATCGGCGTTGGCGTCGCCATCAGCGTCAGCGTCGCCATCGGCGGAATAGCTCCGGCTCCAGGCCGTGGCGGGTCAACTTGTCGTAGAGGGTCTTCTTGGGAACCTGCAAAAGGGTCGCCGCGTCGACTACCACCCCCTTCGCCGCGCGCAACGCGTCGCGGATCAATCCCCGTTCATAGCTCTCCAACTGAGCCGCCCGGTGAAGGCCCCGGCTATCTCCTGCATGTTCTGTCACGCCCTCTCGCCTTGTTCGCCTTCTCAGGCACTAAAACTACCCTGTGCCAAAAATATTCCAGTTAGCGAGCTGGCCTTGCTAATGCCTAATTAGTTTGTATTATGGTGCTGTCTAATCTTGTCGGCTTTGCCCGGCCGGAGTCCCGCCAATCATGCGGATGCTTGAATAAAGGAGCGAGTAAAATGAAAAAAATTTATTTAATCGCCGGAGCGTTGTTCATAGGGGTCGCGGAAGGACAAGCCGCGGAGTCGGCTGGGGGCACCATCAAAATCGGCATGGTCAACGACCAGAGCGGACCAAACAAAGAGGCTGGCAGGTCGATGAAGGTAGGTGTCGACGCGTATTTCAAAGCCGTGAACGACAAAGGCGGCGTGAATGGGAAGAATCTCGAACTTATCTGCCTGAACGACCAGTACATTCCTGACAAGACAGTGGACGGCCTGCTCAAGTTAATCGAGGAGAAGATATTTGCAGTAGTTGGCACCGTCGGCACCTCCAACGGCGTTTCGATAATGCCGATCGTGAAAGAATACAAACTTCCTTTCGTAGCACCACGCTCCGGGGCGTCCACTTTCCGAAGGCCGGTCACACACGAAATCATTAACATTCGC
Organism: uncultured Geobacter sp.; assembly: GCA_903925075.1. Taxonomy (GTDB): domain Bacteria; phylum Desulfobacterota; class Desulfuromonadia; order Geobacterales; family Geobacteraceae; genus Geomonas. Next base: position 29,088 of record CAIYDQ010000010.1, read on the forward strand.
GCAAGCCACCAGCAGGAGATAGATAGGCTTGTCGATTTGCTCGTGCGCGAGGGCGGGGCCAAACGCTTCGCCGTGTTCTACCAAAATGACACCTTCGGCATCGACGTGCTTACCTGTACGGAGAACGCGCTGAGACGTCACGGCCTGACTCTTGCCGCAAAAGGCTCCTTCGAGCGGGGCACCGAGGCGGTTACCTCGGCACTGGCTGCGATCATGACGGGAAAGCCGGATGTCATCATTCTAGGATCGGTCTATGCGGCAGGAGCGGAATTCGTAAAGGCAGCGAGAAAGGAAGGGGTTAAGAGCTACGTCGCCACCGGTTCCTTCGCCGGCGGATCGAATCTGGTGAGGGTTGCCGGCCCCGCCGCGGAGGGGCTCATCATGACCCAAGTGGTGCCTCCTTTGCGGGATCTTAGCCTGCCGCTGACCAAAGAATGCAAGGATGCGGTGGACAAGAACCCGGGGGATTCCGGTTTCAACGCGATCACAATGGAAGGTTGCTTAACCGCCAAGTCCATGGTGATGGCGCTAGAGAAAGCCGGCAATCCGCCGACGCAAGAAGGCTTCATCAAGGCCTATGAAGGAATGAAGGATGCTGACATGGGTGGGATTAAACTGACATTTTCGCCTGAAAACCATCAAGGACAAAGCAACGTCTATCTGGAAATAGTACACGACGGTCAGTTGGTACCGTTCAGGTCGCTCAAAAAATAGATGGGCATTGCGCGTTTGGCAAGTTGAGTGGCCGCAATTTCACAATCCGGCGACGAGCCGAGTTTATGACCCGGCTTTTAGTTCTTCCGCTTTGCTTTGATTCCGCCCGCCATTTTTCGCGATGTAAAGTAGGTCGTCAGCCTTGCCTATAAACGAAGCGACACTTATATCGCGCGCTGTAGATGGAATGACCGATGTAACCCCAAAGCTGGCAGTAATTTTAAAAGTATATTCGCCGTAGACGAATGTCTTTTTTTCGACGGCAGTTCTGATTCTTTCAACTAGAATATGCGCTCTGTCAATGGGGGTGTTCGGGAAAATAATGACGAATTCTTCTCCGCCATAGCGGCAAACCACATCCGCATCTTTGCGTATGACTTCCTTTAGCACTGAAGCGAACTCGACAAGCACACGGTCACCGGCGGCATGCCCATAGGTGTCGTTCACCTTTTTAAAGAAATCGATATCGCAAATGGAGATCGAAATATACACTTTTTCCTGACCCGAGCGTAATAGCTCCTTCTCAAGAGCATCCTCAAGAAAACGTCTGTTATAACATCCCGTCAAGGCGTCAGTGTTGGAGAGTTTACTTATCTCCTCATAGGCTAGTTCCAAATCCCGATAGGCTAATTTCAAATCCGTAGTGCGCTCCTTTATCTTTTGTTCCAAATTATCAGTCTGGTCGTGTATTGTTACTGCCATCGCGTTGAAAGATTTCGCGAGGATGCCTATTTCATCTTGCGATTCAACAACGGCACGGACGTTCATGTCGCCACTGCCAAACATGTTGATGACCTGTAAGAGGTGGTTGACGGGGCCGGTAATATGATTCGTGAGGAGAAATCCGAGTAATAGCGTGACAACCAGCAGTATCACGGCTATGACAATCGCGCTGAATAGGATGATCTTTGAGTCGCTATAGATCGTGTCGAGCGGTTGAGAAATAATTATGCTCCATGGCTGGGTTTTAAGCCTGCTCAACGCAGCCACTTTGCTCAATCCGCTCAATTGGTATTCGCAGGTTTCGGTGCCTCCTTTTTGCAGGACCCTGTCGTGAGCCGTTTTCAGTTTGGGCATGTCCAACCCTGAAACCTGAAAATCGGCGAATTGCTGAGACGCGGCCAGCTGTTTTTTTTCATCGTTGCTAAGCGGAGACAGAGAGTGGTAAACCTGCTCAGGCTTGTTACAAACAAGCACGACTCCCATTCTGTTTACGAGGAGGATACTCAAGGCATCATCCTTGCTTCGCCGCAGCGTTTCGAATATTTTACTGGCGTTGATTTTCAGGACGATCACGCCGACTGGGTGTCCATTCTTTTTAATCGGCGATGCGAAAAAAACGCCGGGTTTATGCGTGGTTAGACCTACCGACCAGTCGCTGACATGAAGGCGGCCAGCCATTCCATCGCTGAAGTACTGTCTGACCGAATAGTTTTTACTTATAAATGACGGCTCCGTCGATGCGATGCAAATCCCTTTCCGGTTAAGAACGAAATAAGACTCTATTTCCTGTGATATCGGGGTTTGTTGCTCCAACCAGGCTTGGATGGGTGTCACTTCCACGCGGTCGGAGGAGTGCAGTTGCACCAAATCCTGCAACTGCGGGTCCAGCGCCAATGCTTGAACTAAAATCTGATGACCCGATAAATAACCGTCAACTTCGGATGACAATGACATCGAATAAAATTTCAGTTTCTCTACTTCGGTCAGCGCCGAATAGTGCCTCTGGTGTACGTAATGGTATATCGTCAATCCGATGATCGGGATGAGAACCAAAAGACACAAGGATGCCATGATTTTAAGGTATATTGAGGCGTTTTTAATGATTATGGGCAAGCTCATATTAGGTTTCTCCCGCCGCCGAGTCTAAGCCAGGTTACCCCGTGCAGCCATGCAGCCGTGCAACCCTGCCTTGCTGGTCGGCACTGTTTCATTTAAATATGAACATTTGCATTAAGTGGAATGTGAGAGGGATTGTCACGATTGAGCCAAGCGTGCCGATGGAGAGCATGGCGGCAGCTTTCAGCGGGCAGCTGTCGAACTTGACGTTAAGCATGTACGCCATTATCGGTCCGGGCATGGCGGCATTAAGCATGATGACGGCTTCGGTTGTTCGGTTGTCCAGATGAAGCAATATGTCATTCGCGCCTGCTGCGTGCATGACCCCGGTCGCCCTGTAGATGTAGATGATCAGTAGCGCAAGCAGCGGTCCGCCAATGATTTTAAGAAGTCCGCCGGGCAGGCCGTCCTTCATATCCGTCTTCTTGGTGCTGTTTAACGAGTACCCGAAACATAGGATCATGAGGGGGACGGCGCCATAGCCGATGACCTCAACCCCCTTCACGGCGACGCCCAGCATTTGGCCTGCAAAAGCGGGGTTCGAACTAAGGTGGAATTTTGCATCCAATATGGCGAGTATGGTCGCACTAAGCGCTGGAATGATGAGGATGTTTTTCAGGGACGCCTTGCCGGAGACGATGTAGACGCCGAAAGAATACAGGACTAATATGTTGACCAAGTGGAACATGACCGATTTTGCCAACCCTTCGTTCCCGTACAAAAGCAGAGAGATTGGAAGAGACAGCGTGCCTGTGCTCATAAAGATAATGGGAAGATAGTAGCCGTTTTCACGGATACCGGAAGTCTTCTTGAAGAGGAAAGCCAGGGGCACCATAAGTGCGATGATGAAAACCACCGCTCCACCGATTACGCAAAATTCCCGTAGGTCGAAGGATCGCTTGTGCAAAGAGGTGAATACCAGGCAGGGCGAGAATAGGTAGTATATGAGGTTGGATATCGTTTTTTGGTGTAGTGATTTATCCCATCTACCCAGGAGGAACCCCACAAATGTGATGGCGAAGGACGGGATGATCCCTTTGCATATCAAAATCAGTTCTGGCGACAAGGAAATAGGCATGTCCGTACGCTCCCTTAAGGCTTAGTTCGATTTTCCCTGCATGAATGAGTTGAAAAGAGTTTTCTCGTGGACCGGCAGCGCCTGCAGTTGCCTTCTCTTGGCTTCAGGAGGCGAATATCAGCCTCCCCACCAGGAAAAGCACCAAGGGGATCGACAAGAGTCCCAATACACTACTGACGAACATGGCAGAAAGGGATTCGTTCACGTGACTGCCGCGCCATTTGCAATACAAGTAGGTGGACATGGAGGCCGGCATAGCGCCGCCCAGTATTATGACGGCCTCGGTAGTCCTCTGATCGATATAGCCGAGCACAAAGTAGTCCTTTTCCAAATCGAGCAGTCCGATTTCCCGCAGCAGGAAAACGGTAAACATCGCGATCGCAGGTCCCGCCACTGTCCTGGCAAGGGCCGCCGGAATGCCGAAGGAGAATTGGTCGGTTTTCAGTCTGCTCAAGGGGTAGCCCAAGCTAAGGAGCAGTAGCGGCAGCGCTCCGTAGCCGATGATGTCGAGTCCTTGCTCGGCGCCGTTTAAGAGGCCGTCGATGCTTTCGGGAAAGGAGAGAGGCGTAACTGCGACAAAAATTCCCAATGCGGCGACTAAGGTGGAGGGACTCCTGAAAAAACGTTTGAATTCAGTGCTTCCAGATACCAGCCAGCTCCCCACGGAATAAAAAAGCAGGGAGATGAAAAGGTGGAAAATAATCGCCTTGGCCAGGCCTTCGTTGCCAAAGAGAAAAAGCGCCATGGGCGGGAGTATAGAGCCAGTGCTCATGAATAACATGCCCAGCAGGTAGCTGCTATCCGCCACTTTGCCTCGCCTCTTTAAGAACAATGCCACCGGAAGCATCATTGCCACCATCATAAATGCCGCGGTGCCTATGACCTCCACCTCTTGCCAGCTGAAGCCGTGCCTGTGGAGGGTGGAGAAAACAAGGCAGGGGGAAAATACGTAATGGATGAGACTCGACAGAGTTTTCTCGTGCTCCGTCTTGTCCAAGCGGCCGACCACGAAACCGAGATAAATGACCACGAGGCAAGGAACTACGCCTCTGATCACCATCATGTTCTGGTCGGCTAATATGAAAGAAAGAAACTGGTGTAACATGACTGCCCCCTATTAGTGAATGACGTTGGAGAACATGAGGAGCTGGATTGGAAAAATGATGCCCAGTTTGTCGGCGGTCCGCATATTGACAACGATCTTCAGGCGGTCGACTGTCCGCACCGGTAGATCAGAGGGTTTTTTCCCTCTGAGTATTTCTATTGCGTTTCCTGCCGCCAGTTGACCCAAGGTATAGTAATCGGGCCCAAGAGCCAGGAGCGCGTTGTTCTCTTGGACCATCTCGGGAATAATTACGATGGAAGGAATCTTGTGCTTGTTGAGAGTGGCAATTATCTGGTCCGCGTTGGCTTTGACGAAGGAATCCGAAGGGAAGATCACTACGTCCGGCTTTTTTTCCAACATGGTAAGGAAAGTCTCTTGCATGGTCTCTTTGCTGAGAATCGGGAGATCTATTATGTTGAATCCGAACTTTGCCTGCAGCGCATAGATGTCTTCCTTCTGGTAGAGGCTGTTTGGTTCCTTGTGGTAGTACATGATGCCGAGCGATTGTATATTCTTGACCAAACGCAACGTACGTAAGACAATTTGGCCCATCGCTATACCGAGTGGGTAGCAGGAAGCCTGAAATCGAGCTTGCCAGCTATAAGGTATGCCATGTTGATTAG